>DKNW01000054.1 GCA_002469805.1 Rhodobiaceae bacterium UBA7378
TATCAGTGGTATTGGGGTTATGAATATCCCGACCATGGTGGCTTCGCTTTCGACTCGCTCATGCTTAATGATGACGAACGCGGCGACCAGCCTCGCCTTCTGGCGACCGATACCGCCATGGTTGTGCCGGTTAACGCAACCGTACGCGTGGTCGTGACCGGTGCCGACGTGTTGCATAGCTGGGCCATGCCTGCCTTTGGCGTCAAAATGGATGCTGTGCCGGGCCGCCTTAACGAAACTTGGTTTCGAGCTGAGCAAACCGGCACGTTTTACGGCCAATGCTCTGAATTGTGCGGCGTACGTCATGCGTTCATGCCGATCCGCGTTGAAGTGGTCGAACAGGAAGAATTTGCGAGCTGGGTAGAAGAAGCCAAGGCGGAATATGCCCAGCTGGAAACAAGCCAAGGCATGCTAGCTGCTGCTAGCACCTTGAACGAGTAAACTGAGACAGGAGCACTGTAATGGCAACCGATCAGACACACGCCCACGCACATGAAGACCATCCAACCGGATGGAAACGTTATGTCTATTCAACCAACCACAAAGATATTGGTACCATGTATCTGGTGTTTGCTATTTTTGCGGGCATTATTGGCGGCGCAATGTCGGTCGTCATGCGCATGGAATTGCAGGCACCCGGTGATGGTGTTCTGAACGGCGACTATCATTTGTACAATGTGCTGGTTACCGGTCATGGGCTTATCATGATCTTCTTTATGGTCATGCCGGCAATGATTGGCGGCTTTGGTAACTGGTTTGTGCCTTTGATGATCGGCGCACCGGATATGGCGTTCCCGCGCATGAACAATATTTCGTTCTGGCTCTTGCCGGCTTCGTTCATTTTGTTGGTTATGTCGATTTTTGCCGAAGGGCCTCCGGGCCAAAACGGCATTGGCGGCGGCTGGACGATTTATCCGCCACTATCGACGTCCGGCCAGCCCGGACCCGCTATGGATTACGCTATCTTGTCGCTTCACGTGGCAGGCGCATCGTCGATCCTAGGTGCCATTAACTTCATCACGACTATTTTCAATATGCGCGCGCCAGGCATGACCTTGCATAAAATGCCGCTATTTGTGTGGTCGGTTCTGGTAACGGTCTTCTTGCTGCTGCTGTCACTGCCTGTTCTGGCTGGTGCCATCACCATGTTGTTGACTGACCGTAATTTCGGCACAACATTTTTCGATCCTGCCGGTGGTGGTGACCCGATCATGTATCAGCACTTGTTCTGGTTCTTCGGTCATCCAGAAGTTTATATTCTGATTTTGCCGGGCTTCGGCATTGTCAGCCACGTCGTTTCGACCTTCTCGAAAAAGCCTATTTTCGGCTATCTGGGCATGGCCTACGCTATGGTAGCCATTGGCGGTGTTGGCTTTGTTGTCTGGGCCCACCACATGTATACAGTGGGCATGAGCGTTGACACGCAGGCCTATTTCGTTGCCGCGACCATGGTGATTGCGGTGCCAACGGGGGTCAAGATTTTCTCATGGATCGCAACCATGTGGGGCGGGTCGATTGAGTTCAAAACCCCGATGTTATGGGCGCTTGGCTTTATCTTTCTGTTCACGCTTGGCGGCGTAACGGGCGTAATGTTGGCCAATGCCGGTGTCGACCGTTCGTATCACGATACGTATTTCGTTGTGGCGCACTTCCACTATGTATTGTCGTTGGGTGCCGTGTTCGCCATCTTCGCGGGCTGGTATTATTGGTTCGGCAAAATGTTCGGTTATGCTTACTCGGAGTTCATCGGCAAGTTGCACTTCTGGGTCACTTTTATTGGCGTTAACTTGATCTTCTTCCCGCAGCACTTTTTGGGTATGGCTGGTATGCCGCGTCGCTATGTCGACTATCCCGATGCCTATGCGGGTTGGAATTACTGGTCGTCCATCGGCAGCTATATTTCGGCCTTCGGTGTGTTGATCTTCCTGTTCGGTGTGTTGCATGCATTTGCGCGCCGCCAGCAGGTCGAAAACAATCCGTGGGGCGAGGGTGCAACCACGCTTGAGTGGACATTGTCGTCACCGCCACCGTTTCACCAGTTTAGCGAACTGCCCAAAGTCAAATAGGGCTGGAAAGGGACGCCATGTCTCAAACCAACAAGGCAGAGCTTGAAATCAATGTAGAGCCGGCACCGTTTGCGGAAGCCGGCTCTGCTGCCGATTTCATTTCCCTGATGAAGCCACGCGTCATGTCGTTGGTGGTTTTCACCGCGCTCATCGGGCTGGTGATGGCACCTGCTAGTGTGCATCCTGTGGTGGGTGTATCAGCAATCATTTTGATTGCCCTGGGTGCAGGTGCTTCGGCTGCGTTAAACATGTGGTATGATGCCGATATTGATGCAGTCATGGCGCGCACGCAATCGCGCCCCGTACCGGCGGGGCGCATCACAAGCGAAGACGCGTTGATGTTCGGTCTGTGGATGTCGGGGCTTTCAGTGTTGAGCATGGCCGTGCTGATAAATTATGTCACCGCTGCATTGTTAGCGTTCACAATTTTCTTTTATGCGGTCGTTTACACGATGTTTTTGAAACGGCGTACGGCACAAAATATTGTGATAGGCGGTGCGGCAGGAGCTTTCCCGCCAGTTATCGGCTGGGCGTCGGCAACTGGCTCTGTTTCGCTGGAACCGCTGATTTTCTTTCTCATTATCTTTGTGTGGACACCGCCGCATTTCTGGGCACTGGCGCTGATTAAAAACGATGATTATCGCGCGGCTCAAATTCCCATGATGCCGGTTATGCACGGTCCCGTGGCGACCATGCGCCAAATTCTTATTTATTCACTGGCGCTCGGGGTTACGGTGATGTTGCCTTATCTGTTTGGCTTTTCGGGCCTGTTCTATGCTTTGGGCGCTGGGATTTTAAGCTTCATATTTATTGGCCTTGCTAGCCTGTTAATGCTTAGCCCGCCGGCACGGCGCGATCGTTTCGCAGGCATGCTGTTTGCGTATTCGATTTTTTATCTCTTCGTCATCTTCACGCTGTTGCCGGTTGACCGGCTGATGGCCTCTGGCGTTTAGGAGCCCTGCATGGCAAATGAAACCAATCAAGAAGCGGACGAAAACGGGTGGACACCCGAATTACTTAAGCGGCGCCGGCGCCGCGCCCTGATTATGGCGCTCGCCTTGGCAGGAATGGTTGGCATGTTCTTTCTCGTCACGGTTGTACGCCTTGGCGAAAACGTTGCGAATAGGGCGCTATAAATTATGAATTCCCGCCAGCCAGATAATGAGGCGATTAATGCCCGCAACCGACGCACCGCCGTCGGTGCAGCGGGGATGGCTGTTGTGATGATCGGTGCGGCCTATGCAGCGGTGCCGCTATATGATTTGTTTTGCCGGGTCACCGGTTATGGTGGCACGACGCAAGTAGCTGTCGAGGCACCGGCATCGATTGCAACACGCGAGATTACCATTCGTTTTGATGCGAGTTTGAACCGCGGCATGCCGTGGTCATTTGAAGCGCCAGAGCAGCCCGTTCAGCTTTCCATAGGTGAGCAGGGCTTGGCGTTTTATGAGGCGTATAACCCGACCGACCGCGTTATCACTGGCACGGCAACCTATAATGTGTCGCCGTCAAAGGCCGGTATTTATTTTTCCAAAATCGACTGCTTTTGCTTTACCGAACAAGTGCTGGAGCCGGGGCAGCGTGTCGACATGCCGGTCAGCTTTTTTGTTGATCCGGAAATTCTGATCGACCCGGAAATGGATGATGTCAAAACGATAACTTTGTCTTATACATTCTTTAAAGCGTCCGAAACGACGCGTGCCAATACAGCTGTACCGAGGGGGTAGAATTCTTATGGCCGACAGTCACGCAAAAAACCATGATTATCATCTGGTAGACCCAAGCCCTTGGCCCGTTGTCGGGTCGGTTAGCGCGCTGGTGTTGGCGGTCGGCGCCGTTCAATATTTCCATTTCGATTCTCCCTGGGTAATGCTCATCGGGCTGGCTGGCGTTTTGTATACGATGCTTGGATGGTGGCGCGATGTTATCCGCGAGGCAAATAGCGGCGATCACACGCCGGTTGTGCAGTTGCACCACCGCTATGGCATGATCTTGTTCATTGCCTCCGAAGTAATGTTTTTCGTTGCTTGGTTCTGGGCGTATTTTGATGCCAGCCTGTATCCGGGCGAGGCGATACAAGCGGCGCGGGCTGAATTGACAGGCGGGCATTGGCCGCCGGATGGTATTGAGACGTTCGACCCATGGCATTTGCCGCTGATTAACACACTTATTTTGCTGACCTCCGGCACCACTGTCACATGGGCGCACCATGCGCTGCAGCATGATGACCGTGAAGGCCTGAAATGGGGGCTGGTGCTTACTGTGGCACTAGGCGCTTTATTTACGGTGTTTCAGGTTTATGAATATCAGCACGCTGCGTTTGGGTTTTCCGGCCATATTTATGGCGCGACATTCTTTATGGCGACCGGCTTTCACGGGTTCCATGTGCTTGTCGGGACGATTTTCCTTGCTGTATGCCTGTTGCGTGCACTGGATGGACAGTTTACCTCGCAAAATCATTTCGGCTTCGAAGCTGCCGCCTGGTATTGGCACTTTGTTGACGTGGTTTGGTTGTTCCTGTTTGTCGTGATTTACATTCTTGGCGCAGGGGCGGGGTCCGGCGCGCATTAGCGCCCAGCGACCGCCATGGGGCGCAAACTCCCGCTTCTTGCCAGCGTCATTATGTTTGCAGGCCTGTTGTCTCTTGGCTTCTGGCAAGTTGAGCGTCTGGCGTGGAAGCAAGACTTGATCTCCCGCATCACCGCGCGAGCAACTGCCGCGCCGCTGAAGATTTCAACTGGGCAAGATCTAACCAGTCTTGAGCGCGCCGCGCATAATTACCATCCGGGGCTGATCAGCGGCCAAATACGCGGCCCGGCGGTGTTCTGGTTTACGCAGATCGAAAATAGCCCTCCTAGTCTTTCGCCCAACGATCGGGTTGGCTATCACGTCCTCACTCCCATGACGCTGGCTGACAACAGTCATGTGCTGATAGATATGGGGTTTATTCCCGCGCGTCTCAAAAATGAATTTGCGATGCAAAAATTATCTGTCACCGATATGCCGGTTATTATTCGCTGGCCCGACCGCCGGAATATTTTCGCAGCCGATGATGCGCCGGAAAATGGTTTGGTTTATGTGCGTGACGCCCCTCAAATCGGGCAATATTTCGGGCTTGAATTACCGGTCGTGATTATGGAATCCGCCGAAACAGTTGGCGCGTTTGGGGCGGCTTGGCCGCGCGGCGGGCAAACCCGCCAAGCCCTTTCAAACCGCCACCTTGAATACGCGTTTACGTGGTTTGCGCTGGCCGGGGTGCTTGTATTTATTTCCGGTCTGTGGCACATGCGGGCATGGCGGAAGCGGAACGCATAGGGAAATTTCGTGGAGTATATCAGCACTAGAGGCCGCGCGACGGCACTGTCCTTTGAACCGACCCTGCTCGCAGGCCTGGCGAGCGACGGCGGACTATATGTGCCCGATCACTGGCCGCGTCTATCGCACCAAACACTCGAAAGTTTTCAGGGTGCGCCTTTTCAGCAGGTTGCGAAAACAGTTTTGGCGCCGTTTCTGGGCGCTGATGTCGCGCCTGAAAGGTTTGCGGAAATAATTGACGATGCATATGCGAGTTTTTCGCGTGACGATGTTGCACCGCTCGTGCCGCTTGATGCGGGGCATTATCTGCTTGAGCTGTTCCACGGGCCAACGCTTGCGTTCAAAGATGTCGCGATGCAACTGCTCGCGCGGCTCATGGATGATGCCCTGCAACGGCGCAGACAGCGTGCGACGATTGTTGGTGCTACGTCAGGGGATACAGGCGGCGCGGCGATTGAGGCGTTTCGTGGCCGCGAGGCGGTTGATATTTTTATTCTTTATCCGAACGGGCGTGTGTCGGATGTCCAGCGTATGCAAATGACAACGCCGGGCGATAAGAATGTTCACACGCTGGCGGTCGATGGCACGTTTGACGATTGTCAGGCGCTGGTCAAAGCAATGTTTAACGATAGCGAGTTTCGCCAAGACA
Source organism: Rhodobiaceae bacterium UBA7378 (assembly GCA_002469805.1). GTDB lineage: Bacteria > Pseudomonadota > Alphaproteobacteria > RS24 > RS24 > UBA7378. Next base: position 6,031 of record DKNW01000054.1, read on the forward strand.
TGAACCTTGCGGGCGTTAATTCGATCAATTGGGCGCGGGTGATGGCCCAAACCAGCTATTATTTCACCGCCGCCGCGCACTTAGGTGGCCCCGAACAGACGGTGGCTTTTTCTGTACCAACAGGAAATTTCGGAGATATTTTTGCCGGCTATGTTGCCGCTCAGATGGGCTTGCCGGTAGCCCAACTGATGATTGCGACCAATGTAAACGATATTCTGGCGCGCGTGATGCATGGGGGCGTCTATCAGACCGAAAAGGTGGTAGCTACATCGAGCCCTAGCATGGACATTCAAGTGTCGAGCAATTTCGAACGTCTTTTGTTTGAATTGACACAGCGCGATGCCCCGCGCGTATGCGCTTTTATGGACGCCTTGGCAAATGAAGGACGCTTTGAAATGGCGCCAGGGGAGTTATCGCTTATGTCCGCCCTGTTTGCCGCCGAGCGCATTGATGAAGCCGAAACACAAACAATTATGCGCGATGTGCTTGAACGCTTTGATATGCAAATTGATCCGCATACAGCGGTTGGCTTGGGCGCGGCGCGGCGCGCAGTGTTGCCTGATGGTGTGCCAATGGTGACATTGGCAACCGCGCATCCGGCTAAATTTCCACGCGCGGTGGAGGCCGCTTTCGGTGTTGGCCCCGACATGCCGCCCCGCGTGCGTGAAATGATGACCCGCCGTGAGCGGATCGCGCAGGTTGATAATGCGCTTGGAGAGGTTCAAACTTTCATTCGTCAGAACAGCCGGATGGGATAAAATGGCGCGCAAGGGCATGAAATTTCTGAAGCGACCGCTACGTACCGGTCGCAAGGTCATTTCCGGCAATCGGGTGAACTTGCGCCCACCACTCATGCGCGATTACCCGCACTGGGTAAAGCTACGGCGGGATAATCAACGTTATCTGCAAATGCGCGAACCGCTCTGGCTGCCCGATGAACTCACACGCCGCAGCTTCCGCTTGCGCTTGCGAGCCTATAATCAGGAAGCACGCCAAGACCGCGGCTACGCATTTTTTATCTGGAATCCGGATATGAACCAGCTCATGGGCGCGGTTAATCTCAGCTATATCCGCCGTGGCGCGGCGCAGATGGGGACGATGGGCTACTGGATCGGTGAGGATTTCTCCAATCAGGGCATGATGTCGGAAGCCGTCGGCCTGCTATGCGATTTCGCATTTACGACGCTTAGCTTGCACCGTATTGAGGCCGCCTGTATGGTTGATAATGAACCCTCAATGCGCGTATTAAAGAATAACAAATTTAAAGAAGAAGGCTATGCACCGCGCTATCTCAAAATCGGCGGCGTCTGGTCGGATCACAGGCTTTTCGCCCTGTGCCGAGACGACCTTGCCCATTAGGTTTTTCCTCCTCCTCTTTGCGGGCTGGCTAGGCCTGCAATCTGCTGCGGCGCTTGATGCTGTGCAGGTTGGCGATAATTTACGAACCATGGCGCTTGCGCCTTACGTTCAAAGTACGGATGACGGGCATGTGGCCTTTGCTATTCAAAATGCCAGTGATGCGCCCATTTATCTCGACCTTCAGCGTTTGCGACCGCCGCTTATGGCTTTTGCGCTTGGTTTATTTCAAGAACAGGAAGGCTTGCGACTATTCGTGTCTGATGACAGCGAGTTTGCGCCGCGCCCGGGATATCCCGATAGGTTAAGTTTTTTCATTCAGGCGAAATCTGTGCAGACCTTCATATTGGTAAACGATGTAGATGTATCGCGGCTGTATCTGTGGAGCCCCGGTGCGCGTCTGGCATTTGAAGACCGACGGCGCACCATGCAAATTGTCATTATGGCGGTGCTGGTTGGACTGGGGGCTGCAGGGTTGGCAGTGGCGATCTTCCGCCGGTCAAGCCGCGCTTATTATGCGCTGGTTATGGGGGCGAGCATGCTGGTGCTGATTGCAAGCCTGTGGATGCGCGGTGTAATTACCAGTCTTGGTTTTGACGATATGGTGCTTCCCTACCGGCTTGACTATGCGCGCGGAGCGTTCATTCTCATGTTGGTCATGACAGCGGTCAGCCAGGGCAATATGTTATTGCGCCGAACGGTGAACCGGAATTACTGGACGCGTGTGGTTATCGTTGGTGATTTTTGTCTGCTCGCGGCAGGGATAAGCGCGGTCACGGCGATTTTGCAACCAAACTTTGCAGGTCTGATCAGCAATGATATTTCAGAAGTTCTTCTGGCCGTGACATGCGCATGCTTGTTTCTAGGGGCGATTTTTGTGCCCGACCAACACCAGGCGTCAATGGCTGATCCAGACTTTGTTGCGGATTTGGACTTAGAGCGTTAGGCCTCGCCGCCTTCATTGCTTAGTAATGCCAGGTCAATGCCCATAGCGGCTACCGATTTTTCGTAAAGTTCGTCGCTTTGCGATGTAAAAATTCCGGCAATATCGGCTTCACATACCAGCCAAGCATTATCCTGCAATTCACCTTCAAGCTGGCCTGATCCCCAGCCGGCATAGCCCAGAAACAGTCGCATCATTTCCGGCCCCTGTCCGCGAGCGGCATCGACCAGCACGTCGGCGGATTGCGTCAGCGCGATCGGTAATTCTTGCGAAAGCGAGTTAAGCGTTTTTTCATAATCGCTTGTGTGCAGCACGAAACCCTGATCGCTTTGAACTGGCCCACCCACATAAACAGGTAGGTTTATAAGCCCTGTTTTGGCAACGGCTTCGGGTATGTCCTTTAAAATATCGCCAAGCGACAGCCCATCGGCGCGCTGATTGATAACAAAGCCCATCGCGCCTTCGCTATCATGGGCAACGATATACACAACACTGCGCAAAAACCGAGGGTCTGCCATACCAGGCATGGCAAGCAGGAACTGCCCTTGCAGGCTTTGAACCAGTGTTTGGGTCATGGCATCACTCTAAGCCCGCCGCGCAGATGAAACAATGCTGCATATGCGCATAATCGCCACGCATGGATATAATCGACATTTAGGCATAAGCACAAAACTCGAATGGAGGATAGGTTTGGGCTATAGTTTGTTTATGAATTTTCGCTTACATATTCTTGGGCTTCTGCTGCAAGGAACGCTGTTTCTGGTATCTCTTGCGCCAGCAACCGCAGCGCAATCCCTATCGGCGACGCCATCTGTTTCGGCGACGCCATGGATCAAAAAAAACGTCGTCGAAGCGCGGCTGTTTCTGGCCCGCGATGGCAAGCAGCATTTCGCCGGTATCGAAATTATTATGCAACCTGGTTGGCACACTTATTGGCGTTATCCCGGTGCCAGTGGTATTGCCCCAGATTTTGATTTCACGCGTAGCGTAAACTTGCGCCCACAGGCACCAGTGTTCCCTGCACCGTATTTTTTTGAAGATGGCGCGGGCGGTTTTTACGGCTATGAAGGGCTTGCCGGATTTGTTGTTCCTTTCGCATTGGCAAATGCAGGTGAAGCCGGACAACTTAATCTCGACCTTGAGATCGGCGTGTGCCGCGAAGTGTGCTTGCCGGTGCAGTTTTCTTTTGAATTACCCGTCGTGCCGGGGCCTAGTGCGACCGCGCAAGCGCTTGACGATATTCGTGCAATGCTGGCTGAAAGTCCGGCCAGCCCATCCAGTGATCTAGCGATAGATACGCTGACTTATGATGGCGCTATTCTGCAATTTGTTGTGGTGGGAAAAGACCTGCAAAATCCGCAACTCATGGTAATACCCGGCCCGAACGATATTTTCGGTGCGCCGCACGTTAGCGCCAGTCACCCGTCTTCTTTTCTCATAGAAATGCCCGCATGGTCGGTGCTTGACCAAACGTTGATTGGCCGTATTGTGGAGGTCGTTGTCAGAGATGGGGATCGGGTGGTTTTTCAAAAAATTCCGATCAATGACCATCGCGTTTCAAGAAGATAAACTAGGAGACTTCATATGACTATTAAACCCGGCGATGCGATGCCTGACGCCCAGCTTATGTATATGACGGATGCTGGTCCTGCCCCGATTTCAACCGGTGATCTTTTTGGCGGTAAAACCGTCGCATTGTTTGCTTTGCCGGGCGCTTTCACGCCGACATGTTCAAACCAGCATCTACCAGGCTATGTCGAAAAGGCAGAAGATCTGCGCATGAAAGGCGTCGATACGATCGTTTGCCTATCGGTAAATGACGCATTTGTGATGGGCGCATGGGGGCAGCAACAAGGTGCAGCCGGCAAAGTTATGATGGTTGCTGATGGTAATGCCGAGCTGACAGCTAAGCTGGGCCTCGAAATGGATGGGTCAGGCTTTGGTATGGGCACGCGGTCTTTGCGCTATTCCATGATCGTGCGTGACGGTGTGGTTGAAACGCTGAACGTCGAACAAAATCCGGGCAAGGCGGTCGATTCAGGCGTCGATAATTTGCTGTCGCAACTCGCCTAATCCTGGCTGATCCAAGCTCTGCTTGCTTAATCTCTGCGGAAGGGTTCCATGCCTTGGCGCGCCAATTCGTCGGCGCGTTCATTGCCCGGATCTCCGGCATGGCCTTTAACCCATGCCCATTGAACAGTGTGGCGGGCGCACGCCGCGTCTAGAGCTTTCCACAGCTCTATGTTTTTAACCGGCTTGCCGGCGGCTGTTTTC
>DKNW01000121.1 GCA_002469805.1 Rhodobiaceae bacterium UBA7378
GACCGGATTTTTATCATTATCGCGCTCGACAAGAAGTTCAGCACCCGCAGACATGCCGCGCGCACGATGGGCAGCGAAAAGCACAAGCTCGAAGCGGTTTGTTACCTTGTCTACGCAATCTTCGACGGTTACACGTGCCATGAGGTATCCTATCAGTAATTTTCGAAATTTAGGCCTCGGTGATAGCCCTGTTAGCCAATAGAAGCAAGAAAATTCATCATCATAAGCGGGTTATACCAACCCGCTCGCTGGCTGGTAATGCTCTAATTAACGCGCTGATGGGTTGCAGCGATACCGGATGCACCCAGCCAGGAGCTATCTCGCTTAACGGGTATAGAACAAAGCCGCGTTTATGCAATTCCCCATGTGGTAATAATGGGTCAGGCCCATAGGGACCAGATGGCATGCTCAAAATATCGATATCCAATGTGCGCGGCCCCCATTTCACTTGACGCTGGCGACCAAATGCCGTCTCCACGCCCTGCATATGGTGCAGCAAAGCCCGCGGCGCGAGCAGCGTATGTATTTTCAACACAAGATTAATGAATTCCGGCTGGGCCGGACCTAGTGGCCGCGTCTGGTAAAATGACGAGCACATGTCAATCCGGACACGTGACACGCCGATCGCAGCAATAGCAGCTCGAATTAGGTCGACACTTGACCCGTATCCAGCCGATAAATTGCTTCCAAGTGCCAAAAAACTCGCATCGTTTGTCTGCATAAGAACGGGCTTACGCCAGTCACGGGTTGATGGCAAGATGCCCCCCGCTATACTGTGCGCATGACGCAATCTGCGAATCCGCCAAAAGACTGCCGCTTATGCCCGCGCCTCGCGACTTACCGCGACGATAACACCCACCAGCACCCAGACTGGTTTAACGGGGCCGTACCATGTTTTGGCGACGAAATGGCAAAAGTCCTGATTGTCGGGCTGGCACCTGGCGTTACTGGGGCTAACCGCACGGGCCGCCCGTTTACCGGCGACTGGGCAGGCGACTTGCTTTATGCGACGCTCGCAAAATTCGGGTTTTCCAATGATCTTTACGACAAGCATGCCAATGATGGCCTAAAGCTTATAGATTGCATGATAACCAATGCCGTGCGCTGCGTGCCGCCCCAGAACAAGCCCATAGGCGAGGAAATAAAAGTCTGTCGCCAGTTTTTGCAGGGCCGGCTAGCATCAAGCAAAAATCTGCAAGCTATTGTATGTCTTGGCCGCATTGCCCATGAAAGCGTGCTGCGCGCGTTAGATGTCCGATTGAAAGACGCTCCTTTCGGGCATGCCGCACAACATCAGATCGGCACCCTTACGCTGTATGACAGCTATCATTGCTCGCGCTATAACACCAACACTGGACGCTTGACGGTTGAGATGTTCGAGGCTGTATTTGCCGCCGTGCGTAAAGATTTGAAATAGACCCTAGCCGCGCTCGCGCAGCAATCGCGCCTTGTTGCGTTGCCAGTCGCGCTGCTTGTCGGCCTCGCGTTTGTCGGCTTTTTTGCGACCCCGCGCCAATCCCAGCAATAATTTTACCCGGCCCGTATCGCTAAAATACAACTTTAGCGGCACCAGCGTCATGCCATCGCGTTGAACGGCGGCCATCAAACGGTCAAGTTCGCGCCGATGCATCAGCAATTTGCGGGGGCGCGTCGGCTTATGATTGAACCGGTTGCCAGACGCGTATTCAGGAATATCGGCGTTCATCAAAAAGCCCTCGCCATCATTAATTGACGCAAAGGCATGAGTTAAATTAGCTTTACCGCCGCGCAGGGATTTTACCTCCGTGCCTTGCAACACCAACCCGGCTTCGAATGTATCGACAACTTCGTAATCGCGGCGAGCCCGGCGGTTTTCAACAATGGTCGTGTCGCCTGCTGCTGATTTTTTACGACCACCGCTTTTGGCGGACATCAGATCAGATCAAGACGCGAGAGAGCCGCGTCAATATTTTTGCGCGCCATGTCGCTGGCGGGTAAAAGCGGCAAGCGAATATCCTCGGCACAAAGCCCCATCCGCGCTAGCGCATATTTCACTGGCGACGGACTTGTTTCGCAAAACAGGGCTTCGTGAAGCGGCATGAGTTTATCCTGTAATGCCAATGCGGTGTCGAGATCACCCGCAAGGCTGGCGTTTTGAAACTCGGCACACAAAGCCGGCGCAACATTTGCGGCAACCGAAATGCACCCCTGCCCGCCTTGCGCGTTAAAGCCCAACGCAGAGGCATCCTCGCCGGATAGTTGAACGAAGCCTGGCCCGCAGGCCAGCCTTTGTGCGGCAACGCGTGCCATATCTGCCGTAGCGTCTTTAACGCCGACAATATTTTTCAGCCGAGCAAGGGTCGCCATTGTATCCACTTGCATGTCGATAACACTGCGCCCGGGAATATTATAGATAATGATCGGCAAATCCGTAACGGCATCATTGAGCGCTGTGAAATGGGCGATCAGTCCAGCCTGCGTCGGTTTGTTGTAATATGGGGTAACGACAAGCGCGGCATCGGCACCTGCTTTTTCCGCATGACGGGTAAATTCGAGTGCTTCATGCGTGGAATTAGACCCCGTGCCTGCGATAACTGGCACGCGCCCACCCGTAGCTGCAATGCACAATTCAACGACCCGCAAATGTTCGGCATGGCTTAAGGTCGGCGACTCGCCCGTCGTGCCACATGGCACAAGCCCATGCGTACCGGCCGCAATCTGGCGTTCTACCAGCACGTTCAGCGCGTCTTCATCAATCGCCCCGTTCCGGAACGGCGTGATAAGAGCCGTAATTGATCCACTCAGCATGGGATTGCCCCGTATTTGCTATGCCAAAAATGACTTGGCACCCCTTCGATTAAGCGGCAACATACCACATCATAACGCGTCGGCAAGCGACGCGAGGCGCGAGTATGATGCGTCGTAAAGACAGGGAGTATATGATGTCACAGGTAAAAGCAGCAGCGGCTATTTTTGGTGTGGGGCCACGTAATGGCGTAGGCGCCGAATTGTGTCATCAGGCTGCAAAGGCCGGGCATCACGTTTTTGTTAATGGGCGGACGCAGGAAAAAATCCAAGCCGTCGCCGATGCCATTAATGCCGAAGGCGGATCAGCCGAGCCCTTGCTCGCTGATGTGACGAATGTTGCCCAGATTGACGCCGCACTCCAGACCATTAACCAAAGCGGCCTGCCGCTTGAACTGGCAATTTACAATGCCGGCAATAACAGGCCTGAAGCCTTTTTGGACGTGACACCAGAAATATACGAAGATATGTGGCGGGTTATTTGCTTTGGCGCTTTTGTCGTGTCGCAAGCCACACTGCGCCTGATGCTGACCCAGCAGGAAACAGCAAGCCAGCAATCGCTATTTTTCACAGGTGCCAGCGGCAGCCTGCGCGGGAAAGCAAATTTCTCGGCTTTCGCCTCCGGCAAGGGCGCGTTGCGCATGCTTGCACAGTCCATCGCCCGCGAGTTTGGCCCGCAGCATATTCATGTCGCGCATGTGGTGATTGATGGCGCGATTAACGGCGATAAAGTTGGCGCGCGGTTTCCCGAATATCTGGAACGCCTTGGCGATGATGGCGCGCTGGAGATCAGCGCAATTGCTGAGGCATTCATGATGTTGCACGCCCAGCACCACACCGCATGGACGCAAGAGCTAGACCTACGCCCGTTCAAGGAAAACTTTTGAGCCAGTTGCACCCGTCAGGAATTCAAGACAAAAAAGGCCGCCATCGACGCGCATGTCGATGACGGCCCAAATTGCGCGCCTAAAATTTAGTCAGACTGCTTGGGCAACCAGATCTGGCCCAACATCATAATCAGGACGATGATAAGGAACACCATCCCAGGCACGCTAATGCCTGTTGGCTCGGTTGTCCCGACATACTCAATATAGCCTTGCGCTGCTGATGATATTTCGACGCCACTGGCTTTGAGGTCGCTCAGCGCACGGGCGGTAATAGGCCCGGATGCGCTCGCGAACGTCCAGACGTTATAGGTGAAGAAAACGATCAACGCGCAAAAACCGGTCGACAATACTTTCGCGATTATGTTCGGCTCCTCACCGCTTGTCGGTGTTCTAGTTTGCATAGCCGTTCTCAGGCCAAGCCAAATCAACAAGATCGTCGCAATGATCGACAGTGAATTTCCGATACGTGCTGAATTAAACAATGTCCAAATTTGATACTCTTCCATGATGTCCCTCATCAAACTATTAATAACCAGCATGACTATTCATGCAGAAAAAAAGTCTAGTTAGATTCATGAAAAAGCCATGCCAAAAATCTTGGGGTTTAATGGCCAATCCGAAGCGAGGCATTTTGAATTGACTATCCGTATGCTTAGCGCTTGAAAAACCCGCGCCCCTTCGCTATCACCACAGGTGG
>DKNW01000078.1:0-5699 GCA_002469805.1 Rhodobiaceae bacterium UBA7378
GCGCCCATGCTCATGAACAAAAGCGATTTATAAATAATGTGCGCAAAGGCGTGTGCCACCGTGCCGTTTAGTGCCAGTTCGGTGCCGATGCCGATGCCGACGACCATGAAACCAAGCTGGTTGTTTAGCGAGAAGGCGAGCACCCGGCGCAGGTCATTTTCAATGACGGCAAAGAACACAGGGAAGAGTGTCATGACAACGCCGAACCAGATAAGCATATGCGTGCCAGCGAAACACAAAGCCAGCATGTAGATGGCAAGTTTGGTGGTGAAGGCGCTAAGCATAACCGTGCCGGTTACGCTGGCCTCAGGATAAGCATCCTGCAACCAGCCATTGACGAAGGGAAATGCGGCTTTGATGGCAAACGCCAACAGCACCAGCCCACCGCCTAAGGTTTCGGCTGACAGCGCGGTGATGGCAATGCCCTGGCCCGCGCCAACGAGCACCACGGCACCTGCCAGCAAAATGACGCCAGAGGTGACCTGTGTCACCAGATAACGCATGGCGGCTGCAAAGCTGCGCGGATTGCGGCCTGCGAGAATAAGGAAGACGGACGTAAAGGCGGTCAGTTCCCAATAAACAAACAGGGTGATGAAGTCGCCGGCAAACAAGGCAGCGATTGCGGCACCGGCATAAGCCAGGGCAGTAGTTGCCGTCATGCGCTCGTCTTCGTGCATGGCGTAGATAACATTTATCGCTGCGGCGATATGGAATACCAGCGCAAATGGGCGCGTGATCGCTTCGGCGCGGATCAAAATAAGGTCGAAGCCCATCAAACTGGTGGTCAGATGCACACCTGGTTCAATCAACCAGCAGTGATAAGCTGACAGGGCAATCAGCGTCAACATCCATACTTGGCGCAGAAAATGTGGTAATACCGGTACCAGCGCGGCACCGAGGATCATTATGAGGCCGGGCAATAGCTCAGGCATCGCCATCCTCCTGTATGTCATAATAATCAGGCGCGCGCATCACTAACTTGCGCAGAAGAACGCCGCCAGCTACGACGATCAAGAATGCCGCAAATCCATAGGCTGCGAAAAACATCGGGCGACCCTCGGTCTCGAAATACGCATGCCGGTGGATGATAAATTCCAGCACACTCACCAGCGCGCAGGCGATAACCAAAACAGCGATGGCGCGTCGGGCGAGAGGGGTCATTTTATGGTCGGTCTTTTCACTATCCGACATTACATGCCTCCGAAATCTAAAACAAAGCCGTCGACGGCGAAAAACAGGGCCAGCGACATGATCGCGGTAATAACAAGCGGGATAACGCATGCCAGTGGTGCTTCGGCCACTGCGCCGTCGCTATGCGGACCGGATTTGAAAAACCCGCGCAAAACAATCTCGCCCAAATAAACCAGATTTAACAGCGATGAGACGGCCAGCACGAAAATAATCACGACATATTCCGATTGCATCGCGCCGCCCATCAGCATCAATTTTGACCAAGCGCCAGCTAAGGGCGGCACGCCGATAATTGACAAAGCCCCCAATGCAAACGCCGAGAAGGTAACGGGCATGCGCCGCCCCAGCCCGTCCATGTCTCTTATATCGGAAAGGTGGTGGGCGACATAAATTGCGCCCGCACAGAAAAACAATGTGATTTTGCCGGTAGCATGTGTCGCAATATGAAGTGCTGCGCCTGATGCCGCCAATGGCGAGGCAAGTGCCGCGCCCAGCACGATATATCCCAGCTGGCTGATGGTCGAATAAGCTAGCCGCGCTTTGAGGTTGGTTTTGCTGAGCGCTACAACCGATGCGGCGAGAATGGAGAAGGCTGCGACCCAAACGAGCCAGTCACTAGCATTTGTTGCTGCCAGAAAATCTATACCGAAAATATAGATGCTGATTTTTAGCATGGAGAACACGCCGGCTTTCACAACGGCAACAGCATGCAGTAGTGCGCTAACCGGTGTTGGCGCGACCATGGCGGCGGGCAGCCAGCGGTGCAAGGGCATAAGCGCGGCTTTGCCAATGCCGAACGCAAATAAGCCCAAAAGCAATGGCACATAAGCTGGATCCATGCGCCCAGCTAAAATGCCGCCAGAAGCGAAATCTAGCGTGCCGCCCAAAGCCCAAACGCTGATGACACCGAAAAGCAAGAACACAACCGAGCTTGTAACCAGAATGCCCAGATAAATGCGCCCAGCTTTTTTGGCTTCGGGTGTGCCTTTATGCGTGACCAGCGGGTAGGTAGAAAATGTCAGTACTTCGTAGAAAACAAACAGCGTCAGCAAATTACCTGACAGCGCAATAGCCATCGCCGCGTGAATGGCAATGGCGTAGAAAAACATGAAGCGCGTGTGGTTTTTTTCACCAGCACCGCGCAAATATCCGACTGTGTAGAGCGATGCCAGCGGCCATAGAGAACCCGCAACCAACGCAAACAACATACCCAGAGGTTCCGGCGTGAAGGCGAGTGATAATGTCGGCGTCAACTGGATGAGCGTAACTGTCTCAAGCGCCGAAGCGGGGGTTGTATACAGCGCGTAGGCACACCAAGTTGTGACCAGCCCCAATATAACGGCTTGCCCGTCGCGCAGGTTTTCATGCCGCGCCAGCAATAGCGTGTTGCCCGCCGCCAGCAGGGGAAGGCCGAGAAGAAGATAGATGAGTGTGTCAGCTGTTATCATGGTTTCCATTACGGTGTTCCCTGCATGATATCAGCACCAAAGACATGGGCCGCACCAAAGGCCGCGTCAACCAACGGGCCGGCATAAACGCCAAAGCCGATTGTCGCAAGAACCAATATCCAGGCCGGCGCCCACTGGCTAAATGTTTCGGTAAGCTCCGGTGCGTCTGCGGGTCTGTCGGTCAGCCACGCATGTTCAACAATCTTCCAGACGTAAACCAGCGCCATAGCCGAACTCACAAAGGCCAGCCCCGCAACGGCCCACAACTCGCTATCGATAAGCGCGCGGATAAGATAGAGCTTGGAAATAAAGCCGGCAGTTAGCGGCACGCCGATAAGGGCCAATCCGCCCACTAGCACAGCTGTCATCGTCATCGGAATTTGGCGCCCCGCGCCCTTGATCGTGTGCAGGCTCACCTGCAATGTCTGTGCGGCAATCACACCCAGTGCCAAAAATAACGCGCCCTTCATCAGCGCGTGGTTGAATAGATGAATAAAGCTGGCCGCAATACCGGCACTTGTCATGATGCCAAGCCCGATTGCCATATAGCCCAGCTGGGCGATGGATGATTGGGCAAACAGGCGCTTGAGGTCGGTTTCCACAATTGCGGCAAGCGTGCCGACGAAAGCACCCAGCAGACCCAACGTAATCAACACACTGCCAACCGCGTCTGCCATATTAGGGAACTCGAAGCCGAATACGCCGAACAAAATCCGTATCAGCACATACACTGATACTTTCGTTGCCGTTGCCGCCATTAGCGCTGTTACAGCAGATGGGGCGTGCGAATAAGCGGGCGCCAACCACAAATGAAGCGGGAAGAGAGCCATCTTCAAAAACAGTCCAAGTGCGATAAATGCCAGTGCGACATAGGCGGGCCGCAAGTTATCCAGCTCTGCCAGCCGGACACCTAGATCAGCAAGGTTGAGTGTGCCGGTCAGCATGTATAGGAGCCCAAGGCCGATAACATAAAACGTGGCGCCAACTGTGCCGAGGATGAGGTAGTTAAACGCAGCGGGTAGCGCGCGTCGGTCGCGGCCTGCACCCATAGCAACCAGTGCGTATCCCGATAGTGATGAGATTTCTAGAAACACGAAAATATTGAAGGCATCGCCCGTGGTCACCTGTCCCAGCATACCGGCCAGCGTTAACAGCCAAGCGGTGAAAAATAGCGGATGATCGCGTGCGTCAATTTCGGCAATCACAAGGTGGCGCGCTGCCAGCGTAGCGACAAAGCCGATACCGCTAATAACCGGCAGAACAAACGCGCTAGCTCCGTCAATGACATAAACAATGCCAATGGGTGCCGGCCAGCCGCCAAGGTCATAGATGATCGGTGCACCAGTGCGCTGCACTTGTGCGAGCAGTACAAGCGAAATAACGAAAGCCAGCCCGCTGGCAACGAGCGCGATACCCCACGCCATGTGCCGACGCGTTAAAAGCGCCGCTATGGGCGCGGCAAGTAATGGAATAATGACCTGCAGGATGGGAAGGTGTTGCATCATGTGTCAGCCTCCGCATCGGCGCGTTCGCGGGCGTCTTGATCGGCGTCGATAAGCGCGGCCACTTCGTCATCTTCGATTGTCCCGTATGCCTCATAGACCCGAATGATCAGCGCATAGCCGACAGCAGTGGTCGCAACGCCTACCACAATAGCCGTGAGAATAAGGACATGCGGCAGCGGGTTGGAATATACCGTGGCCGGATCGCCGGTCAGAATGGGGGCGGTGCCACCATCGATTTTACCCATGGAAATATACAGCATGAAAACAGAGGTCTGAAAAATGTTCAGCCCGACCATTTTTTTGATCATATTGCCGCGCGCAATAACGGCGTAAAAACCAAGCATCATCAAAATAATGACGAGGTAATAATTCCACTGTGCAGCGATATCGCTCATCAAGCACCCCCACGCGTTTTTGCGCTGGATTTGGAGCCAGGTTTGGAGGTAGTGGCCTCAAGCGCGGTGGTTTTGGCAACCAGCTCGATATGGGACGCGCGACCAGCAAAGGCGAAAAACAAGACGACCATAACCGCTGCAACCGTCAACCCAACGCCAAACTCGACCAGCAAAATGCCCAAATGCTGGGCCGCTTTAGGGTCGGCTTCAAGCGCGAAGTAATCTAGATAATTGCCGCCTGCCAGCATCGACCATACGCCCGTGCCGCCATATAGCAGTACGCCGGCTGAAACGCCTATCAGATTATAGCGCAAGGGCCAGACTTGACGCGCCTGATGCAGGCCAAACACAACGGCGTTTAACACAAAGGCAGCCGCCAATATAACACCCGCCTGAAAGCCGCCACCGGGGCCGTAATCACCATGAAATTGCACATACAGCGCGAACAGCATAATCGCAGGTATCAACACCTTGGCGACAACGCGTATGACGGGATCATCCTGCATCATCTTCTCCGTCTTCATCATGTCGGCGTCGCGGCGTACGCGTCCAGCCAGCCAGTATCAAAAGAACTGCAATTGCAGCAGTAAAGATAACTACGGTTTCACCCAGCGTATCGTAGCCGCGATAACTTGCGAGCACCGATGTGACGATATTCGGCACGCCGATTTTCTTCTCGCTGCCGTAAATATAATCTGGCGCAACATGCTGGTGAACTGGTGCTTCGGCGTCGCCAAATTGCGGCAAGTCGCCGACCGCCAGCATTAATAGCATGCCGGTTGCAATCGCCATGATCGCAGGCAGGGGGGCTATGGCGTGGGGTTTTTCTTCGCGTGGCAAAAGCGTCAATGTCGCCAAGGCCAACACTGTTGAAATGCCTGCGCCAACCGCCGCTTCGGTGAAGGCAACATCAACGGCGTCCAGCACGACAAACTGTGCCGCCGCTGTCAGCGAGAAAGCGCCAGACAACATGACCAGCGCGAACAGGCGATGCACGCGCAAGGCCACAAAAGCAATAATCGAAAGCAGCACAATCAAAAATGCGTTAACGGCAAACATATCCATTATTAGTCTGCCTTCTTTTTGGTGCTGGGTTTTTTTGTGCTTGTTTTCTTGGTTGGGGAAACAGGCTTTTTAGCCCCAGTCTTTGCAGCCCCAGT
>DKNW01000078.1:6013-13458 GCA_002469805.1 Rhodobiaceae bacterium UBA7378
CCCAGTCTTTGCAGCCCCAGTCTTCGTGGTTCGCGCTTTTTTAGGTACAGGCGCCTTACTGCTTGGGTCGGGTGTCAGCTGCGGCTTAACTCCGGCAAAATGCGCAGCGCGAGCAATAGCGTGAGTTGCTGTCGGGCTTGTCAGTGCTAACAGAAGGCCAATTAACACAAGACGTATACTCACCGTCCAGTCCGGTGACGCGAGCAAAAGCCCAAATAGCACCAGCCCGGCACCACCCGTATCGATAATACCGGCGCCATGCATGCGTTGATACACATCGCCAAGACGCAAGAGGCCCAGCCCTCCAAAGAACAAGCCGATTGACCCGACGCAGAGCGAAACAATCGCGATGATGGATATGATGTCGCCCATCACGCCTCGTCCTGGTGTTTGTCGGCGGACGCGTGGTCACCCAATGTTCCGGCGCGGAAATATTTCAGCACGGTAATCGTGCCAATAAAATTGATCAGCGCATAGAGAAGCGCAATGTCTAGAAACTCGGGGCGGCCATCGAAAAAACCATAAACGCAGATCGCGAGTACCGCGAGCGTGCCGACCGAATTTACCGCCAGCACGCGGTCAAACGCTGTGGGCCCTAGGGCCGCGCGCGCCAGCGCGAGCAAAAGCGACACGCCAATAGCAATCAGCACAAGTGAGAACCACAGTGTCATGCGCCTGGCTCCGTTGGTTTTTCGAGCAGGGAAACTTTCGCGTCCATGGTGCCGTCATTTGCGGCATCGCAAAATTCCTTGGTCAGGCCGTGGACAATAATCTCATTACGCGCCTCGTCGACCTGCACGGAAACCGTACCGGGCGTCAGCGTGATGAAGTTTGCATGCGTCACAAGACCGGCGGCCGTTTTTTGACTGGCTGATACGGTAATTAGATGGGGGGTTGCGGTAGACGGTGAAAGTATAACGCGGATAACGCCAAAATTAGATTTCAGAATTTCCCAGATAATCCACGGGGTCACACGCGGCAGACGAATGAAGATACCCATTGGCAGGCCTTCTTCATCCAGTGCGCCCATGCGAGCGCCTAAGAGCGACACGCCGAACGCACTCACCGCGCCAAGCACCAGCAAAAGCACGGTGTAATGGCCCGAAAGCGCCAGCCATAGGCCAAACATTAAAAAAGTTGATACAAGTACAGACTTCATGAGGGAAAGGAAGGGGTGGAGGTTTGGCCTCCGCC
Source organism: Rhodobiaceae bacterium UBA7378 (assembly GCA_002469805.1). Lineage (GTDB taxonomy): Bacteria > Pseudomonadota > Alphaproteobacteria > RS24 > RS24 > UBA7378. The sequence goes on from DKNW01000078.1 coordinate 7,208, forward strand.
CCAACAAACCTTATTCGTTGTTTGCGGCTTGGATCAGTTCGAAGAAGCGACGCGTCTGCTCACCACCCTGAAATAGGGCTTCGGCTTGATCATCGAGCTTCGAAATCTGTTCCCAATTATCGGCAACGTCTTCAGCAGACGGCTGGGCACCTAGATACATACCGCGCGTCTCAATAATTTGAGCCGCCGCATAAGCACCCGCACCAGCGCAGATAATTTTGCCGGTCGGTGCTTGTTCCGAACACATGAACACAACCGCAGGTGTCACCTGTTCAGGTGTCAGCGCTTCTTCCATTTCCGGCGGCATCAGGTTGGATGTCATCCGCGTCCAGGCAACAGGTGCCAGCGCGTTAACATGAATATTGTCTTTTTGACCTTCGAGCTTCAGCGTGTTGATGAGGCCCACAACGCCCAGCTTCGCCGCACCATAATTTGCCTGACCGAAATTACCGTAAAGACCAGATGAAGATGACGTCACCAAAATACGGCCATAACCTTGTTCTTTCATAATAGGCCAGACGGCTTTGGTGGGTTTCATGGTCCCAAACAGATGCACGTCAACGACGAAAGAAAAATCGCCAACCTCCATTTTCGCAAAGCTTTTATCGCGCAAAACACCGGCATTATTTACCAGCGCATCAATTCGGCCATATGCGTCCATTGTCTGTTGAACCATATTGGCAACACCGGCATCGTCGGTAACGGAAGAACCATTGGAAATAGCCTCGCCACCAGCGGCCTTGATTTCCTCAACAACTTTATCAGCGGCTTCGGATGATCCGCCCGACCCGTCAACGGAACCGCCAAGATCGTTCACAACAACCTTTGCGCCACGGCGCGCAAATTCCAGCGCATGACTACGCCCCAAACCGCCGCCTGCGCCGGTTACAATCACAACTTTTCCGGTGTAGTCCAAAGTCATCTATTCTCTCCTCTTTGAAACAGGTATGGGCAAGTTGTGCATGAAGGGAGGCGCTGGGTCAAGATGGTTGAAGCCGAACCGATCGATAGATGCGCTGGCGGTCTATAGGTGTCATGACCAGTTGCCAAAGTGCGCCATTGCCTGCGCGAAAATACGCCATAGACGCGGCAAGGTAAAACTGCATCATCCGGCCAAAACGCTGACCATATTTCTCAGCCAGAAACGGCCATGCGCCGTTAAAGTTTTTACGCCATGCCTGTAAGGTGAGGTCGTAATCATGACCGAAATTGTGCCAATCCTCGATTCTGAGATGATTGCCCAGATGTTTTACAAGTTCGGTCGTGGTTGGTATGTGCCCGTTCGGAAAAATATATTTATTGATCCAGCGATTGGTACTGGTTTCCGGTGGCAGTTTGCCGATCGTGTGCAGGAGAAACAGCCCTTCGGGTTTTAAAAGCTGTTTCACGACGTCGAAATAGGCGGTGTAGTTTTTCGGGCCGACATGCTCAAACATCCCTACAGACACAATTTTATCAAATGCTCTTTCATATGTGTCGACCAGCGAGCGATAGTCTGTTAGCTGAATATCGACGGGCAGGTTCGCGCATTTTTGTTCGGCGATAGCCTTTTGTTCGCGCGAAATGGTGATGCCGGTGACCTCAACGCCATAATTCTCGGCGGCAAAGGCGGCGAGTCCTCCCCAGCCGCATCCAATATCAAGCAAGTGTTCGCCGCTGGTTAATTCCAGCTTCTGACAAATCATGTGTAATTTGTCCTCCTGCGCTTTCGCCAACGAATTGGCGTATTCCCAGTATCCGCAGGAATAAATCATGCGCGGGTCAAGCATGGCGGCAAATACATCATTGCCAATATCATAGTGTTGTTCTCCAACCTGATAGGCGCGCCTAACAGATTGCATGTTGGTGAATGTTGATTGCAGGATGAATAGCAAATTGGCAAAGTTCAGATGTCGCAAAATTCGGATATCTGCTTCGACACTGAGCAGGCGCGACAGCATGTCGTCCATCGCCTCGCAATCCCACCATTCATCCATATAGGTTTCGCCAAAACCCAATGAGCCGTCGCCAATCACCCGCGCAAAAGTCCGTTCATTATTGATGTGGATATCCCAAGGGCGGTCACCGCCAATTTTAACATCTGCTTCCGCGCAAAGATCTGCGACTAGCGGAGGAATTTTGACACCCATGCCAATTCTCTCTTCTTCTTATTGTTATTAATCAGAAGCTTAACACAGCCGGGTGCCTGAGACAAAACTGAGATTTTATTCGGCGGCGTTGGCCTGCCGGTTGAGACCCGCCGCCGCGCTCATCAGCGTGTAGGAATGTTTGCGCGCCGCCACATCGGGTGTCAGCGTGAGCAGGAAAAATTCATCAACCGCATGGCTCTGCCGAAAACCATCCAGCTGGTTCAACACTTCGTTGGCCGTACCGGTCAGGCTGCGTTGCGTGATCATATCAATTAGCGTCAAGTCTTCCGCTGTCGGCTGATAGGCTTGTGCCTCTGCCATTGATAGCAGCCGACCGGCTTTATTTTGCATCATTTGTGCCGCCCAAATATTGCGCGGGCGCGCGAAATGCTGGGCTTCTTCATGGCTATCGGCCGCTAAAGCGGATACTGCCATCATAAGATGCGGCTCAGCCAGAAACCGCGAAGGCCGGAAATGCTGGCGATAGGCGCGCGCGGCTGTGTCCAGATTGTCGGGATTGATGAAATGTGCATAAACATATGGTAGGCCGAAATGGGCCGCATGAATGGCGCCATCGCCGCCTGAGCCTAGCATCATGACCGGCACCAGATTGTCGCCCATGGGCTGGGCGTGAATGCCTTGATATGGGTGCGCTTCGGGAAACCCGCCGGCCTCGCCCGCGCATCCTGTGGCGTCTTCTAAAAATTGCAGCAGCATTTCTACTTGCTGGGGAAATACTTCCGGTGGCCATGCTTTCGGCCCGGCTTGCAGCGCAGCGGCGGTGCGCGCATCGCCACCCGGCGCGCGACCAATGCCCAGATCGATCCGGCCCGGTGCCAGTGTGTCAAGCATGCGGAAAACTTCTGCTACTTTCATGGGGCTGTAATGCGGCAACATAATGCCACCTGAACCAACCCGTAAATGCCGTGTGACAGCAGAAATATAACCGATTAATATTTCTGGTGATGCGCCAGCAAACGCCGACGTATTGTGATGCTCGGCCAGCCAAAACCTGTGATAGCCGAGCGTATCGGTATGCTTTGCCAGCGCAATTGTTTCCTCAATCGCCATGGCTGGCGTGGTTGCGCCATTTATCGGTGATTGGTCCAGAATATTTAACGTGAAATCCGACATGTGCCGAGCATAGCCATAATCGCGCTAGCCTGCCAAGTCGCTTGGTAATAGGAGGTAAATTAGCACTTGCCGCCGAAGCGGGACTGGCTAATATCAGCGCGTCGATTGGGAGGTCGGCAGCTTGATAAAGGGAGACTATTTTGTATCAGCAACTCAAAGATGTACGCCAGGAACTCACAGGCCCTGGAGGTTTGTTTCAGGTGGATGAAGTAGAAGTGCGCGGCCAGATGTTGAAAACATTTGCGCTGGCGCCACCATCATTGCGTGACGTCTGGCTGATGACCGCAGGTTTCGCCGAGCGCGACTATCTGCTTTACGAAGATGAGCGCTGGACTTATGCCGATGCCATGGCCGAAACCGCCAGCATCGCCAATTGGGTGATGGCGCAAGGCATCCAGCGCGGTGACCGCGTTGCTGTGTCGATGCGAAATTATCCTGAATGGATGCTGTGTTATTGGGCGCTGACCTCAATCGGCGTCGGCGTGGTGGGCATGAATGCCTGGTGGGTGACCGATGAAATGGCCTATGGCCTTGAAGATTCTGCGCCGAAAATTTTGATCTGCGATCAAGACCGTTTGAAAACATTTATGCCGGTGCGCGATCAGTTCCCTGACATGAAAATTGTCGGCGTACGCCTAGCTGAACCGGTTGAGGGGGTTGTAGATTATGCCGAGCTACGCGCGCAAGGTGGCGATATGCCGGACGTGGTTGTCGACCCGGATGACGATGCGTGCATTTTCTACACCTCTGGCACAACAGGACGCCCGAAAGGGGCACAGCTTACCCATCGCGGTTGCGTGCTTAATATTATGAACGTTGTTTTTATGAACCTTGCAGCATCGACCGCGCTTGCGAAGGCCAATGGCACGGAGCCGATTGACCCCGCCAATGCGCCTGTCACGGTGACGCTGGTGACGACACCATTGTTTCATGTAACCGCCAATAATTGCGTCGTGCAGCCAGCAACGCTGACCGGTGGCAAAATCATCCATATGTATAAATGGGATGCGGGTGAAGCGCTAAAGCTGATCGAGCGCGAGAAAATCACCGGCATTAGCGGTGTGCCAGTTATGTCGCGCGAAATTATCGCGCATCCTGATTTTGATAAATACGACACATCATCGTTGACAGCTCTGGGCGGCGGCGGGGCGCAATTGCAGCCCGACCTCGTAGGCAAAATCGACAAGGCGCTAAAAAACGGCAAGCCGGCAACCGGCTATGGCATGACAGAAACCTGCGGCATTATTTCCGCCGTTGCCAATGATTATTTCATCGATCGACCCGAAAGCGTTGGCCCTCCAGTGCCGACACTTGAAGCAAAGTGCATCGACGCGGATGGCAATGATCTGCCGGATGGCGAACTTGGTGAATTATGTGTGAAGGGCGGAAATGTCATTAAAGGATATTTGAACCGCACTGAAGCCACGGAGGAATCTATCCAAGATGGCTGGTTGCGGACAGGCGATATTGCCCGCATCGATGAGGAAGGTTTCATCTATATCGTTGACCGCGCAAAAGACATGGTGCTTCGCGGTGGCGAAAACATTTATTGTGCCGAAGTCGAAAGCGCGATTTTCAAACACGAAGCTGTAGCGGAATGCACTGTATTTGGTGTTGAAGATGACCGGCTAGGCGAAGAAGTGGGCGTGGCTATTGTGGTCGCCGAGGACGCATCGCTTACCGCCGACGAGGTGCGCGCGCATTGTGCGAATTTGTTAGCCAAGTTCAAAATTCCGCGTTACATCTGGTTGCGTACGGAATTATTACCGCGTAATGCGAGTGGCAAATTTTTAAAGCGTGAATTGCGCGATACGCTCGACATATCCGACGCCGCCTAGCTAACCCAAATTTAATGGTGCCTGATATACGAGGGGCAACTACAACGACAAAATAACGCGACCCAAAATAAAAATAATAAAAATGGAGAATAATCGTGTCGTTCACCTCCCGCCTGCTTCGCATGGCGTCTCTGTTGCTGGCTGTTTTTGCCGGGCAATCGAGCTATGCCTTTAATATAACCACGCCTGTCACCGGCCCTGTTGATACAAGCACAACGGGCGGCGTTCTCAATGAAGATGGCGACCATACTGTTTCAAATGAGGGCAGTGTTACCGTTGATGGCACGCCCGCTGCGCCAGGCGCAGTGGTGATTATCGATCATAGCGACACGCGCAATGTGGTGATCGACGGCCCCATCACGGTCAATGATCGCAGCGAAGACGAAATCACGGATTTTGATGCCAATAACGCCATTGGTGTGTTGGTTGGCGACGGAGCACCCGTGAGCGGCGACATCACCTTTGGCAGTCTGTCGCACATTACTCTCGTTGATGACAAACCGCTCGCGGATGAAGATGGTGATGAGTATGTTGACGGCATTTATAATGATAGCGGCGTTTACGTGGCCGGCAGCTTTGCGCAGGATGACGGGCGTATCGGGGTTTATGTTCCGCAGAATTTGACCGGCGATCTTATCGCGCTCAATGGCGCGCGGGTCACGGTAACCAGCGATAATGGCGGCGGGTTCAATATTTCGGGTGATATTTCGGGGCGCATTAATATTTCGCCCACGCTCAATTATCGTGGAGCGGATACCAGCCTCGATACCAGTGACGACGCTGTTGGCATCGGTATTTACGGCGATGTGACCGACTTTGTGCGCGTCGGTGGTTCGGTTTCGGTGACGGGTGCAAATACAGTCGGCTTGCGTGTTAGCGGCGACCTGACCCGAAGCCTGCAACTGGAAGGTTCGATTTCCACGACAGGTTTTACAACTATTGGCGTGTCAAATGCCGGCGATCCCGACACAATGCTTGATGTCAATGAACTGGGTACGAGCACGGCGACGGTTAAATTAACCGGTAATGTTGGTGAGGGTGTTCTCATCGGCGGCAATATCAACGCGATCGCGACACCGTCGGAAACGGCGTCTCTTGAAGCTATTACCCAAACCCGCATTGATGGCGGAGACGTGACTGGTCTCAAAAC
>DKNW01000034.1:0-3618 GCA_002469805.1 Rhodobiaceae bacterium UBA7378
TAAATGTCAGGGTAAATAGGCCAAAAAACGCAAAAAAAGCCCTCGGTCGAAAAACCGAGGGCTTTGTTAAGTCGTTGTTTTATTGTAGAAAAAATGGTACTGCCTACCCGAATTGAACGGGTGACCTCTAGATCCACAATCTAGCGCTCTAACCAACTGAGCTAAGGCAGCACCGATCCGTCACACGGCTTTGCGTATGACGGAGAAAGTGGAAAATAGTGGCCTTTAGACAAAAGTTCAAGCGGATTGCCGCGGAATGTTAGTTTTCTTGCGCCCCTTCACAAGACCCTTGTTTATCCCTAGGTTTGGGCTACCGTCGCGCGTAAATTGCGATGGCAAAAACAAGCGGGTATCTCCATGGGAATGAACACACCTTCCGAAATTGAAGCCGAACTGCGGATCGGTGCTACCGACGCCAAAATGGTACGGATTTTTATTGCTAGTGAAGCTGGCGAGATTCCGATGGATTTTTTTCCTGACGAAGCCGAAGAAATTGCACGCGAGTTGATGGCGGCTGCGTCGGCCTGTCGCAAAGGGTCGTAAGCCCCCAGCATTGCCAAGCGCGCCTAACTTGCCTACATTGCTGTTGAAAATAATTCTTAATAGCATTTTAAAACAGTTTGATGTCTTCTTCACGCCTCCGGTGGGTCACTGGTCCCCGAAACCAGATTTGGCATGATACATGGCTCTGGGGCAGCGTTGCGCTAGCGGGCATTATGGCATTGCCTGTTTTGTCGTTGATCGGGTTGGGGTTTGGTTCGGCTGGCGATATCTGGCCGCATTTAATAGCCCATGTTATTCCGGCTCAATTACGCACTACCGTGATGCTGATGCTGGGCGTCGGAGTTTTATGCGCCATAACCGGCACAGTCACCGCCTGGCTCGTCACCTTCTGCCAGTTTCCCGGGCGCCAGCTTTTTGGCTGGGCGCTATTATTGCCGCTCGCCATGCCAACTTATTTATCGGCGTATAGTTATGCCGATATTCTCGACCAAGCGGGGCCTGTTTTCGGCTTTTGGTCACTTGTTTTGCCAGCCCATGCCTATCCGCGCATCCACACGCTGGGAGGGGCCATCGGCGTGTTGAGCTTGGTTTTATACCCTTATGTCTTTTTGTCGGCGCGCGCGGCTTTTATCCAGCAATCGACCGTTCTCATCGAAGCGGGGCGCACATTAGGACTGTCACCGACGGCGTGTTTCTGGCGCATTGGTCTGCCCTTGGCGCGCCCAGCGATCGCTGTGGGCGTAGCGCTGGTTCTGATGGAATGTCTGAACGACATCGGTGCTGTCGAGCATCTAGGCGTTCAAACGCTCACGATTGGCGTTTATGACACATGGTTGGTGCGCGGCAGCCTTGTGGGTGCTGCGCAAATGGCGCTTATGTTGCTGGGGTTCATTGCGCTACTAACCATCGTCGAGCGCACACAGCGGCGTGCGCGTGGCTATGTCGGACGCCAGAGCCGACAACGCTCACTTCCCCGTTTCATGCTGGGCCGCACCAGCGCGCTCGCCGCTTTCTCGGCTTGTTTGCTGCCCGTATTATTGGGGTTTGTAGTGCCAACCAGCGCGCTGATAACCGACGCGCTTCAGCAAAGCCTGACACCTGATGTGCAACGTGCGGCGACAAACTCTCTTACGCTTGCGGCGATTGCCGCACTTGCCACCACCGGACTTGGCTTGTTGTTGGCCTATGGCGCACGCTCAAGCCGCATTCGCGCGATGCGGGCCTTAGTCGGGTTTTCAGCGCTAGGCTATGCCGTGCCGGGCACAGTGCTTGCCATCGGCACCATGATTGCACTGGCGGGTATTACGAACTGGACCGGAGGCGCCATTTTATTAGGCGGCACAGGCTTTGCGTTAATCTTTGCCTATACAGTGCGCTTTCTGGCGCTGGCCCATGGCACGCTTGAAGCGGGTTTTGGCCGCATTTCGATGAATATGGACATGGCCGCCCGCAGCCTCGGCACGTCGCGCCGACACACGCTGTTTCGCGTGCATATTTACCTATTACGCCCACCCGTGCTGGCGGCGCTTTTATTGGTATTTGTTGATGTGATGAAAGAACTGCCTGCGACGCTTATCTTGCGGCCGTTCGATTTCGAAACCCTCGCCACGCTGGTTTATATGCGCGCCTCGCTGGGTCAGGTTGAAGAAGCGGCCCTGCCTGCGCTAATGATCATTATTGTGGGGCTGGTGCCGGTGGTCGTCACCTTATTGCTTCTCGACACCCAGACCCGCAGCCAGCCGCGTGTAGCGCAACCCAATATCGTGCGCAATACGGTGCGCACGCAACCGGTCTAACAGGCTACCAGATGACGTGTTAATCAATCACCTAATTCACTTCTGAAAATAATTCGCGCCCGATGAGCATACGCCGAATTTCAGACGTGCCAGCCCCGATCTCGGCCAGCTTCGCATCCCGCAAATACCGACCCACCGGACTATCGTTCACATAGCCATTGCCACCCATCAGCTGAATGGCATCGAGCGCGCACTGGGTCGCGTTTTCACCTGCAAATAAAATAGCGGCAGCGGCATCTTTGCGAGTTGTCTCGTCACGGTCGCAAGCCTGATTGACGGCATAGACGTAGGCCCGCGTCGCGCTCAAGCGCGTATACATGTCAGCCAGCTTGCCTTGTATCAGTTGAAAGGTGCCGATCGGTTCGCCAAATTGCGTTCGCTGGTGCACATATGGCAGCACCGTATCCAGACAGGCTTGCATGATGCCAAGCGGCCAAGCCGCCAGCACAGCGCGCTCAAAATCAAGGCCGCTCATCAAAACGCCGACCCCGCCATTCAATGGGCCCAGAACATTCTCGGCCGGTACTTTACAATCTTCAAATACCAGTTCGCCTGTCTCCGAGCCTCTATGTCCCAATTTGTCGAGCTTTTGGGCGCAAGAGAAACCTGCAAAATCTTTTTCAACAAGAAACGCCGTAATACCGTGCGCGGCGGCCGACGGCTCAGTTTTGGCATAGACCACCAGCACGTCAGCCGACGGTCCATTGGTGATCCAAAACTTGCCGCCGTTCAAAACATAATGATCGCCTTTGGCTTCGGCGCGCAAAGACATTGACACCACATCGGAACCAGCACCGGTTTCCGACATAGCCAAAGCACCCAAATGCTCGCCCGATACCAGCTTGGGCAAATATTTGCGCTTCTGGGTTTCATTGCCCCAGCGGAAAATCTGATTGATGCACAAATTGGCATGCGCCCCGAATGACAGCCCAACTGAGGCTGACCCCCGGCTCAGCTCTTCCACCGCAATGGCTTGGGCTACATAGCCAAGCCCAACGCCGCCATATTCCTCCGATACAGTCAGCCCATGCAGCCCCATTGCGCCAAGCGGCTCCCAGAGGTCGCGCGGAAATGTATCTGTGCGGTCAATCTCATCGGCGCGCGGAACAACTTCTGTGTCGACGAAACGGCGAATGGTGTCGCGCATCATCGTAATCTCGTCCCCGAGATTAAATTGCAGCATTGGATAGCTATTTGACAGCATGTCCGGCCTCGTCAGATTTTAGATATAAAACTGCCGGTCGCCCGGTATCGGACAACCGGCAGCACAATTCAGTTATTCGGCGGCGTAGCCCATAACAGCTTTGGTTTCGAGGAA
>DKNW01000034.1:3945-13932 GCA_002469805.1 Rhodobiaceae bacterium UBA7378
TCCTCAAACCCATGCTCGCCCCACTCGCGGCCATTGCCCGACTGCTTGTACCCGCCAAACGGCGCGTGCAAATCGGTCGAGGCACCGTTCAGATGCACATTACCTGTGCGCAGCTGCGAGGCCACATCGCGTGCGTGGTCGATATCGCCAGACTGCACATAACCCGACAGGCCATAAACCGTGTCATTGGCAATCTCGATAGCTTCTTCTTCGGTTTCGTATTTCAGGATCGACAAAACCGGTCCAAACACTTCTTCGCGGGCGATGGTCATATCGTTCGTGACATTGGCGAAAACCGTTGGCTTGACGTAGTAGCCAGCGTTAAGGCCATCAGGCTTGCCAGGTCCGCCGGTGACAAGCTCTGTGCCTTCATCGATAGCTTTTTCGATAAGACCTTGGATTTTTTCGAATTGCACTTCCGAAACAACTGGCCCGATTGTGGTGCCGTCGGCCAAAGGATCGCCAACTTTTACCTGCTCGGCAGCCGCTTTGGCAATTTCGACAACTTCGTCATGGCGCGAAGAAGGCACTAGCATGCGGGTCGGCGCATTACATGACTGCCCTGAATTCATGAAGCAGCTTTGTACGCCTTGCGCGACAGCTTTGTTGAAGTCGGCATCGTCAAGAATGATGTTGGCGGATTTGCCACCCAATTCCTGTGCCACGCGTTTTACCGTATCGGCTGAAGATTTCGCGACCATAACACCGGCGCGCGTTGAGCCGGTAAACGACATCATATCGATATCAGGGTGGCGCGACATTGCGTCACCGACATTGGGTCCATCGCCATTTACCAGATTAAAGACACCGGCGGGAACGCCAGCATCGTCTAGAATTTCGGTCCACAGTGCTGCATTGAGCGGTGCCACTTCGGACGGCTTCAAAATCATGGTACAACCAGCGGCCAGCGCAGGTGCAACTTTACACGCGATCTGGTTAATCGGCCAATTCCATGGCGTGATAAGCCCGCAGACACCGACCGGCTCTTTGGCTATCAGCGTGCCATTGTGCTCCTTCTTAAATTCGTAATTTTCTAGAACTTTACGCGCCGTTGTCACGTGCGCGATGCCCATAGCGGCTTGAGCTGCCTTCGATAGCCAGATAGGTGCGCCCATTTCGCTGGTAATAGTTTCAGCAACCTCGTCCATGCGTTTTTGGTAGGCAGCGACAATCGCATCCAGCAATTCAAGGCGTTCTTGAACACTTGTGCGCGAGAAGCTCGGAAAGGCTTTTTTGGCAGCAGCGACCGCTTTGTTAACATCTTCTTCATTGCCCATCATGATCTGGCCAATGACCTGCTCATTGGCTGGATTGATCACGTCGAATGGTTTTGGGTCAACTGGATCAACCCATGCCCCGTCTATGTAAAATTTCAGGCAGCTATCCATAACTTTCTCCCTCAAGTTTTGTGTGGCCTTATGAAAGCAGATTTAAGGCACCAATCAAGCGCAAAATGACGCTGATCCCCCGAAAATTTGCCGCCACTAGGCCTTATTCAAATGTCCTTCAACATCGCTATTTAACTGCCCAGCCAGCGCGTGCGTGTGCTGTTGTAACACGCGCGCTAAATTCGCCGGCGGCAGATGCCGCTCAAGGTCAAAAAAATCAAGTGGCTCGCCCACCACCACATCGAGCTTCGAGCCGACGCGCCGGCGCACCTCGCGAAATATCAGTGCCACCCGTAATGCATAACTCACATGGCTCGCCATCTGAAATGAACGACTGTTCTGACCATCAAAATATACCGGCACCACGCTGGCTCTTGTCCGCCGGATGAGCTGGCCAACAAGCGGTGCCCAATCTTCGTCCAGCGCCTCACGCGCAAACATTTTCGGTGTTGTCGAAACAGCACCGGCAGGAAACACGATCAGCGAGCCGCCCTCGCTTAAATGCTCTCTGGCAGTTTTACGTGATGCCAAATTGGTGCGTATTGCTTCCGGTGTAGGCTCGAAATCAACCGGCAACACATAATCATCAAGCTCGGGCGCACGACACAAAACCGAGTTGATTAGGATTTTGAAATCGCCGCGTGTGCGAGCCGCAAGCAGACAGATAACAATCCCATCCAGAACACCATAAGGGTGGTTCGCAACAAAAATCAGCGGTCCGTCCGCAGGAATTCTTTCAAATGGCGTGCCATGCCAGTTCACTTGTAACTGCAGTCGGTCGACAGCCTGATCAAAAAACTGATGATCAGGCAAGGCTTCGCGTTGATACTCACGATACAAGCGTTTGAGGTAAGGTTGGCCGGTAAGTAATTCGACACAACGTATGCCTAGTTTCCGCGCAAGCGGATCTTCCGGTGACGCATAACTAAACTCGTCTATTCGCATCGATAAACCCTAACAAGTTTCAAACACTCACAGTACCTAGTCGTAAATTTATAACACTGGCATGCAATTGTTTTCCAGACCGGAATCAGCATTTGAATAGTGTCGGATAATTTTCCTAACTTTGAGATGCATTGCAGCGGTTCCGAAAGTTTAACGACGAAAAAACGCAATGCGTCGGCGTAATATTAAACTTTCGGTTTTTGCGATCATTTCCCTGTCATGGTCCCTTGAATCGCAAGGAGCTGCGGCGGTCCAAACGCCCTCGGATCGTCGCGGCAGCCACTGCTCCCAGAGCAGCTCAAAAAGCTGCCCCGACAAAATGACGTAATTCAGGCGATATTTTTGGCGTTAAACCAACGCTTTTTGAATTTCATGCGCGAGCAACCAGATCCGGTCACGCCCCCAGCAGGAAAATACTTCTTTGCCTTTTTCGTCCAGCAACCGGTAGCTCGGCACACCCCACAAGCCAGACGCCATCATTTGCAGTCGGTTTTCTTCAACCGGGCCTTCCCAGTCAGTATTGTCGATAACTTCGCTCGCGCGCGCCCAGTCGAGACCTGCGCGTTCAACAACCATTTTAATGCCTTGGTCACTGCCGACATCGATACCTTCAGCCCACGCCATTTGGCAAAAGGCGAGCAATAAATCGCCGCCTTTGCCTTCAGCATCTGCCATGGCAAAAAGCGAATAGCAGCGCCGGACCGGCTCGCCCACCGGATCAAAAATATGACCGAAAGGAACCCCGATACGATCCGCTTCGCGCTTCGTGTCTCTGGCGATGTAGCGCCCTTTAATTGAAGGCACGGGCAAGTTTCGCATAACCATGGGCAAGACCGGTCGTACGACTAAGTCAATCGGGTAGTGATGGGGCAAGTCTAAGGTTTCCGGCATTGACACATAGCTATAAGGGCTACGGATTGAGGGGTAAAACTCAAGCGTCAAACGCCGTTGCGCAGGCTGCGACATGAAAGCGGGGCGCTGTTGAAATTCAGTCACTTGCCGGTGGCCGCTTCGACGCAGGCCAGCCTGTGTGAGGCGTTCTTCCAGATAGGGCAGACGGTCGATGCCCCAATACCACTCGCCAGCATAGTAAATTGTGCCGCCCAAATAATGCCCATACGACTCGCGCTCGCGCTTGCCGATATCTTTTTGTTCAGCCGCCAGCGTTTCGCTGACCAGAGGTAGCTTGGCGAGTGCATGCGAATCACCCGTCCAAAGTGCTTCGCCAATTTTGGTAGCGGCTGAAATTTTATTGCCGGTCGCGGCCAAGGCGCGCTCTGCCAGATGGCTGATATCGCGGTCAGGCTGGCTTCCTGGATCGTCAAATTGCAAATTATGAAACGGCGCAATTTTGGCCGCATCGCGCCGTGAATAACCTTCCAGTGCTTTGCGCTCCGGCGCGGCATCATCTGCAGGCGGTGGCACGAGGCGCATCTGCAAGTCGATGTCATAGCTGCCCTGAACACGCGTTAGCGCTTGGGCGAGCAGATGGCTATAAGGGTCATCAATCTGATGGAAATAAATAACGCGATGCGAGCTGCCTGTGGCACGCCGCCGCAATTCATGCGCACCGCGTTTGATTTTCTGCAAACGACGACCGGTAAAAATAGCTGTGATGTAAGGACGAAGACGCGATAGCATAAGAACCTCTTTTGATCTGTCGCGTAGCATGGTTAAGCCTAAAGAGGAAGTCAATATAACGCAGATAAATAGCTACGCACCGGTTTGACGGCCCTGCCTATCGACCCATTTCATACACATGAAAATGCGTAAAAAATCTGATCTACCAAGCAAAAATTGCGCGACTTGCGGGCGTCCGTTCGCATGGCGCAAGAAGTGGGCGCGCGACTGGGATCAGGTTTTATATTGCTCGCAGCGGTGTAAAACGACATTGAAGGCAAGCCCGTAATGAAAAATGCTGTGCTGATCTTGGGCGATCAATTAAGTTTTTCGCTTTCCAGCCTCGCGGCTGCTGGTCCCGACGCCGAAATTTTTATGGCCGAAATTGCCGATGAAGCCAGCTATGTCCGGCACCACAAGCAGAAAATCGTGCTGGTGTTTTCAGCCATGCGCCACTTCGCTCAGACCCTCGAAGAGCAAGGGCGTAAGGTGCACTATTTCACCTATGGCGCGCATGCGGGTTTGCAGGCGATGACCGATGTGCTCGACCATATTTGCACGCATCACAAGCCACACCAGATTTTCGTGACCGAACCGGCAGAATATCGTTTGCGCGATATGATGCAGGGCTGGCCTGCGCCAACGGGCACATCGCTGGAGATGGAGCCCGACACCCGTTTCATCGCAACCCATGGTGAGTTCACCAGTTGGGCCGACGGGCGCAAAACCCTGCGCATGGAATATTTCTACCGGGACATGCGCCGAAAGACCGGCATCCTCATGGTCGGCGGCAAACCATATGGCGACCAATGGAATTTCGATGCCGAAAACCGTAAGAAACTTCCGGCCAAACACGTTGTCCCGCCACGACCGCGCCATGAACCCGATAACGTGACCCGCGCCGTCATCAGCTTAGTCGATACACATTTTTCTAATCATTTCGGCACAACAGATAGCTTTGGATGGCCGGTCACCCACGCGCAAGCCGAAGCCGATTTCAGCTATTTTCTTGACGCATGTTTGCCGAATTATGGCGACTTTCAAGATGCCATGAAAGACGGGGAAGCGTTCATATATCACAGCCTTGTCGGGGCCAGCCTCAATCTGGGCTTGCTGGACCCGCTGGAAGTGTGCCGCGCGGCGGAAGCCCGCCTGCATGACGATAAAGCACCGGTCAATGCAGTCGAAGGCTTCATCCGCCAGATACTTGGCTGGCGCGAATTCATCCGCGGCGTTTACTGGCTGAAAATGCCCGACTATGGTGACACAAATTATTTTGAGCACGCGCGCGACCTGCCAGATTTTTATTACACCGGCGAAACCCGCATGGCCTGCCTGCGCGCTGCGATCGAGGCGACGCATGAACATGCCTATGCGCACCATATTCAACGCTTGATGATCACCGGAAACTTTGCCCTGCTCGCCGGTATCTCGCCGGCGGCCGTTAACCAATGGTATCTGGAAGTTTATGCCGACGCCTACGAATGGGTGCAACTGCCCAACACACATGGCATGGCGCTTTTTGCCGATGGCGGTGTGGTCGGTTCAAAGCCCTATGCCGCTTCGGGGGCGTATATAAACCGCATGTCGGATTACTGCAAAACCTGCGCGTTCAAGGTTAAGGAGCCGACCGGCGATACAGCCTGCCCGTTCAATTATCTGTACTGGGACTTCATGATGCGCCATCGCGACAAGCTGGGCGGCAACCCCCGTATGGGCATGGTTTACCGCACCTTGGACAAAATGGATGATACGCGCCGGCAGGCATGCCGCGACAGTGCCGCAAAATTTCTGGAGACACTTTAAAAGAGGTTGTAGATGACCCCCACCCCTACTTCACCCCCCACTTCGAACTCGGCCCCAACCCCGACATTGCCTATCGAGGCATTGAGCCTGACGATCGAAAGCTATGTTGCATGTACAAAATGTGCGGCGGAGCTGGCTGATATTGAGCCGAAGCAATCGCTCCAAGATTACGCCCAAATCGATGTTGGCTTTACCCGCTGGGGTATCCAAGTTTGGTGTCGACGTCATCGGGCCAATATTGTTCATATTGATTTTGGCGGCGCACAGTTGCCCGCTGATTTTCGCCGTCTGGAAACAAGCTAGCACCAAAGGAGATTTAATCATGGCGCGCCCGCTTCCTTTCACTGCCATAACTGACACCGCCGAAAAATTCGACATTGACTTCCCGTTGCACCCGTCGACCGAAGCGCCAATGCGTATCCATCAGCTTTTGGGGGACTTGCTGGAGACGGTCAGCCGCGAAGTGCGCCGAGACCCAATGGCTAATGGCGATGTGCTGCAAGCGCTTGCCATGGCCCTCGCGGTGCGGGCCCGCATGATTTCAAGCGACCCCGAAATGACAACAGGATTAGCAAGCGACTTGCTTGTTGCGGCGATCGAGGGCGTTCTGGCGGCTGATGTTAGCTCACCGCCGACCGGTCAAGCCTGATAATACTAGGGTTTGATATCAGGGCTGAATCCGCGCGCCATCCCAAGCGAACACACCCCCGCTATCGGCCGGCGATAGCGCGTCGATAACGCCCAGCAAGTAGGCTGCAGATTGGGCTGGTTCAAAAAGTTTATGCGCCGCCGTCGCACTCTGGAACGGGGCCGACAAGGAACTATCAACCGTGCCGGGGTGCAGACCGACAATCACTGTATTCGGTGCGCGCCGAGCCCATTCGATCGCCGCCGTTGCAACAAGCATATTCTGCGCTGCCTTTGCCGCGCGATAACTATACCAGCCGCCCAGCCGGTTATCCGACACAGACCCGACACGCGCCGAGAGATGGGCCATGACAGCTTTATTGTCGCGCACCATAAGCGGCAGAAAATATCGCATGATCAGCGCAGGCCCTATCGCATTAACCGCAAGCACACGAGCCATGGCATCGGCAGAAATCTGTCGCACGGCTTTTTCGGGACGCACGCCAGATGCCTCGTCATGCAACAACCCTGTCGCGTTGATGACCAGATCAAACGGCGCGCTAACCGACAAAGCCTCAGCGGTAGCCTGCACGTGCGTCTCGTCCGTCACGTCGCATATGAGATGGGTCCGGCTTTGCGCGGCATCACTTCGCGACAAGGCGCGCCGCCCAAGGGTTACCACAGGACCAGAATTTTCATCCTGCATCAAAGCCGCGCTCAAAGCCCCGCCAATCGCACCGGTCGCGCCAATAACAAGAGAGGTAAACCCCTGTTTTAGCGACGGCAAAATCGGCTCGGCATTTTTTCCATGCAACATTCTTGAGTTTTCCACCCTGCATCACTATTCTATGAATGAGAGCTAGGCCACTAGCGCAATCCGGCAACAGGTTGAGAGTTAAATAATGAAAAGTGATATAAAAATTGCCGTCCTCGGCGCCGGCATGTCAGGCATGGCAATGGGCCAGTCGCTGAACAAGGCCGGTTTTTCAAATTTCACCATTTACGAGAAAGCCGAGCGTGTCGGCGGCACCTGGCGGGAAAACGATTATCCTGGCGTCGCCTGCGATGTCCCCTCGCATCTCTACTCGTTCTCGTTCGAGCGCAACCCAAATTGGAGCGAAGCTTTTTCACCCGGCGGCGAAATTCAGCAATATTGCGAAGAGACAGCAAAGAAATACGGGTTATTACCGCATTGCGCGTTTAATCGCACAGTCACGCATGCGAGCTATGAAAACGGCACATGGCGCATTGACTTTGCCGATGGTCAAACAGAGTTTGCCGATGTTGTGGTTTCAGCCATGGGCGGGTTACACGTGCCGCAAACGCCAGAGTTCGCGGGCAAAAGAAAGTTCAAAGGGCCGCAGTTCCACACAGCGCATTGGGATCACAATGTTGATCTGACCAATAAGCGCGTGGCGATTGTCGGTAGTGCTGCAAGCGCCGTTCAGGTTATTCCGCAAATCATCGACAAGGTGGCACATCTCGACGTTTATCAGCGTACACCGAACTGGGTGCTGCCGCGCATGAACAAAAAATATCCAGGCTGGCGCAAATGGCTGCACCGCAATGTGCCGTTCACCAGCCTTTTTGTTCGCGGTCTGCTTTATCTGCGCAGCGAGCTGTTACTTTTTCCAGCCTTTGTTGCCGGCAGCTTTATGCAGCGCAGATTGCGCAAAACAGCTCTCCAGCACCTTGAAGACAATGTGTCAGATCTAGAACTCCGCGCCAAGCTAACGCCCGATTTTCAGGTTGGCTGTAAACGTATTTTGATGATTGATGGATATTTCGAAGCGCTTCAGCGCGGGCATGCAGAGCTGGTGACCAGCGGCATTTCGAAAATTACCGATACCGGCATCGTCACCGAAGATGGCGACGAACATCCCGCCGACATCATCATTTATGCGACCGGCTTCAAGCCTTTCGATTTTCTGACGAATTTCAGTGTTACCGGTTTGGGTGGGCGCGACCTTGCCGATAGCTGGGCGCAAGGCGTGACCTCACACCGATCGGTTGCGGTTGCAGGTTTCCCGAACTTCTTCATGCTGCTCGGTCCCAATAGCGGGTTAGGCCATAATTCCGTTATCATCATGATCGAGGCACAAGTGAATTACGTCACCGAACTGGTCAAGCGGCTCGCCAAGCGAGGCCTTGGATTTGTCGACCCAAAACCGGACGCCCAAGAAGCTTTTACCGAAGAAGTGCATTCAGGCTTAGAGGGCAAGGTTTGGACCAGCGGGTGCCAAAGTTGGTATCAGTCCAATACCGGGTTCAACCACACGCTGTGGCCGTATTCGACCATGCGCTTTATCCGCGAGATGAAAAAGCCGGATTTGTCAGAGTTTAACCATGGCGCCAATCGCGACGCCGCAGAATAAATTCTGCCACGCCTATCGCACCTGCAATAACGCCTGCAGGCTTTGCG
Source organism: Rhodobiaceae bacterium UBA7378 (assembly GCA_002469805.1). Taxonomy (GTDB): domain Bacteria; phylum Pseudomonadota; class Alphaproteobacteria; order RS24; family RS24; genus UBA7378. Next base: position 12,754 of record DKNW01000034.1, read on the forward strand.
TGCGGGTGGCCCGAATGGGCACCTCATAATCTAGACTTTCGCCCACGCCCCATACCGGTCCGGGCCATGCAGCGTCTCCTTCGTGTCGGGCAATCACATGTACGTGAAGCTGGCGCACCATGTTGCCCAGCGCGGCAATATTCATTTTGTCAGCCGCCGCTAGTTCTTCGACAATGCCCGCACTATGCGCCGCAAGGTCAAAGAGCCGATGCTGCATGTCCGGTTCGAGATGATGCCACTCAACAGCATCTTTGACTTCAGGGACAAGCACCAGCCACCAATAACGAGCATCATTCATCAGGCGCACCTGCACATTATCTAGGGTGCAGACTTCGGTGCTGTCCGCCTGAAGGCGCGGGTCCAGCGTGAACATCGCCTTAACCGAGCGCCGTATCGGAAACAAATGGGTTGGTTTCTTTTTCAAACCCGAAAGTAGATGTGGGGCCGTGGCCGGGGATAAATGTAATGTCGAGACCTAGCGGCCACAGCTTGTCGGTGATCGACGCGATTAGCTGCTGGTGATTGCCTTTGGGAAAATCCGTGCGTCCGATCGAGCCTTTGAAAAGCACATCGCCAACCATCGCAACTTTATGCTCGGTCTGAACAAACACGACATGCCCGGGAGTATGGCCGGGGCAGTGGACGACGTCGAAAGTAGTGTCGGCGGCGTCAACTACATCGCCATGGTTAAGCCATTGGTCGGGTTCAAACGCCATAACTGGCGGAAACCCAAACTTGCTGGCAGCTTCTGGCATGCCGTCGATCCAGAACTTGTCATCTTGGTGCGGGCCAATGATTGGAATATCGCGCGCCGCGGCCATTTCAGCCACGCTGCCCGCGTGATCGAGATGTCCGTGCGTCACCAGAATTTTTTCAATATTAATGCTCTGCTCGGCAATGAATTTGTCCAGCATGGCTAGATCGCCGCCCGGGTCTACAATCGCCCCGTTCATCGTCTCCTCATTCCAGAAAACAGTACAGTTTTGCTGAAACGGTGTGACTGGAATTATCTGAAAACGAACCATGCCCGCACTCCTAAAATTTCTATTAATTTCCAACATAAACCTTTTGGTAGGCCGTGCAAATCACCCTACAGTTTTATTGTTTCTTCAACTACCGAAAGGAGGTGATCCATTGTCTAGTGAAAGGTCTGATTTAGGGTTTAAAGTCCGGCGTTAT
>DKNW01000005.1:0-7330 GCA_002469805.1 Rhodobiaceae bacterium UBA7378
ACCGGCTTGCCGGCGGCTGTTTTCCAGCCGCGGCGTTTCCAATTATTGATCCAGCTGGTGATGCCGTCTTTGACATACACGCTATCCGTGACAAGCCGGATGTTTGCGCCATTGGGCACCGCGCCCAGCGCTTCGATTGCCGCCATCAATTCCATTTGGTTATTGGTAGTCGAGGGCGCGCCGCCACATAGCTCGCGAGATCCGTCGGGGCCATTGATCAGGACGCCCCAACCGCCGGGTCCCGGATTTCCTGAGCACGCACCGTCTGTGTGAATTTCATAAGTCATAATGTCAGCCCGTAATCAGCCGGTCGTGTAGCACTTCGGTGAAAGCGCAACCGGCGCAGAAAATCGTTAGGGTTTTTGGGTTCCACCTGCGCGCCATTGATCTGATTCAACCAGTCAAACAGGCGGGTTGTCAAAAACCGCATGGCGGCACCGGCGGCCAGAATTGGCATAGCATCAATCTCCGCTTGCGATAGCGGACGGATGTTCTGATAGCCGGAAACCATGGCCCGCGCTTTCGTTACATTAAACGTGGCGTCGGCCTCAAAGCACCACGCATTAAGGGCAATTGCGAGGTCATAGGCGTAAAAATCATTGCACGCAAAATAAAAATCGATCAGGCCCGATACGTCCATTTGCATGAAAAACACATTGTCCGGAAACAGGTCGGCATGAATAATGCCGGCGGGCAAATCATCTGGCCATGCCGTCGCCAGACGCGCTAGCTCTTGCTCCATAGCCTTGGTTAAATCAGGGCTCACTTCGTCGGCCCGATCGTGGCAGCGTTCGAAAAGTGCTTGCCAATTGGCGCGCCCATGATTGTTTTCCCGCCGCAAATCAAAGCCATCGCTTGCCACATGCATGCGTGCCATGGCAGCACCCAGCGCACGGCAATGTTCGGGCTGCGGGGTTTTGACACTGCGGCCCTCCAAAAAGCTGACCAGCGCCGCCGGCTTTCCCTTCACGGTACTGATGAGACCATCATCATGGCGCGTAAGCGGCACCGGACACGATAGACCTTTGGCTGATAGATGCTGCATCAGGCCGAGGAAAAACGGTAAATCTTCTGCCGCCACGCCATTGGCTGAACTTTCATAAACCGTCAGAATATATTTTGCTTCGGCTGTCGTAAGCAGAAAGTTCGAGTTTTGTACGCCCGCCGTGATGCCCTTGAGATCACGAATTTCTGCCAATGGATAATGCGCCGCAAATTGTGCAAGCGTGTCGGCATCAATGTCTGTGTAGACAGCCATTATTCGCCCCGAAGCTGTCGCGGCAATTTAAAGTGCACATTTTCCACCACATCCCCAGCCTCGATAATCTCCAAACTGAAACGTGCATGCAACCTGGTGATAACAGCCGCGACCATGGTTTCGGGGGCCGAAGCACCTGCCGTCAGACCAATGCGATCGGCACTTTCTACATCCGACCAGTCAATTGCGTCTGGCCCTTCAATCAACCGAGCGCGAGGGCAATCTGCTTGGCGCGCAACGTCGACAAGGCGTTGCGAATTTGACGAATTGGCCGCTCCGATAACCAACATGCAATCAACCTGCGGGGCAATCTCTTTAACGGCGGCCTGCCGGTTTGTTGTCGCGTAGCAAATATCTTCTTTGTGCGGTGCTGCAATATCGGGAAAGCGCGCGCGCAGCACATCTATCACATCGCTTGTGTCGTCAACCGACAGCGTTGTTTGGGTCACATAAGCAAGCAGGGTATCGGGCGGTGGCACGACACTGCGGGCATCGGCCACAGTTTCAATGAGGGTCATGGCACCTGCGGGCACCTGGCCCATCGTGCCAATAACTTCGGGATGTCCGGCATGACCGATAAGCAGAATGTGGCGCTTGGCGTCATGGTGCCGCGCGGCCTCAATATGTACTTTTGAAACCAGCGGACAGGTTGCATCCAGCCAATTAAGCCCGCGCGCTTCGGCATCAGCTGGCACGCTTTTCGGCACCCCATGGGCTGAAAAGATTACCGGTACATCATCGGGAACTTCGTCCAGTTCATCGACAAAAACGGCCCCCTTTTTTTCAAGTGCCGTGACAACTTGGCGGTTATGCACAATTTCGTGGCGCACATAGACCGGCGTGCCATATAAAACCAGCGCGCGTTCGACGATTTGAATGGCACGATCCACCCCGGCGCAAAAACCCCGTGGCGTTGCCAGTATAAGTGTTTTCGATGGCTTGGATGTTTCCGGCACTCGCACTTTTCTTTCCGTCTGACAATTGCGCTGCAATCAGGCTTGAGGTTGACCGCGTGTTTGGATAATGTCTCATGCAAACTAGTTCATGAACAGTTGTTTCGACAACCCCGTCCGAAAAGTTTCAGATACAATCATGCCGATAAAATCAAAATGGATTCCTGTCCTTCTTCTGTTACCCCTGCTCGCTGCATGCGGCGGTAGAGACATCGCGCCGGAACGCTGCCCGAGCGGTGGTGTGCTGGCAACGGCGGAAAGCCTGCCAGCCATGCAAGGAACAGGTGTTGATGGAAAAAGCGCGGAAATTTATGGGGTCACGGTTGCTTGTTCGCGGGGCGATAATGGCTCCGAGGCGGTAGTGACGGTGTATGGCGAACTGTTTGGCGTGCAAGACACAAATGTGACGATTTTTGCCGGTCTGGTCGATAAAGACGAGGCGGTGCAGGCGCGGACGCAAAAAGATGTTAGGGTTGGACAGGGCCGTTTCGAGATTGAAATGCCAGCGTTAACATACAGTATCGCCGAGCTTGGTGCTGTCGATTTGGCTGCGTTCCTCGCTGGGTTCGTTCTGACGCCCGAACAGCTGGAAGCCAACAGGTCAGAATGGCGCGATAACCTCAATATCAAAAAATAATGGGCATAATTCACCCTGTTGCATTGACACGCTGGAAGCCTGGGGTAAGGTGGAGCAATAACCCGCGTTACGGGAGACGCTGTCTTTATAGGCAGGGCCGAAGGAGCAACCGCCCTCGGAAACTCTCAGGCAAAAGGACCGTAGCCGGATAACACTCTGGAAAGTAGAGAACCTTGGTTCTCTCACCGACGGGGCTAAGCTGTCTGCGGGCAGTCAATTCTCTCAGGTTCAAGCGACAGAGGAGGGCGTGGTACCATCTTCACTGGAAGGTGCCCCCTTGGAGTCGTTTAATGAGTGGTGCAATACCATCCTCACCTAAAGACGAAGTGCCCCTGGCACGAACACCCTTGTTTGGGCTGCACACGTCGTCGGGCGCGCGCATGGTGCCGTTTGCCGGTTATGAAATGCCGGTTCAATATGCTGAAGGCGTGTTGCACGAGCACAACCATACCCGCGCCAGTGCGGGCCTTTTCGATGTGTCGCATATGGGCCAAGCCCGCCTTGTGCCCGAAGCAGAAGGCACAGACGTCGCCGCCCTGATGGAGCAACTTGTTCCCGGCGGCATCACCACGTTGAGCGAAGGCCGGATCCGCTACACCTTACTGACCAATGCGGCAGGCGGTATTCGCGATGACCTGATGGTGACGCGGTTTGACAATACGCTGTGGCTGGTCGTGAATGCGGCATGTAAACACGAAGACTTTGACCATATTGCGCGCACGCTGGCCGGGGTTGCACGCCTAGAGATAGAAGCGCGCGCATTGTTGGCTCTGCAAGGGCCGCAAGCGGCGACAATTTTGCAAACCGAGATCGCGGGCGTTGACGAACTTTCATTTATGCAGGCGCGTTGGTGCCGCTGGCATGATCACGATGTGCTGGTGTCGCGCTGCGGTTATACGGGCGAAGACGGCTTTGAGATTTCGTTACCGCCGGAAGTCGCAGCTGGTTTTGCAGAAACCTTATTGGCGGATACACGCGTTGCGTTGATCGGGCTGGGCGCGCGCGACAGCCTGCGACTGGAAGCGGGCTTGTGCTTGTACGGACACGATATTGATGAAACCACGTCGCCGATTGAGGCTGATTTGTTGTGGACCATTCCCAAACGTCGGCGCGAATCGGCGGACTATCCGGGCGCGGATGTTGTTTCCACGCATCTTGCATCGGGCACAAAGCGTCAGCGCGTTGGCCTATTGCCAGAGGGTCGTGCACCGGCTCGCGAGGGCGCGCAAATTTGTGCGATGGATGGAACAGCAATCGGCGCGGTGACGAGCGGCGGGTTCAGCCCGACATTGGAGCGTCCGGTAGCTATGGGATATGTGGATGCAGACCACGCAAATACCGACACGCGGGTCCAGCTAATTGTTCGCGGCAAACCCCTGCCGGCACGCGTTGTTGCCATGCCATTTGTGCCGCACCGGTACAAACGGGCCTAGAAACCCAGCATGTGAGATTTGGTTATTTGATGATGAGGATGAAAAAAAATGAGCGGCATTAAATTTACGAAAGACCATGAATGGATAAGTGTCGACGGTGATACGGCAACGATTGGCATTACGGCCTATGCGCAGGAACAATTGGGCGATGTTGTTTTTGTTGAAGTTCCTGAAACCGGCAAAACCGTGGCGCAGGGCGATGAAGCCGGTGTTGTGGAAAGCGTGAAAGCCGCCAGCGAAGTTTACGCGCCCGTGTCGGGCGAAGTTGTTGATGCAAATGCTGATCTTGAAGACAATCCGGCACTTGTGAACCAAGATCCGCAATCGGGCGGCTGGTTTTTTCGCCTGCGTCTTAGCGATGAAGGCGAACTCGACGGCCTTATGGATGAAGCGGCTTACAAAGCCTATATTGAGGAGCTTGACTGATGCGTTATTTACCTCTGAACGATCAAGACCGAACAGATATGCTGACGCGTATTGGTGTCGACAATATCGAGGCGCTTTTCGTTGACGTGCCGGCGGCGGCGCGCCTTGATGGACCGGTTGATCTACCGCGCCATCAAAGCGAAATGCAGGTTGAGCGGGACATGCAACGGCTGGCTGCGAAAAACATGACGGCCGGATCAGTGCCTTTTTTCTGCGGCGCAGGCGCATATAAACACCATGTGCCAGCCACGGTTGATCATATTATTCAGCGGTCGGAATTTCTAACTTCCTATACGCCCTATCAGCCGGAAATCACGCAAGGCACGTTGCAATATCTGTTCGAGTTTCAAACTCAAGTTGCTGAACTCACCGGCATGGAGGTCGCCAACGCGTCCATGTATGACGGCTCGACCGCCGCTGGCGAGGCTGTGTTGATGGCTCATCGCGTGACACGGCGCACCAAGGCTGTCGTGTCGGGTAGGGTGCATCCGCAATATATCGACGTTATTGCCAATTTGTCCGATATGGGCGGTTTCGGGCTGACCCAAGTGCCGCCAAGCATTGTCGGCATGGAGGAATTATTGTCGCATATTGATGACCAGACATCATGTGTCGTGGTTCAAAACCCAGATTTTTTTGGCACGGTGCATGATTATTCTGCTCTGGCCGAGGCTGTTCACGAACGCGGTGCCCTGCTGATTATTGCGTTCACCGAAGTTGTGTCTTTGGGTGTGTTGAAAACTCCCGGCGCGATGGGCGCCGACATTGTTGTGGGCGAAGGTCAATCGCTGGGCAATGGCCTGAATTTTGGCGGGCCTTATGTGGGGCTGTTTGCGGCGCGGCAGAAGTTTTTGCGTCAGATGCCCGGGCGCCTATGTGGTGAAACGATCGATGCTGATGGTAATCGCGGTTTCGTTTTAACGCTGTCGACCCGTGAGCAGCACATTCGCCGCGACAAGGCGACGTCGAACATATGCACAAATTCGGGTCTGTGTTCGCTGGCTTTCACAGCGCATTTATCGCTATTGGGTGGCGACGGCTTGCAACATCTGGCGCGCTTGAACCACGAGCGTGCTGTCGATCTCGCCAGTCAGGTAAGCGCCCTTGATGGGGTTCGGCTGGTCAATGAAACATTTTTCAATGAATTCACGCTCGAATTGCCCCGTCCTGCTAATGACGTAATAAATGCGCTGGCTGAACGCGGCGTGCTGGGGGGCGTGCCAGTTTCTCGCCTCATGCCCGATGGCGGGTTTGATAATCATGTGCTGGTGGCGATTACTGAAACCTGCGCATACGAAGATATAACCGCGTTTACCACGGCGCTTGAGGAGGTGCTGTCATGACTGATCAGAAAACTACATTTACCGGACACCGCGGATTGGATTTACGCGAAGACTTGATTTTCGAAATCGGTTCGCGTGGCAGAAGTGGCGTTGACCTTGAGCCGTTGCGCGGCTTGCATGACCAACTAGGGGGCATCACCCGCGAGGCGGTTAACCTGCCAGGTTTGTCCGAGCCTGAAACCATGCGCCATTATGTGCGGCTGAGCCATAAGAACCATGCGATTGATATGGGGCTATACCCGCTTGGCTCGTGTACGATGAAGCACAATCCGCGCTTGAACGAAAAAATGGCTCGGTTGCCGGGCTTTTCCGATATCCACCCCTTACAGCCAGTATCAACGGTTCAGGGCGCGTTGGGTCTTATGGACCAGCTTGCGCATTGGCTGAAAACCCTAACCGGCATGCCGGAAGTGGCACTGTCGCCCAAGGCGGGCGCGCATGGTGAATTATGCGGCATGATGGCCATTCGCGCGGCGATTGAGGCGCGTGGGGAAATCGATCGACGCACACGTGTGCTGGTGCCAGAATCTGCACATGGCACAAATCCGGCGACGGCTGCCTTGTTGGGCTTTAGCGTCGATGAAATTCCGGCGAGCGAAGACGGTCGGGTCGACCTTGCTGCGTTCCGTGCCAAATTGGGCGATGACGTTGCCGCGATTATGCTGACGAACCCAAACACATGCGGGCTGTTCGAACGCGATATTATCGACATCGCTGATGCCGTACATGACGCGGGCGGTTATTTCTACTGCGATGGCGCGAATTTCAACGCTATTGTCGGACGGGTGCGCCCCGGTGATCTGGGCGTTGATGCCATGCACATTAATTTGCACAAAACATTTTCAACACCGCATGGCGGTGGTGGCCCGGGTGCGGGGCCGACGGTCTTATCAGAGCGATTGGCTGGCTTTGCGCCATTGCCACGTGTGGTGGCAGGTGCGTCGGGTCTCGAACTGGTCGAGCATAGCGATCAGACGGACGACGCCCCATTTGGGCGAATGGTCGCGTTTCACGGTCAGATGGGCATGTTTGTGCGCGCCTTAGCGTATATGATGAGCCATGGTGCGGATGGCCTGCGCCAAGTAGCTGACGACGCTGTTCTCAACGCGAATTATATTTTGGCCGAATTGAACGGCACCATGACCGCACCCTTTGCCGGGCCGTGCATGCATGAGGCATTGTTTGATGATGCGTTTTTGAAAGATACTGGCGTTGAGACGCTCGATTTCGCCAAAGCCATGATTGACGAGGGTTATCACCCGATGACGATGTATTTCCCG
>DKNW01000005.1:7635-7847 GCA_002469805.1 Rhodobiaceae bacterium UBA7378
CCGATGACGATGTATTTCCCGCTGGTCGTTCACGGCGCCATGTTGATCGAACCAACCGAAACCGAAAGTAAAGCGTCGCTTGATCTGTTCATCGCCACCTTGCGCGATCTTGTCGGGGCTGCGCAAGCCGGTGATACGGGACGGTTTAAAAATGCACCGCAACTTGCCCCGACCAAACGCCTCGATGAAACGCAGGCTGCGCGTCAGCCCGT
>DKNW01000005.1:8200-8390 GCA_002469805.1 Rhodobiaceae bacterium UBA7378
CGTGCCGCTGAATAGGGCAGCGGCACAATCTGGGTATCCTGCTCAGACTGCATGGGCATTTGCAAAGGTCGGGATGTGATGATCCCTTATCTAGAGCGCAAAGCTGGCTGGCCAGCGCGGAACATTGCCGGTGTTGATGAAGCTGGCCGAGGATGTTGGGCTGGCCCGGTGGTTGCAGCGGCGGGTATGG
>DKNW01000005.1:8694-12397 GCA_002469805.1 Rhodobiaceae bacterium UBA7378
CTGCAGCGGCGGTTATTTTACCCGCCACTTTTGACTGGCCTGGCCTGAATGACAGCAAGAAGCTCACCGCCGCGCAGCGCGAAAATTTATGCACGCGCATCACCCAAGACGCTGTCACCGGCGTTGGCATTGTGTCGGCAGCTGACATAGACGCAACGAATATTTTAATCGCCAGCCTGCAGGCCATGGCCCATGCTGTCGGGCAATTAATGCCCGCGCCGGATCATGTTTTGGTTGATGGCAATCGCCTTCCCGACTGGGATTGGTCCGCCGAGGCCGTTATTGGCGGCGATGCACACGCGCCGGCTATTGCCGCGGCGTCGATTATTGCCAAGCACACACGCGACCAGCTTATGATTGAGTTGGATGCTCGATATCCAGGCTATGCGTGGGCGCAAAATAAGGGCTATGGCGTGCCGACGCATCAGGCCGGGCTTGCGGTGTGTGGTATCTCGCCTGAGCATCGCCGAACTTTTGCGCCAATACGTAAACTCTTGGCGGGCGCAGGCGAACCTGATGATGCAAATGATGCTAATGTGGACAAGTGTGTGGATAAAAAAAAGCCGCCGCATAATTAGCGTTTGACGCCGGACTCGCGATGAATCATTGTCGCCAGAATGAGTATTAACCCCTTGAGTCCAGACCAAATTTTCGAAGGCGACTGCTTGCAACTCATGCAAGACCTGCCGGCGGCAAGCGTAGATCTCGTTTTTGCCGATCCGCCCTATAATTTGCAATTGCGCGGTGATTTGCACCGGCCCGACCAGTCGAAAGTCGATGCGGTTGATGATGACTGGGATCAGTTCGACAGTTTCGCCGCGTATGACGCGTTCACGCGCGCGTGGCTGGCGGAAGCGCGGCGGGTTTTAAAGCCGACCGGCACCTTATGGGTGATCGGCAGCTATCATAATATTTTCCGTGTCGGTACCGCCTTGCAAGATACTGGTTTTTGGGTATTGAACGATATTATCTGGCGGAAAACTAACCCGATGCCTAATTTTCGCGGTACTCGGTTTGCTAATGCACATGAAACGCTTATCTGGGCCGCGCGGGATGAAACCCAGACCGGTTACACGTTCAATTATCAGGCGATGAAAGCCCTGAACGAAGATATCCAAATGCGGTCTGACTGGCTGTTGCCGATTTGTAGTGGTGGCGAAAGGCTGAAGGATGATAACGGCCGCAAGGTTCACCCGACGCAAAAGCCGGAAGCGCTGTTACACCGCGTTTTGCTGTCATCGACCAATCCCGGCGATGTTATTCTCGATCCGTTTTTTGGCTCCGGCACCACTGGCGTGGCGGCCCGGCGGCTGGGTCGCCATTTTATCGGCATTGACGCGGATGCAGGCTATTGCGACGCAGCGCGTGAGCGCATTGCGGCGGTTGAGCCTTTTGGCCCAGAAAGCCTCGAGGTTACCCGCTCTGGGAGGCAAGAAAAACGTGTGCCTTTCGGCACATTGGTCGAGCGCGGCATGGTTAAGCCGGGGACGAAACTTTTTGGCCCGGCGCGACGTTATCAGGCACGCGTGCGCGCTGATGGCTCGGTGAAATTGGGGGGCGCACCTAATGCGCCGACCGGTTCGATCCACAAAATGGGTGCCGCCGCGCAAGGAGCACAAGCGTGCAATGGTTGGACATTCTGGCATGTTAAACAGGGCGATCAGCTAGTGCCGATCGACAGTCTGCGTCAGAAAATACGCGAAGAAACTTAACGCTTAATTTAATCTCATCTTAGGTGGTCTAGTGGTCTGTCCGACGGGTGCGCGACATCATCATGTCAACTCAACACATGTTTTGCGACCTTAACCATGACGCTGGGAAGCGCCACATTCGCAAAATCGTGCGGCGCAACCCATCGGCCTTCAATTGGTGGTGGATCATCATGAGGCCATGTGTGCGCTTCAACAGTTAGGGTCAGCCGGAAATGCGTGAATACATGCACAACCTCGCCTGAAAGTGGTGTCCACGTACCAGGCGCGAGCGTGTCGAGCGGTGCGTCATTAGCTGGATCCCAGCCTTGCGAGGGGAACATGTACATACCGCCAAGAAGTCCTTTTTCGGGGCGCCGTGCCATCCACACATCGCCAGCTTTGTTTTCGAGCCAGTATACTGTGCCCCGACGCTCCGGTTTCTCACGCTTGGGAGCTTTGCGCGGCAGTGTTTCGGCTACCCCGCTGGCATGCGCAGCGCAATCGGCTTGCCACGGGCAATCGCCGCATGCGGGTCTTTTGGGGGTGCACAGGCTCGACCCCAAATCCATCATGGCTTGCGCGAAATCTCCTGGGCGTTCAGCGGGAACCAGCGAGGCATTATAGGCTTTGATGCGGGCCTTTAGTTTTGGTAAGGGCGTCGTATCGGCGGCCAAACGCGATAGCACGCGTTCAATGTTGCCATCGACCGGCGCGGCGGGCTGGTTAAAAGCAATCGCTGCGATAGCGGCGGCAGTGTAGGGGCCGACGCCTGGTAAAGCGCGCAATGCGTCTTCGGTGTCGGGAAAATGTCCGGCATGCTGATCGACGATGAGACGCGCGCATTTCAGCAAATTGCGCGCGCGCGCATAATATCCAAGCCCTGCCCAAGCTGTCATGACTGCGTCGTCTTCTGCCGCAGCGAGATCGTGAACTGTCGGCCAGATGTCGATAAATTTTTCGAAATACCCGATCACAGTGGCAACAGTTGTTTGTTGCAACATGATTTCCGACAGCCACACGTGATAGGGGTTCGCCACCGCACCTGGCAGGGCGCGCCACGGTAAAGCTCGGCGGTGAGCGTCATACCAGTCGAGCAATTTCGATGTCGGTGTTGCTTGCATCGTGATAAACTAATGCATACGCGAGCAGGAGCCAAATACCACAATATGTCGAAAGATAATCTGCGTTTTCGCCGGAATATTCCCCCCACCCAACCCGCGCGTGGTTTTCAGGGGCGCCAAGTCGGGGTTTTGCTCGACCGCGTGCTGGGGCCGGCCCTGAAACGACGTGGCTTTGGCAATATCGATCTGATCAATCATTGGTCGACAATTGTCGGACCTGAACTGGCGGCGTTGAGCCAACCCGACAGAATTCGACGCATCGGCAAAGAGGGGGGAGTGCTGACTATACGCGTGGAAGGCGCAATGGCGCTCGAAGTGCAGCATATGGCCCCGCAAATTATCGATCGGATTAATGCCCATTATGGATCTGGCACGCTTGCGCGCCTGCATATCGTACAGGGACCGTTGCCGCTGGCTGGTGGGCGCGGGCGCAGTAGACCGCTTACCAAGGACGAGATTGAGGCTGCGCGGGCGCCGCTTGAGGACATGCGCCCGGGGCGTTTGCAGGCGGCGCTTGCACGATTGGGCGCGCAAATTGCGCGTGATCGCAAAAACTAAAGCTGATAGTTTTCCACAGGCATTCACGCGCCGCGCTGGTTGAATAGGCGTGTTCGAGGTGCGCTCCTATATACTAAGTGCAAATACACGATTCGGGAGTACGCCGTGCCAAAGCAAAATCAAGTCATCGTCGCGATATTAGTTGTACTGGCAGTTATTGCTGGTGCCATATTCTATCTGAACACGATAGATAGTGCTGAAGACGATATGTCTGGAGATGCTATGTCTGAAAATGGCATGGTGATGCAAGATGCGGATGCAGGTGGTGATGCATCTTCGATCTCAGGTGCCACTGACGACCCGCTCGGTACGCCTAATCCTTTGGGCGAACTG
>DKNW01000005.1:12788-16772 GCA_002469805.1 Rhodobiaceae bacterium UBA7378
CATTGCGCGGCGTTTCACACCGAAACCCTGCCTGCGCTGAAGGAAAAATATATCGACACGGGTCAGGTGATGATCAAGTTCCGGCCTTTCCCGCTCGACCCGTATGCCATGGCTGGCGCTATGCTGGCGCAATGTGTGTCGCCCGTCGCGCGCGTGGCGTTCATTGATATTCTGTTTGCGCGTCAGGGTATGTGGATTGCATCCAGCGACCCGTCGGCTGAGTTGCAGAAAATTGCCAAACAAGCTGGCCTATCGGAAGATGATTACATTGTCTGCTTGAAGGATGAGGGTGTTCTTGCCGCTATTCGTGAGATGCAGACCGCGGCGGCAGAGACGCTTAATGTGCGCTCCACACCAACATTTTTCGTGAACGGGCAGAAACTTGAGGGCAATCAGCCGCTTGAGGTTTTTGAGGAGTTATTTATTCCTATGCTCCCCGACACTCCTATGCTCCCCGACACAATGTCGCCAGATACGGACAAGTAGGGAACCAGCGATGCAGTTCAAGCGCCTCCGCTTATCAGGGTTTAAATCCTTCGTCGATCCGGTAGATCTGGATATTCTCCCCGGCGTGACCGGCGTTGTTGGCCCAAATGGGTGCGGCAAGTCGAACCTGCTGGAAGCATTGCGCTGGGTTATGGGCGAAACGTCCTACAAATCAATGCGCGGCGCAGGCATGGAAGACGTTATCTTTGCTGGTACCAATGCGCGGCCATCTCGCAACCATGCCGAAGTGCTTTTGTTTCTGGAAAACCAGGGCCGCGATGCGCCGTCTGAATATAATGATACCGACGAATTGGAAATTGTCCGGCGCATTGAGCGCGATGCTGGTTCGGCCTACCGTATTAATGGGCGAGACGTGCGTGCGCGTGATGTTCAACTTCTATTTGCTGATGCGTCAACAGGTGCGCGGTCGACATCGCTTGTCCGGCAGGGACAAATTGGCGAGCTAATCAACTCAAAACCCGAAGCGCGGCGAATGATTCTTGAAGAGGCGGCGGGTATTTCAGGCTTGCACTCGCGCCGCCACGAGGCTGAGTTGCGCTTACGGGCGGCGGAAAGTAATCTGGAAAAAGTCGACGACACGCTCCAAACGCTGGAAACTGAGCTGCGTCAGCTGAAAAGGCAGGCGCGTCAGGCCAGCCGTTACAAAAATATTTCCGGGCAAATCCGTGGTGTCGAGGCGACCGCCCTGCATATTCGCTGGCATCAGGCATGTGTGCTGGTTGATGAAACTGCGGCCCAACTTAATGGTGCAGGTGCGCAGGTTGAAGCGGCAACGCAAGCCGCCAGTGCCGCTACTGTGCAACAGACCGCCGCGCATGCCTGCTTGCCGGATTTACGGCAGAGCGAAGCTGAGGCCGCCGCCGCCTTGCGCCATGTTCTGCTAGAGCAAGAAGGATTAGATGCCGAGGCACGTCGGGCACAGGAGATGGTTGCGCGTCTCGAAACCCAACTTGCTACGATTGCCCAAGATATGGCGCGCGAAACCTATGTGCTGGAAGATGCCGCAGCGCAGGAAAAAGCGCTGCAAGATGAACAAGCCACGATACTGGCCGCTACCAGTGACGACGAAGCTGAGATGGAAGCACGTGCGCAGGCCGATATGGAAGCTGCCGCTACGGTGCTGGCTGACGCCGAAGCCCGGCTCGAAAGTGCCACACGCGCTGTTGCTGATCAGGCGGCGCGGCGCCAAGCATGCGAAATGCGGCTGAAGGAAACCGCGGCGCGCCAGGCCAAGCTTGAGGGTGATCGGGCGAAATCGGAAGTTTTGCGTAGTGATATCGAAAACAATATGTTTGGCGATATCGATCTAAACGCGCGGCAGGCTGAGTTAGACGAACTGGTGGAGAAGCTGGATGAGACAAGCGCTGCATTTGACGCCACTGCCAGCGCGCTTGCCGCATGCCGTGCGCAACGCCAAGCCGCCACTGGCCCGGCAGAAGAAGCACGGGCTGAATTGAACCGACTGGTCGGCGAGTATACAGCATTGTCGGCATTATTCGCGGGTGCCGATGGTTCGGCGTATCCCGCCCTTGTCGATAAGGTTGAGGTGTCAGCTGGCTATGAAATGGCATTGGGGGCAGCAATTGGCGATGATCTGGAAGCCTCGTCTGACACTGCAGCGCCTTCGCACTGGCGCGATATTGGTAGCGAAAGCCTCACCCAGGCATTGCCCGGTGGTGTGCACGCACTGTCAGATTATGTGACCGGATCGACGTTATTGATACGGCGTTTGTCGCAGGTCGGCATTGTCGATCGTGAGGCGGGCGCACGTCTGCAACCCCAGCTACTACCCGGCCAGCGGCTTGTGTCGCGCCAAGGCGATGTGTGGCGTTGGGATGGATTTACCGCGGCGGCTGATGCGCCAAGCGCAGCGGCGACCCGCCTGGCGCAACGAAACCGCATGGATGAACTGGCCGCGGAGCGTGAGACTGCACAAACGCAGGCCGAACGCACAGCCGCGGCTCTCGCTGATGTCGAAGAACAGTATAGCGTTCTCTCAATCCGCTATGAAGCTGAACGCATTGCAGTGCAGGATGCACAAAACGCCGTGTCGATTGGTCGGCAACAATTAGCGCAAGCCGAAGCCGGCGCCGCAACCGATCAGGCAAAATTGCAGGCGCTTGATACGACTGAGGCGCGTATTCACGCGGATATGGCAGAGCTTGAGGCAGCCCGCAAAGCGACGGATGACGCGCTGAAAGCACTGGCAGGTGAGGCCGGCGCGCTTGAGGATATGGATGGCTTGCGTGCAAATGTGACCGAGAAGCGCAATCATTTGGCCGAGGCGCGCGCGCGCTTTGACGGATTTTACACCCAGCGTCAGGCCCGAGAACAGCAATTAGCACGCGTGCAGCAAGACCAGGTATCATGGCAGCAACGCGCGCAAGCGGCGCAAGCCCAGGTGGTTGCTCTAGAGGCGCGCACAAGCGAAAATTATGACGAAAAAGAGAAATTTGCAGCTATTCCGGACGAGCTTGCTGACCGGCGCGCGCGGCTGGCTGATGTGGTTAGTGAAGCGGAAGCACGGCGTCAAACCGCTGCTGACCAGCTGGCTGAAGCCGAAAATGCGCAGGCCGCTGCCGATAAGCTCGTGCGGCAAACCCAGACCGAGCTTGCCGATACACGCGAAAAACTTGTGCGCCTTGAAGCCACGCAGGAAGCAAATTTGACGCGGCGCAATGAAGCGGGGCAGCGAATTCGTGAAGCCTTGCAAATCGAGCCGGAGGCGGCGGCAGAACTGGCCGGCATCAATCCGGAAGACGCGCTACCTGAGGTGGAGAGTATCGAGGCCAAGCTTGAGAAACTGCGCCGCGAGCGCGAAAACCTGGGCGGGGTCAATCTGCGTGCCGAGGAAGAGGCCGAAGAAATTCAGGTGCGCATATCAACCATGACCGGTGAACGTGATGAGTTGGCTACGGCGATTAACAAGTTGCGCCATGGTATAGGGCAGTTGAATCGCGAGGGGCGCCAACGCCTGCTGGCGGCTTTCGAGACGGTTAACGGGCATTTTGGCCGCCTGTTTACGCAGCTTTTCGGCGGTGGTTCAGCGCGCCTTGAGTTGAGCGAGAGCGATGATCCCCTTGAGGCCGGCCTAGAAATTATCGCTCACCCGCCCGGCAAAAAACCGCAAGTTATGTCGCTTTTATCTGGCGGGGAGCAGGCACTGACAGCCATGGCGATGATTTTTGCCGTCTTCTTGACAAATCCTTCGCCTATCTGTGTGCTTGACGAGGTTGATGCCCCGCTGGATGATGCGAATGTTGAGCGTTTTTGTAATCTGGTACGCGAAATTGCCGACGAAACTGGCACCCGCTTTTTGCTGATTACCCACCATGCGTTGACCATGGCGCGGATGGACAGATTGTTCGGCGTGACCATGCAAGAACGCGGCGTTAGCCAGTTGATTTCAGTCGATTTGACGACAGCCGAACAATTTGCGGAAACCGGCCGCGACAAAAACGCTGGAAAACAAGAAGA
>DKNW01000005.1:17182-22387 GCA_002469805.1 Rhodobiaceae bacterium UBA7378
CGGTTTACGCCGGTTGCTGTGCGCTTTGACCGGCGCGCGTGACGGTAAACCTCCACCTTCCGATCGGCGCGATGCGCTGGATGATCTGGAGGCGCGGATAGCGGAAACCAGAGGCAGGCAAAAGCCGGTCGAAAAGAACCGTGCGCATGCCAGCATGCTAGGATTGGCTTATCGGCTGATTGTGGAAATGTTGGCGGGCATCGGGGTCGGCGGTTTTTTGGGGTGGTGGTTGGACAAATGGTTCGGCACGGCGCCCGCTTTCCTGCTGATATTGCTGTTTCTCGGCATGATTGCCGGGGTTGTAAATTCGGTCCGCACGGTGAATGAGCTACGCCGGTCGCTGGATCAAAACGCAGCGGGTTCCGCGCGGGAGCCCGACCAAGAGGAGTAAAGCGTGGCTGGCAGTAAGAACGCTGAAGGTGGTGCCGGTTTGGACCCCATGCACCAGTTTGAGGTGCACCCCATTATTGAACTGCCGTCGATCGTCGGCATTGATACGTCCTTTACCAATTCGTCACTATGGATGGTTATTGCCGTCGGCCTGATCGGGTCTTTCATGCTGGCTGCATCAAGCCGCTCGGCTTTGGTGCCAGGGCGTTTGCAGGTAATGGGCGAAATGGCCTATAAATTCATTGCCGATATGATCCATGAAAATATTGGCACTGAGGGGATGCGTTATTTCCCGTTCATCTTCTCTTTGTTCATGTTCATCCTTTTTTGCAACATGCTGGGCATGCTGCCTTACAGCTTTACGGTGACCAGCCATCTGATTGTAACCTTTGCCCTGGCAGCGACGGTGTTCATGCTGGTAACGCTGGTTGGCTTTGCGCGCCATGGTATCGGCTTTTTGAAATTATTTGTGCCATCGGGTATTCCGGTCGTGTTGATGCCGCTTTTAGTGCTGATCGAGTTGATTTCTTATCTCACGCGTCCGGTCAGCCTTTCGGTGCGTCTGTTCGGCAATATGATGGCTGGACATACCATGCTGAAAATTTTCGGCGGGTTTGTTGTTGGCCTCAGTTCTGCCGGTCTCGCACCGTTGGCGATTGCCCCGTTCGTTTTGATGGTGGCATTTACCGGCCTTGAATTGCTGATCGCAGGTCTACAGGCCTATGTGTTTACAATTCTGACGTGCATTTATTTAAACGAAGCCATCCACATGGATCATTAAACAAGTTTTTTTAACCTAACGCCCGCGGGCATTTTTGGAGGATTATCTCATGGAAGCAGAAGCAGCAAAATACATCGGCGCAGGTATCGCATGTATCGCTCTTGCAGGTGCCGGTATCAGCATTGGCACAATTTTCGGTAACTATTTGGCTGGCGCGCTGCGCAACCCATCTGCAGCACAAAGCCAGTTTCCGAACTTGCTATTGGGCTTTGCGCTGGCAGAAGCCACGGGTCTTTTCGGTCTGATCATCGCGCTCATCCTGCTGTTTGTTGTCTAATTCAGCTGACGCATTAAAACATGCGTCTTAGCCGCTAGGAGTGCGTCATGCCGCAGCTTGATCCTGCCAGTTTTCCATCTCAGCTTTTCTGGCTCGCCGTTTGTTTCGGTGGCCTGTTTCTGGTTCTTTCCGTGCTTGTCTTGCCGCGTATCACGCGGACATTGGCAACTCGAAAGGGCCAGATAGACGGCGATTTGGCAGCAGCTGAAAAGCTACGGGCTGATGCGGCGACCGCACTTGCCGCCTATGACGAGGCTTTACAGCAGGCACGAAATAATGCGCTGGCTCTGGCCCAAGACATGCGGGCTGAAATCCAGGCTGAAACCGACCGGCAAAAAGCGGAGCTTGACGCCAAGCTTGCCGCGGAAGCGGCACAGGCTGAGACGCGGTTGCAGGCTGCCCGCGACGCGGCACTTGCCGGATTGGACGTTGTGGCTCGTGATGTGGTGGGCGATGTAATGCAGGCCATTGGCATGGATCAGCCAGCCGACGGCGATATCGAGGCGGCGCTAAGTGCCGTGCAAAATCGGTAAAATCTTCAGGATCGGTAATATCTATGTTTGATGAATCCTTTTTCGTAGCGCTTGCCTTCGCCACCGTTATCGGCGCGTTTTTATATCTGAAATTGCCACAGCGCGTACTTGCCGCGCTGGATGCAAAATCAGCCGAAATTGCGGATGAGCTGGACCAAGCGCGCAAACTGCGAGCTGAGGCTGAGGCACTGCTTGCCGATTATGAAGAGCGCCGCAAAAATGCCGAAAAACAAGCCGAGGAAATCGTAACCGAGGCACGCGCAACTGCCCAACGCATGGCAGACGAAGCGCGCACAGCCATGCAAGCCCAGCTTGAACGCCGGACCCAGCAAGCTGAAAGCAAAATCGCCAGAGCCGAAGAACAGCTTGTTGGTGAGGTACGCACAGCCATTACGCGCCTCGCCGTCGACGCGGCCGCGCAACTCATCGAAACGGGTATGAGCGAGCAACAAGCTGTGATGCTTGTCGATCAAAATATTACCGAACTAAAAGACCGTTTGCAGTAAGCCCTAAGGGTTAATTGGAGATGAGCGCTGGCACCAGCTTGGCACGCGTGTCCTGTTGGACATATTGCGGCCAACTTTCAGCCGCCAAAATACGCAAGCTGATGGGATCTTGCCCGAATTTATTGCGGTAGATCCACATATTCGCCATCACCTTCTGGACATATTTGCGAGTTTCACCGGCAGACATGCTTTCGATAAACAAAAGCGGGTCTTCAACGTCCTTTAGTTCGCGGCGCCACCGACGCAATGTGCCCGGCCCGGCATTATAGGCGGCGAGGGCAAAAATCAGATTGCCATCGAAATAATCACGGCCCATCAGCATAGACAGATATTTCTGGCCGATCGCCAGATTGAGGTCTGCTTTGAGCAACTGGTCGCGGCCTTTGCGCCAGGCAAGTTTGCGGTCGCCCGTGATGAAAGCTGCGGTACGCGGCATTATTTGCATGAGACCGCGCGCGCCTGCGGATGATTTCGCCCGCGCCTTGAAACGGCTTTCCTGCCGCACAAGCGCGAGAAGTATGGCTTGGTCGACTTTGGTTGTGGCTTGTTTTGGCAAGGTGGGATAACTGCCGGTTAGTACATTGAGCGGCACGCCGCCTCTGATTTGCAAACCGAGGCGATGGGCGACGGCTAACTGCACGGCGGGGTAGTCATTTTGTTCGGCATAGGCCAGCATTGCGCGCGCCTCAGGTTCCGAGAGGCGTTCTTGCAGATAGAGTAATTCAAGCTCCGCCAGCTCGCCTTGGCCTGCGGCTCGCAACGCTTCGGCGCGGCGCAATACTGGATGGGTGGCGAAAATATCCGCGTCGCGTCGGGCCGCTTGTTGCCATGATATCTGTAATTGCCCTTCAACCTGCTGCATGCCTAAAAGCGCATAAAAATAAGGACCTGACTCTGCCGCCATCTTTAGATACGGCTCGGCTTCGCTAATTTTGCCCGCGGCACGCAAGCCTCGCGCCGTCCAATAGGCGGCACGCGCGCGCAGCGCGGAACTTATCGTGTCGGTATTTGCAAGCCTCCGAAAGTGGTCGGTTGCAAGATCTCGATTGCCCAGCCGCCAAGCCGCAAGACCAGCGTGCCAATCTGACATCGGCACTTGTTTTCGGCTGCGTGTGGCTTCGCGCGCGAGTTTCAATGACGAGGCGATTTTGCCTTCAATGTAGTAACTGCGCGAAATCAATGATTTGAGAAAATCGGTCTCGGCGGCCTGCAAGCGCCGGTCCTGCGATTTCGCAGATATATATTTCAGCGCCTGGGTTGGCCGCTCGCGGCGGATAAGGCGGTAAACTTCGCGGCGAATACGCGCGCGTGACCGGGTTTTAAACAAGGGGGAGCCGCTGCTTGCGCGGTCTTGATGATAAATGCGTGCGGGTGGGCGTTTGGGCATGGCGATGCCGCGGGGTTTGCGTTTTTGTGCAAGTTTATAGGCGCGCCACGCGCCCGGATGGTCGGCATAATTTTTCAGCCAGTCACGCAACTCTGTCCATTTCGCGCGATAAGATGTCGGGTGCATATAGCGCTGGAAGAGCACATGCCCCATCAGCAGCGGGTCTTCCACCTGCCGGATTAGCTGGTCCGCACGGCGCCATTTGGCGTTTTCCTGCAGGGCAAAGATTTCCTTATACAGCACCGGGTCTGCCAGCTTGTCGGCCCGCACATATTGCGGGCGTGGCAACGGGCGCAAGCCTTGCCGATCTTCCTGGGATAGCGCGCGCGCAGCTTGCGGTATGAGCAGCATGGTAAGCCCGCCGGAAAACAGCAATGTTGCAGCAAAGGAAGCAAAAGACTTGAAGGAGATGGAGGCGCGCCAGATCATGTTGTTGCATCCAGCTTTTGCTTGAGCGCGCATAAATCTTCCCAAACATCAATTTTGGTTTCGGGCCGGCGCAACACATAAGCCGGATGCAAAAACGGCAGGGCAGGAATTTCACGTCCGCCAATGTTAAGCGTCTGCCATTTGCCGCGTAATCGCGTAATGCCGGTTTGGGTTTCTAGTAGGGTCTTAGCGGATGTGCCGCCCACCAGCACGACAATCTCGGGCGCTGCCAGTTCAATTTGGCGCCGGATAAACGGCTTGCACATGTCTAGTTCATCAAGCGACGGTGCTCTATTGCCCGGCGGACGCCATGCAATAACATTGGCGATATACATATTTTCTGCGCGTGACAGTCCGATTGCGGACATCATCGCATCAAGTAATTGCCCACTGCGCCCGACAAATGGTTTGCCGGTTCGGTCTTCGTCTTGCCCCGGTGCTTCGCCGACGATCATAACACGGCTGGGCGTAATCCCATCCGAGAAAACCGTTGATTTTGCTGTCTTTTTGAGGCCACAGCCATCGAAACTAGCCAGCGCAGTCGCCAGTTCATCCAGTGTTTTTGCATTTTGCGCCAATTGTTCTGCCTGCGCATCGGTATCATTGCGCGCGACGGTCGCGCTCACTTCGCCAGCAACAACTGCCGGTACAACGGGGCTAACAGATGCAGCGGGGGGAACAGGTGCTGGCGCGTCAAGAGAGGGCGCGGCCGCTTCATACATGCCGATCGATGCGGTCGGTCGTTGCGGCGCTTCGGCGTGCGGAGCTGCCTGTGCTTGAACCGGCTGTGGTTGAAAATGATCAACTGGCATGTCTTCTAAAATATCGGCGCAATCAGCTTCGATATGAAACTTCAGCAGATCGATGATTTCGGGACGTTCAAGTTGCATGTTTTCAAGTTG
>DKNW01000005.1:22719-29745 GCA_002469805.1 Rhodobiaceae bacterium UBA7378
GTTTTCAAGTTGCATGTTTTCAAGATGCGTGTCGTGACCATATAAGCGTTGATCAGTTGCTTGTTGACCGTATGCCTGTTGGTTGGATGAAAAAAATCGTTGTGCCTCTATCCTTATCGGTGACGTGCGTCGTAAAAACGAATCACCTTAAGAATCACCATAGCATGACATTGGGTCGCAGGGGCCACACATTGCAGTTTTGCGTGTGCCCGCCTAAATTATCCCTAGTTTGGGGGCTATGGCCGTTTGTGCTAATGTGGTTCCACTTAGTGAAATTATGAGGTTTGTGATGACTGATATGCCTGTCAATCAAGTCAACGCCCGTCAGGGCTGGGCATTGGCGCCGGAAGAGCGCGAGGCGATGGAATATGATGTGGTCATTGTTGGTGCTGGTCCCGCAGGCCTGTCAGCAGCTATTCGTCTAAAGCAAATGGCTGAAGAAAAGGGTCAAGAAATTTCTGTTTGTGTGTTGGAGAAAGGCTCCGAAGTGGGCGCGCATATTCTATCGGGTGCGGTGATCGACCCTGTCGGCATCAACCGCCTATTCCCCGATTGGAAAGAACGCGGCGCACCTTTGGAAACCGAGGTTACGTCCGACCGGTTCTTGTTTCTTGGACCTGCCGGCGCCTTGCCGCTTCCCAATTTCATTTTGCCGCCTTTGATGAAAAACCATGGCAATTATATCGCCAGTCTGGGAAATGTTGCGCGCTGGTTGGCTGAGCAAGCCGAAGCAATGGGCGTTGAGATTTATCCGGGCTTTGCCGCTGCCGAGCTTCTTTTCGACGATAACGGCGCGGTGCGCGGTGTTGCGACGGGCGATATGGGTGTGTCGAAAACCGGCGAGAAAAAAGATGGTTGGATGCCGGGCATGGAATTGCTTGCGAAATACACCTTCTTAGCCGAAGGGGTGCGCGGGTCTTTGTCCAAAGCGGCAATCGCCCAATATGATCTGGACGCTAATAGTGATTACCAGAAATTTGGTATTGGTATTAAAGAGTTATGGCAGGTTGCGCCGGAAAATCACAAGTCGGGCCATGTTCAGCACACATTGGGTTGGCCGTTGGACAATAAAACCGGCGGCGGGTCATGGCTGTATCATTTTGGCGATAATTTTGTGTCGATCGGTTTTGTAACCCATCTGAACTACCAAAACCCGCATTTGTCGCCTTTTGACGAGTTCCAGCGGTTTAAAATGCATCCGGCCATTCGTCAGACGCTTGAGGGTGGCAAACGTGTATCTTATGGCGCGCGGGCTATTACCGAAGGGGGGTATCAATCGGTTCCAAAATTGGCATTTCCTGGCGGCGCTCTGATCGGTTGCTCGGCAGGTTTTGTCAATGTGCCGCGGATCAAGGGCAGTCACAACGCCATGGAAACCGGCATTATGGCTGCTGAAGCGGCTTTCGAGGCGCTGGCAGATGGACGCTCTTATGATGAGTTGAGCGCGTATCAGCAAGCCTATGATACGAGCCGCGTCGCCAAAGAGCTGAAAATGGTGCGCAACGTCAAACCTCTGCTCACGAAGTTTGGTAATTTCCTAGGCACAGTGCTCGGCGGCGCCGAAATGTGGATGCGGACATTGGGGATTGGTCTGCCTTTTACCCTATCGCATGGGAAACCCGACCACGCCGCCATGAAAAAAGCAGATGAATGCAAGCCGATCGATTATCCGAAGCCGGATGGCGAGGTGGCTTTTGACAAGCTGTCATCGGTATTTTTGTCGGCGACGAACCACGAAGAGGACCAGCCCGCGCATTTGACGCTGAAAGACTCATCGGTGCCGGTTGGTGTTAATCTGCCTGAATATGATGAGCCGGCGCAGCGCTATTGCCCTGCGGGTGTGTATGAAGTCGTGCGCGAAGAAAACGGCACTAACCCGCGTTTGCAAATCAATGCTCAAAACTGTGTTCACTGCAAAACCTGCGATATTAAGGATCCAAGCCAGAATATTAACTGGGTTGTTCCCGAAGGCGCGGGCGGGCCGAATTATCCAAACATGTAGCCGTTTCAGCCATTGCGCCTGTCGGGTGTCCTGATAAACTTGCGACACACAGGAGTTTGGATGAAGTTAAGGCACTATCTGCTGTTGGGGCTGGCTGGCATGGTCGTGGTCGGTGTTGCGCTCGGCACTTTTCTGGCGGCGCGTGTGCCGCATTATGCCAATCCGTCGGGACTGGCGGGTGCATATCTGGCAGCACAGTTTGCGCTAGGCTCCAATGATCTCGCGCAAGCCGGCGATTATCTGGAGCGCGCGCTTGAGACCGATCCTGACGATCCGAATTTATTGCAAAGCGCTATGCGTGCGCGTCTTGTCGGCGGGCGGGTGCCGCAGGCTGTCGATATCGCGCAAACCTTGATATCGCAAACGCCGGATAATCAACAGGCCGGCTTGTTATTGGCGATCGCAGCTTTTGAGGCTGGCAGATATTCGAGTGCCGAGCGTTATCTGAGCAAAATGAACAAAGGGCCGATGGCCCGGCTGCTGGAGCCGAATATCCGGCTCTGGATGGCCATTGCCGAAAATAATCGCGATGCGGTTCAATCGGCTGTGTCGCAATTACGCCGAAGCGCGGCCTTTACGCCGATCAGCATGTTGCAGGTTGGGCAAGCCATGGAACTGTCGGGCGATATCCAAGGCGCTAGCGAAGCCTATGAGACCGGCCTGCGGGCAGGCGGCGCAAGCTATTTCTTTTTCGTCAAAGCCTATGGTGGTTATTTGGAACGCCAGGGCGATGTAGACGCCGCACGCAATCTTTATCAGGATTATCACAATACGCATTTGACCCACCCGCATGTTAGCGCCGCACTGGCGCGCTTGAATGCCGCCGGTACACCGGCGCCGCCGCCACCGCTGGCGCGTAATGTGCGGGTACAGCTTGCTTATGCTTTTTATGCTGTGGCGGAAGTCATGGAGCGTGAAAAGCGCCTTGAATTGGCACTTGCCTATGCGCATCTGGCGCTGTTCTTGGAACCTGAAAGCGATATTGCCGTGTTTATGACGGCGGAAATATTCGCCCGCCATGAACGCTGGACCGCGGCCGGTGATCGGTTTGCGTTGATTGCACCAGAGCAGGTTATGTATCGGGCAGCCCAGATCAAGCGTGCGGAAATGCTTAATGAAGTTGATGCTGTCGAAGAGGCTATTTCGGTTCTTTACGCCGTGATGACGAATACGAGCGATGATATTGATGTGCTCGTGGCGCTGGGAGATATGCTGCGTTTCCGCTTCCGCTTCGAAGAAGCAGAGCAGGCCTATGACAAGGCGATCGGCTTTATCCGCGAGGAGCGCGCGATTTATTGGCATGTATATTTTGCTCGCGGCATCACGCGCGAGCGGCAGGGCAATTGGGTTATGGCCGAAGTGGATTTGCAAAAAGCCCGTCAGTTATCGGGTGATGAGCCGCATGTGTTGAACTATCTGGGATATAGCTGGATCGATCAGGGCATTTATCTGAAAGAGGGCTTGCGCATTATCGAATTGGCTGTTCGCAAGGAACCGTCAAATGGATTTTTTGTCGATAGTCTGGGTTGGGCGCATTACCAGTTGGGGCAGTATGACAAGGCTCTGGGTTACCTGGAACACGCCTCGCGTCTGGAGCCAACAGATGCAGTGATCACCGAACATCTGGGCGATGTGTTGTGGCAGTTGGGTCGCGAGGTTGAGGCCCGCTACCAGTGGCGCAAGGCTCTGGCTTTCGATCCAGTCGACGAAGATCGCCTTAAAATTGAAAGTAAAATTATTACCGGATTGGAAATCGCACCAGAATTGGGACCAGAAAAATTGTCTGGCGGCACAGAAATCTAGATGTTCACTGCGCTAACACTGACCGCACCTGCAAAGATAAATCTGTCTCTGCGGGTTACGGGTCGGCGAGATGATGGCTATCATACGCTGGAAAGTCTGGTGGCTTTTGCTGCTTTTGGAGACACGCTTCACTTGCGTCGTGCGCGCGCCACTCGATTCGTGATTGATGGTGCGGGCGTTTTCGCGGATGAATCCAACCTTGTGATGCGCGCATTGCGATGTCTCGAAGCCTATATTGGCAAGGCGTTACCGACGGATATTCGACTGCGCAAAGACCTGCCCGTCGCCGCGGGCCTTGGTGGTGGATCAGCCGACGCCGCTGCCATGCTGAACGGGCTCAACAAATTATACAATCTCGATTTATCTGAGGCGCAACGCGAGATACTGGGCGCCAAGCTAGGCGCCGATGTGCCAGCATGTCTCGCAAGCGGGCCTGGCTGGATGACCGGCACCGGTGTTGAGATTACGCGTCTTGATGACTTGCCAGTTGCCGATATCGTGTTGGTTAATCCGCGTATCGACCTGCCAACAGCGTCGGTTTTTGAGGCGCTTGCATGTCACCACGCGCCGCCGCCCCACCCATCGCTACCGCCGCATATCGCGAACTTTGCGGCTTTGTGCGATTTTATATCTACGCAAAGCAACGACCTTGAAGCCGCCGCCATGCATATCGTTCCTGAAATTTCTGAATGTTTGCAGGCATTGCGTGATAGTGGCGCGGCGTATGTCGGCATGAGCGGTAGCGGAGCAACTTGCTTTGGTCTTATGCCACCGGCTGGCGGAGCAGACATTGCGGTTGCTTATCGCGCGCGCCGCCCTGATGACTGGTGCGTAGCCAGTTGGTTAATAGGCCCGGGCGATGCAGAAATCGGCGAGCCGTATCAACAACGTCCGGGTGTCACTGGGCGGCAATAAAGCCAATGCATCTTTGGCCTTCTCGCCGTAATGCGTTGCGCGCGCCACAGTGTCCTTCAAAGCTGCTGTTGACCGCAAATACGCCACTGCTTGCTCAAAATCCGCATTATCATCAGTGGCTTGCATAGCCTGTTTCCAAAAGTTACGGCTGTTTTCATTGCCGCGCCGATACGCCAACACGACAGGCAGTGTAACCTTGCCTTCGCGGAAATCTTCGCCAGTATTTTTGCCCAAGACACGGTTAACGCTGCCATAATCCAAAGCATCGTCAACCAGCTGGAAAGCGATGCCTAGATTTCTGCCATATGATTCCAGCGCGTCAATAGTAGTTGGTGAGGCTTCCGCCAGTATGCCGCCAACCTCTGCCGCCGCTGCAAACAGAGCTGCGGTTTTGGCATCGATAATGCGCAGATAATTATCCTCGCTAATATCGGCATTGCGCATCGCGGCAAGCTGCATTACCTCGCCTTCGGCAATGATGGCCGCGGCATTTGAAAGCACGTCAAGCGCGGCAAGGTTCTCGGCTCCAACCATCATGCGGAAAGCCTGACCCAAAAGAAAATCGCCAACTAGCACGCTGGTGGGATTGCCCCAAATTTTTCGCGCCGTCGGTTTTCCGCGCCGCAGATCGCTGTCATCGACCACATCATCATGCAGCAGCGTCGCTGTGTGCATGAATTCAACCGCGGCGGCAAGCATAATGTGTCGCGTTCCCTGATAGCCGCAAAGCTGCGCGGCAGAAAGCGTCAAAAGCGGGCGTAGACGTTTGCCACCGGCACCAATAATATGGTCGCTGACCTCCGGTATCAGGCTGGCCGCCGACGATAAATTTGCTGACAAGGTTGCTTCAACCTGCACCAGATCATCGGCGAAGAAATCGTGTAACTCTTCCAACGCATCGTCGGTCGACCGCTGATCAGCATTGATATTTATTATGGTTGCCATCTCTAACCTCAATATAAGGTATGTTCTCGTATCGTTGCGCGGCGAAAAGGTCAAGTCAAAGCCGTGTCACAAGGGGCGGGCATATTGATGCAGGGTCAATCAACCGAGAATGACGGTTTCACCAATGACGGGTTCCTCGGCAATCGACTGTCGGTGCGTCAGCCACGGCAGGGGCATCGCAGCGGGCATGATGCCGTTTTGCTCGCTGCCAGTGTGCATGATGCGGCTGAAACAGTTTGCGATCTCGGCGCGGGTGTCGGCGTTGTTGGCTTGTGTGCGTTGGCGCGCTTGCCCATGGCGCGCCTTGTTGGTGTAGATATTGACCCCGATTTATGCGCGGTTGCGCTGGAAAATGCCCGCATCAACGGCCTAGATGCGCGCGCGCAATTTGTTGCCGCGGATATCACCGGCCCGTTCGCCAATTTGGGCCTTAAAGCCAATAGCTTTGATCATGTGGTGGCCAATCCACCCTATTATGAGCGCGACCGTGTAAAACCGCTTGCGGATGAAGCCCGCGCGCGGGCGCATCAAATCGATGAAGCCGGTCTTGAAAGCTGGGTACGATGCGCGTGTGCGTTGGCGGGAGCTGGTGGGCGTGTGACCTTTGTTCATCGCGCTGATGCGCTTGACGACCTATTGTCGGCTATGCGTTCGCGGCTCGGGGCGTTACATATTCAGCCGATTGCGCCGCGCATCGGCCAGCCTGCGCATCGGGTGTTGGTGCAGGGTTGCCGCGATTCGCGCGCGCCGCTTGTCATTTTGCCGCCTCTGGTGTTGCACAATGAAGCCGGTGAACAAAGCACAGAAGCCGAGGCGATTTTACGCCATGGCGCGGCGCTTGCTTTTGCGGGAACGGGTCGCTAATTTCGCGCCATAAAGCGGGTGACGACCCGCGCATCAGGGATACCCCGCGCGTCAGGAAAAATGATGTCCGAAACACGAAAACTAGCGACACGCTCCTTTCAGGATCTGGTGTTGAACCTGCAACGGTACTGGGCTGATCAGGGCTGTGTTATTTTGCAGCCTTATGATATGGAAATGGGCGCTGGCACGTTTCACCCTGCCACCGTATTGCGCGCGCTGGGACCGGAGCCGTGGCAAGCGGCATACGTGCAACCCTCGCGCCGTCCGACCGATGGGCGCTATGGCGAAAACCCAAACCGTTTCCAGCATTACTACCAGTTTCAGGTAATCTTAAAGCCGTCACCAGACAATATTCAGCAGCTCTATTTGGATAGCTTGTCCGTGCTGGGCATCGATCCCAGCATGCATGATATCCGGTTTGTCGAAGATGATTGGGAGAGCCCGACTTTGGGCGCGTGGGGGCTTGGCTGGGAAGTTTGGTGCGATGGCATGGAAGT
>DKNW01000043.1 GCA_002469805.1 Rhodobiaceae bacterium UBA7378
GGTTTAGGTTTAGGTTTAGGTTTTGGTACAGGTTTAGACACTGGTTTAACCGCCTCGGGCGCCGCCTGCTGAACAGGTTGGGCAGTTTCAACAGGCTGGGCTTTTGGCGCACGGTTCAACTCTGGGCGCGGCGGTGAAACCTGCACACCGGTATCCTGCAATTTGGCAAGACGCTCACCTACAGAGGCAGCATCCTCCGGTATTAAACTCTCAATCGCGCCCGATGCATCATCAGCAGGACCCGCCTCCATCGCAACGCTGCCAGATAACGGCATGTCTGCCTTACCATTGGCAACATCATGAATGCGTAAATCTGGCGCAGCCTCTACCTGCCCCTCCGGAAGATCTTCGGCTGGCACTTTCATCGGGGTGTTATCCGCTAGAACAACAGGGGGCAGACTGCGCTGACCTTCTTGCAGTCCCTGTTGATACGCATAAAAATAAACCCCGCCAGCGAGCACGGCCAGAAGCGCAAAGCCAGCAACTAAAAGCGGCGCAGGCGGCAGGCGCGAGGACGACGTGCGTGTGTATATTTCAGCATTGGGTGACGGGTGCGCGATTTCCAGATCGACATCTTCGTTTAGAAAATCACTGCCATAGCGACCACGCGGCGGGTTTTGCGACATCAAATCCTCTTCTTATCTGTGAATCAGAATACTACCGCATTTCTGTCTCAGGTTCCACGCCGATGACATCAAGACCATTACCAAGCACAATCGCGGTCGCCTGCAACAGGGCAAGACGCGCGCGCGTTACCTCACGATTATCTTCCTGAATAAAGCGTAAACCCGGGGTTTCCTTGCCGCGCGTCCACAGCCCATGAAAGGCTGCCGCCAGATCTTGCAGATAAAACGCCATACGGTGCGGCTCAAGTGCCGTTGCCGCGGCGAGCAAACTGCGCGGATAAACGCCCAGCACTTTAGCTAGTTTGACTTCTTCCGGCGCGCACAGCAGATGCGTATCGGCACCGTTCAGAGCATCGACAGTTAACTCCTCTGTCGTAAAGCCAGCCTCCACAGCATTGCGCAAAACCGAATGAATACGGGCATAGGCATATTGCACATAGAACACAGGGTTATCGCGGCTCTGTTGTTTCACCAGATCGAAATCAAAATCGAGCGCCGCATCATTGCGCCGAGTCAACATCATGAAGCGGACAGCGTTGCACCCTACTTCATCCACCACCTCACGTAATGTGATGAAGTCACCTGATCTTTTTGACATTTTTACTGGTTCACCACCGCGCTGCAACTTGACGAGATTGCAGACTTTTACATCCAAATGCGCGTCACTCTTCGTGATGGCGGCGACCGCTGCCTGCATGCGTTTAATGTAGCCAATATGGTCTGCCCCCCAGACATTAATCATTCGGGTATAGCCACGTTGGAACTTATCGAAATGACAGGCTATATCGGGGGCAAAATACGTCCAACTACCATCTGACTTCTTCAGAGCGCGATCGCTATCGTCGCCAAATTTCTCTGACCGAAACAACCATTGTGGCTGCGGTTCCCAATCGGGCGGCGGCTCCTTGCCCCTGGGCGGCTCAAGCACGCCCTGATAAATCAGCCCCTGTTCTTTCAGCGCATCAAACACGCGTCCGACGGACCCGTCATCATGCAGGCTTTGCTCCGAAAGAAAATGCCCATGATGCACACCGAGCGCGGCAAGATCAGCGCGGATCATATCCATCATCATTGGCAGTGCAACGTGCTTAGCGATCTCTATTTGCGCAGCTTCGTCTTTGTCGAACAAAGCCGCCCCTTCGCTGACCGCCAATGCTTCACCGACGGGCACGAGATAGTCACCTGGATATAGACCGGCGGGAATATCGCCAATGTCCTCACCCAGTGCTTCGCGCGTGCGCAGCAAGGCCGAGCGTGCGAGCACATCCACCTGCGAACCGGCATCGTTAATATAATATTCGCGCAACACCTTAAAACCGGCCGCCTCCAATAGGCGCGCCAACGCATCACCAAACACCGCGCCGCGCGCATGACCAACATGCATCGGCCCGGTCGGATTGGCCGATACATATTCAAGATTTACGGCCGTGCCTTGACCAACATCGGCAACGCCATACGCGCCACCAGCCCGCAGAATAACCGGCACCAACCCCGTCCAGACATCCGTCTTAAAGGTAAAATTGATGAACCCCGGCCCCGCGATATCCGTGCCCGCAATATCATCAGCTTGCGCGAATTTCTCGACGATCTGCGCCGCTAGATCGCGCGGCGGCATGCCCGCCTGCTTGCACAACACCATGGCCGCATTGGTGGCGATATCTCCATGCGCGGCATCACGGGGCGGCTCGACCGTCACGTTATCGAAGCCGATATCAGCCGGCAAAACCCCGTCAGCTTGCAAATCTGACAATACGCCATGCAGTCGGGCCTCGAATGTTGCAAATAAATTCATGAAGTCGCTTTCTTCGTAAACGCGCCAGCCTATTCCGGCCTATCCCAGATTATGCCAAACTGTCGGTGATATCGAACAGCCGGTGATGTTCCTCAATTGCAAAGCGATCGGTCATACCAGCAATATAATCGCAAATATGGCGTGCCAGAGCATTTTCATCCGCGCCCGTGAGCTGATTGCTTTCAGGCAATAAACCTGGTTCACGGATCAGCAATTCAAACATTTCACGAATAATACGCTGCGCCTTGCTCATCGAGCGGTTGACCGTGTGATGCTGATAGACGTTAGCCATCAAAAAGGCTTTCACCTCGTCCAGCTGCGCCTGCAAGTCATCTGAGAAAGCTGCCGTTGCGCGCGCGGCATGGCGGACATCATCACAGGTTTCAATCTTGCCATCAGCCAGTCGCTTGCGGGTTTGCGTCACCAGATCGCCAATCATCACCGAAATCATCTCACGCACCAGCTCATGGCGCAGCAAATCGGGGCTTATATCGCCATATTTGGTTTTGATTTTGCTCAAAATACTGCCGATCATCGGCAAGGTCGCCAGATCTTCCATGCGAATGAGGCCGGCACGCAACCCGTCATCAATATCATGATTATTATAGGCGATGTCGTCCGACAGCGCGGCGATCTGCGCCTCTAGCGACGGCCATGTGTCCAGCTGCAAGTCTTGTGTCTCGGCATGGGTTTGAATGGCAAATGGCAGGTCCGTCAGCTTTTGCGCGCCCACCAATAGGGGTCCGTTATGCTTTACCAATCCTTCCAATGTTTCCCATGTCAAGTTCAGCCCGTTAAACGGCACATAACGCGCCTCAAGCTGGGTGAGAATACGCAAAGTCTGCGCATTATGATCGAACCCGCCATAGGGCTGCATGGCGGCATGCAACGCGTCTTCCCCAGCATGGCCGAACGGGGTATGCCCCAGATCATGGGCAAGCGACAATGTTTCGGTCAGGTCTTCGTCGATCGCCAGTTCGCGCGCCACCGAGCGTCCTATTTGCGCCACCTCCAGCGAATGTGTGAGGCGCGTACGGTAATAATCGCCCACATGCGCGATGAAAACCTGCGTCTTGTGTTTCAGCCGCCGAAACGCGCTGCAATGCAACACGCGGTCACGGTCGCGCTGAAACGGCGTGCGCGTTTTGCTTTCGGCCTCTGGGTGAAACCGCCCGCGTGATTTATCGGGGTGGCTGGCAAAGCTGGCGTGGTATTGACCATATCTCATGCCTGATATGTAGGCGGTTTTGCGCGGTTTTGGAAGGCCCGCTAAAACGTGGCGCGCAGCCGCACCATGTCACGGCACGCAATGCCGTTCTCGATGATGGGTTCGGGGTAGCCATCAAAATATCCCGCGACAATACCTGTGATGCGAAACCCGGCTTTTTGATACAGCGCCAGCTGGTCGAGGCTCGAATTGCCGGTCCCAATATCAACAGCCCGGCCTCCACGCGCCTTCACCATAGCAATGAGGCCTGCCAGAAACGCCTTGCCGCGCCCCTGCCCCCGCATGTCCGGCAAAAGCGCAATATTCATAATTTCGTAAATATCATCATCGCGTGCCTGAATCACGGCAATGGCGCTTTTATCGGGGCTTACCCAAACTTCGCCGCGCGCGAGATAGGCTGCAATTTTGCTGTCATCAGGGTCGGCATCGCGCAACAGGGCCATCTGCGCGGGCGTTATATCGCTGCTTTGACGGACCGGTTGTAACATTTCCATTCCCCCTTATACCGCGCCGCCTTGCAACCGCCAAGAAACAGCCCTATTTATAGGACATGACACAATTTGCCATCACCGAATCCGCTGCCACACAAATCGGCAAAATTCTGGCCTCCGAAGACGCCGGCGCAAAACTGCGCGTGGCCGTTCAGGGCGGTGGATGTTCTGGATTTTCCTATATCTTCTCAATTGACGACACCCAAACCGCTGACGACCTCATCTTCACCCGCGACGGTATCGACGTGCTGGTTGATGATATGTCGCTGCAATATATGGAAGGCGCCGAGATCGACTGGGTCGATGACCTCATAGGCGCGAGCTTCCGCATTAACAATCCTAACGCCACCGCCGCGTGCGGTTGCGGCACCTCGTTCGACATCTGAACCCCATGAAAATCGCAAGCTGGAACGTCAACTCAGTTAAGGCGCGCCTGCCCAATGTACTGCGCTGGCTCGAAGAAGCCCAGCCTGACATTGCTTGCTTACAGGAGCTGAAATGTGTGGATGACGCCTTCCCCCGCGATGACATTGAGGCGCTGGGCTATAATGTCGAAACGCACGGGCAGAAAACCTATAATGGCGTGGCGCTCTTGTCGAAATATCCGCTGGAAGATGTGAGCCGCGGCCTGCCCGGATTAGAAGATGAGCAAGCGCGCTATATTGAGGCGGTGGTCTCTACACAAGGATCGACCAATGGCTCGGCGGTGCGCGTCGCGTCGCTTTATCTGCCCAATGGCAATCCGGTATCACAAGAAAGCAGCGACGGCTTCCATGAAAAATACACCTATAAGCTGAACTGGATGGCGGCGCTCGAAGCCCACGCCAGCACGCTTTTGTCGTATGAAGAGGCGTTTGTGCTGGCGGGCGATTATAACGTCATCCCCGCCCCGGCCGATTGCCACGCCCCTGATAAATGGGAAGGCGACGCCCTGTTCCGGCCCGAAACGCACGCCGCCTATCGCCGCCTCGTGCATCTGGGCCTCACCGAAGCCGTGTCGACGCTTTCGGTGACCGACGATACGACATATACCTTCTGGGATTATCAAGCCGGCGCATGGCCGAAGAATAATGGCATCCGCATCGACCATCATTTGCTGTCGCCGCTGGCCGCCGACAAGCTGGAAACCTTCGGCATCGACAAACACACACGCGACTGGGAAAAACCCTCAGACCACGTTCCAGTATGGATTGAGTTACGCGATTAACCCGTTGCAATATGCCGATGGCTTTTTAATATAACGCACCTAGTAAAAACAAAAATAGGGGCTGATCATTCTTACCAAGCGACTGACACAAGCACTCGTAGTACTTATTCCCGGCTGGCTCACCGCCTTCGTCACCGACGGACAGGTGGCTTATGTGGCCCCTGTGCTGGTGGCCGCCAGCTTTCTGGCATCCGGCATCGCGGTTAATGACCTAAAGATCGATGATCTCGATAACATCGCTAACGACATTCCCGATGGCCCTGACAGCCCACAAGACCAGCACAACAATCTAGATGGTGGTGGTTAAGTGCGAAGACGCTAGATTTCAGCGCTGCCTCGCACTCTAGATTTCAGCGCTAGCCAGCGCACTAAATATCAGCGTATTGCTTTTTCTCTTTCGCGCCGCCCGGATGCGTGACCGCGCCTTTATGGGCGGGGCCAACGCCTTGGGCGTATTTCCACAGCGTGCCGGAGGCAAAATCAGTTTCGCGCGGTTGCCATGCGGCTTTGCGCGTAGCTAGCACATCGGCCTCAACCATGAGGTCGATCGTGCCTGCCTCGGCGTCGATGCGAATGGTGTCGCCATCTTCAATGAGCGCAATCGGTCCGCCTTCGGCAGCCTCCGGCCCCACATGACCGATGCAGAACCCGCGCGTCGCGCCGGAAAAGCGCCCGTCAGTAATAAGCGCAACCTTGTCGCCATTGCCCTGCCCGTAAATGGCCGAGGTCGTTGACAGCATTTCGCGCATGCCCGGGCCGCCCTTCGGCCCCTCATAGCGGATGACGATAACCTCACCGGCCTGATAGTCTTCTTTCTCGACGGCGGCGAAAGCGTCTTCCTCGCAATCAAAGCAGCGCGCTTTGCCTTCAAATTGCAGCACTTCCATGCCCGCGACTTTCACAATCGCGCCATCGGGGGCCAGCGAACCTTTCAGCCCTACCACGCCGCCTGTTGGCGTGATCGGGTTGGTGACCGGATAAATCACTTTCTGGTCGGGGTTGAAGGTGATCTCCTCCAAATTCTCGGCAAGTGTTTTGCCCGTTACGGTGAGGCAATCGCCGTGCAGATACCCGCCCTCAAGCAAAGTTTTCAACAACATTGGCACGCCGCCCGCCTCATACATGTCTTTGGCAACATATTGCCCGCCGGGTTTCAGGTCCGCTATATACGGGGTTTTCTTGAAAATCTCGGCAACTTCCATCAGGTCGAAATCAATACCCGCTTCATGCGCCATGGCTGGCAGGTGCAAGGCGCCATTGGTTGAGCCGCCCGTGGCGGCAACCACTGTGGCGGCATTTTCCATAGACTTGCGGGTAACAATATCGCGCGGGCGAATATTATTGGCGATGAGGTTCATCACCGCCCTGCCCGACGCTTCGGCATACGCATCGCGGCTTTCATATGGTGCCGGCGCGCCCGCCGAATTGGGCAATGCAAGGCCAATGGCTTCAGACACACACGCCATGGTGTTGGCAGTGAACTGCCCGCCACACGCGCCCGCGCTGGGGCACGCCACACATTCCAGCTCGTGCAAATCTTCATCCGGCATTTTGCCCGCCGCGTGCTGGCCTACGGCCTCGAACACGTCAAGCACGGTGACATCGCGGCCCTTAAACTCGCCGGGCATGATAGACCCGCCATACATAAACACGCTGGGCACATTGAGGCGCAGCATCGCCATCATCAGCCCGGGCAGAGATTTATCGCAGCCCGCCAGCCCGATCATCGCATCGTAGCAATGCCCGCGCATAGTCAGCTCGACACTATCCGCGATTACCTCACGTGAGATGAGCGACGACTTCATCCCCTCATGGCCCATGGCGATGCCATCTGTAACCGTAATGGTACAAAACTCGCGCGGCGTGCCAGACCCGGCCTTCACGCCCGCCTTGGCAGATTGTGCTTGGCGCATGAGCGCAATATTGCAGGGCGCGGCTTCATTCCAGCACGACACAACGCCGACAAACGGCTTTGCGATATCTTCTTCCGTCATACCCATGGCATAATAATAAGACCGGTGCGGCGCGCGCTCTGGGCCGACCGACACGTGGCGGCTTGGCAGCTTGGATTTGTCAAATTGCGTCATGGTTTATCTCCCGCGAGGCTTCAAAAGCTTGGTTGCCGGTTTTGTAGCAAGAATAATTCGGCCATGCGAGGAAGAATCCGCTAAACCTCTCCCATGGAAACAAATCTCGTGCTTTTTCTCGCTGGGCTTGTTGGTGGCACCATGAACGCGCTGGCCGGTGGTGGCAGTGGCGTGACCTTCGCGGCGCTGGTGATTTCCGGCATGCCGCCCATCATCGCCAACGCAACCAACACATTCGCAGCCACGCTGGGCTACATTACCGGCGCGTTCGGCTATCGCAGTCATTTAACAGATGTACGCCGCGATCTGATGTGGCAAGTGCCGGTGGCGTTTGTCGGCGGCTTGCTGGGCGGCTGGTTATTGCTAGGCACCGATGCCGACACATTTTCTGCCGCCGTGCCATGGCTGTTGCTGTTTGCGACTGTGCTGTTCATGTTGGGCGGGCAGTTGGCGCG
>DKNW01000058.1:0-5666 GCA_002469805.1 Rhodobiaceae bacterium UBA7378
TGTTTGCCGATAGCCATCATCTGACATTCGACGCGGATGGTCGGGTGTCACTTCCTGAAACACTTCTTTCCCATGCAAATATCGACAAATCGCTCTGTTTTGTCGGGTTGGGTGGAAAGTTTCAGATATGGAACCCCGATAAGTTTGCCGATTTCCGGGCTAATGCCCGCAATATGGCGCTGGAAAAACGCACCATGTTGCGTTCACTATCGGCGCAAGCCGGCCCACCGGGGAGTTCGGGTCAATGAGTAACGGGGGATGCAATAAAAGGCAGCCGGTGCGCATGCCCCCGAATTCGGCCCCCCACACTCCAGTTCTTCTATCAGAAGTAATCGCGGCTATATCGCCGGTCAGTAATGGCGTTTATCTTGATGGTACTTTCGGTGCCGGCGGGTATAGCCGCGCGGTCTTAGAGGCCGCCGATTGCACGGTGCTGGCCATTGACCGCGATCCGGCAGCACTTGCCGCGGCTGTCCCTTTAGTTGACAGTTTTGACAAACGGCTTCGGCCCATTCAAGGCTGCTTTGGCGATATGGAAGCGCTGGCTCGCGACGCGGGGTTTGACGGTCTGGACGGCGTGATGCTGGACCTGGGCGTTTCGTCTATGCAGCTTGATGAAGCTGCGCGCGGATTTTCCTTTATGCGCGACGGGCCGCTCGATATGCGCATGGGCAGTGCCGGCGCTAGCGCGGAAGATCTGGTGAATGACGCGGAACCAGCGTTACTCGTATCTATTCTTTCAGTT
The DNA here is from genome assembly GCA_002469805.1 of Rhodobiaceae bacterium UBA7378. GTDB lineage: Bacteria > Pseudomonadota > Alphaproteobacteria > RS24 > RS24 > UBA7378. Next base: position 746 of record DKNW01000058.1, read on the forward strand.
TATGGCGAAGAACGCCGGGCGCGTGCCATTGTGCGGGCGATCACAGCGCGGCGCGATAGCGGCAGAATTACGCGGACGGGTGAGTTAGCAGAGATTATCTGTAGTGTCCTCGGTCAGCCGCGGGGCAAGGGCGCGCATCCGGCAACACGCACTTTTCAAGCCTTGCGGATTTATCTGAATGATGAGCTGGGTGAGTTATTGCGTGGGTTGCACGCGGCTGAGCGGCTTTTGCGTCCGGGCGGACGCCTTGCCGTCGTCACGTTTCACTCGCTTGAAGATCGTATGGTGAAAAAATTTCTGGCGCGCCGAAGCGGGCGCGTGGGGCGGCCATCGCGCCATCTGCCTGCGTTGGAAGGCCCAGCCAATAGCTTCGACGAATTGCCGGCCCGCTCGCAAAAAGCAGGTGCCGATGAGATCGCGGTCAATGCGCGGGCGCGATCTGCGCGCTTGCGCGGCGCAGTGCGCACGCATGCGCCGGTATTTCCCGAAGACGAAAACCTGATGCCAGCGCGGGCGCCACAATCTGTGCGCGATACTCAGGCCGGAGGCCGCTCATGATCCGCATTGCCAATATGTTTTGTTTTCTGGTTATCGTGGCCTTAGTCGCAGGGGTTTATCATATTCGCTATAGCGCTGAGGCCGAGGTTAAAAAACTGCATGCGCTCGAGCGCAAAATCACGGCTGCCGAAGATATGCGCCAGACCCTTGCTGCCGAGTGGAGTAGTTTGAACGACCCGCGCCGTTTGCAGTTGCTCGTCTCGCATCATCTCGAATTATCGCCACTGCAAGTCCATCAGGTATGGGTTGGCGATGCCGATACGCTGGCACCGACCCCCGTCACACTCATTCAAGAGGGGGGTGTGCAGTGAAATACAAAAAACTCCCTCTGGTAACAGCTGGCGGCGACTGGGCTGGGGTTATGAATGTGCATTCGGCGCAATTTAGCGGCGGGGTCGCCCAGCACGGTGTGGAAGAGACCCGCCGTCGGTTGCGCCTTGCCTCCATCATGTTCGTGTTGGTTTTCGCCGTTCTGGGCGGGCGGCTCGCACAGCTTACGCTTGCCGAGGACCCGGCGCTCGCACGCGCTGGGCTGGGCAATCGCGAGGCACAAGTTCAACGGCCCGCTATCGTCGATCGCAATGGCGTGGTATTGGCATCGCAAATTTACTTAACCACGCTGGGCGCGAATGCGTCTGAAATTGACAATGCTGATACGGTCGTGGCGCAGTTGAGCAAAATCCTTCCAGACCTGAATACCACGCGCGCGCGCCGCCTGCTGGCTGGCGACCGACATTATGTTGAATTGATAAAAGGGCTGACGCCGGCACAAAAACGCACCGTGCTCGATCTTGGTAATCCTGGTCTGAAATTGCGCCGTGAGGCCCAGCGGGTTTATCCTAGCGGCTCGGTCGCCTCGCATGTGGTTGGTTTTTCAAGCACGGATATGCGTGGCTTGATGGGGCTTGAACGACGCCTCGACGAACAGGTTCAGATGTCGCCTGTCTTCGAGACCAGTCTTGATATCCGTGTCCAGCACGCCGTGCGCGAAAGCCTGTCAGCGGCCATAGCAAAATTCTCGGCCAAAGGCGGTGGTGCTATTGTCATGGATGTCACCAATGGCGAAATACTGGCACTGGTTTCATTGCCTGATTTTGATATTAACACACCATCCGCAACGCCGTTGTCGCGCCATTTTAACGCTATGACAATGGGCGTTTACGAGCTTGGCTCCATTTTCAAAGTTATGACCGCGGCCATGGCATTGGAAAGCGGTGAGGTGAGAGTGGATGAGACTTTTGATACCGCAGCACCGCTGAAAATCGGGCGCGCGACCATTAACGATGTTCATGGCGAGAAACGCCCGCTAACGCCGCGCGAAATTGTCGTTCATTCGTCAAATATCGGATCAGTGCAACTGGCGCTGCGTGTGTCGGATGTGTCGCATTATGATTTCATGGAAAAGCTTGGATTGACCCGGCGGCTGCGCTTCGAGTTGCCCGAAACAGGCGCACCGCTTATGCCGGTGCGCTGGACGGATATCGAGCGGGCCACCACGTCTTTCGGGCACGGCTTTTCGGTAACACCGCTGCACGCGCTTATTGCTGGCGCGGCCATGGTTAATGGTGGTGTGCTGTATCCGCCGCGCCTGACGCGCACGCAGATGCCGGTCGGCACGCGCGTGATCTCTGAGCGCACCAGCGCCATGTTGCGCGACATGATGCGTGATGTGGTTACGGTTGGCACTGGCAAAAAGGCCAATGTGTCGGGATATGGCGTCATTGGCAAAACTGGTTCAGCCAACAAGCCGGCCCGCGGTGGCTATGATGACGATGCGCTGATTACTTCTTTCCTTGGCGCGTTTCCCTATTCTGATCCGCGCTACGCTTTGCTGGTGGTTATTGACGAGCCGCAGGGCATTGCAGAAACGCATAATCTAACGCTGGCCGGTTGGAACGCCGCGCCTACAGCGGCAGAAATCGTTCGCCGCGCTGCGCCGCTTCTGGGCGTACGACCCGCGCCGCAACGTCTGGTACCGGCGCGCGAGAAGCTTGCCGCGGGTACCGCGTCGCCAACCCTTGCCTTAAATGCCGAATTGAAAGCGGAGGTGCCCCATGCGCCTTGATGCTTTGCTGACCGACAATATGCAATATGACGCGGCTTTCGCCGATGTTGAGATAACCGGACTGACTGCCGATAGTCGTGCGGTTGCACCGGGATATTTGTTTGCCGCGCTGCCGGGCGTGCAGGCTGATGGCAACAGGTTTGTGGCGCAAGCCCTCGCCAAGGGTGCTGCCGCCGTTTTGACATCGCAACCCGGTCACGGGCTGTCTGTGCCGGTGGTTTATGATGAAAACCCGCGCCGCGCGCTCGCTGAACTGGCCGCGCGGTTCTTCGCCTTCCGTCCTGATTGCACGGTTGGCATTACCGGGACAAATGGAAAAACATCGACCGCGGCGTTCGTTCGCCAGTTTTGGACGCATGCCGGTTTGCCCGCCGCCAGTCTTGGCACTTTAGGGGTCATCACGGCACAGTTTGAGCGGCCCATGACACATACAACCCCAGACCCTGTCACCTTGCATGCGGCATTGCGTGATCTCTATGCGCGTGGCATCACGCATTTGGCGATGGAAGTTTCAAGCCATGCGTTGGCCCAACACCGTGTCGATGGTGTGTCGTGCGATGTGGCCGGCTTTACGAATTTGACCCGCGACCATCTTGATTATCATGGCGACACGCAAAACTATTTCGATGCCAAGATGCGTCTGTTCACTAATATTTTAAAGCCGGGCGGTGTTGCGGTTGTGCAAATGCGCAGCAGCGTCGGCGCGCAGCTTGCCGAAAAGGTGCGGGCCAGTGGCAGGCGGGTATATTCAGTCGGCGGCTCCAATGCTGCGCTCACAATTTCGGTCGCCACACGGCATGCTGATGGCATGGTGCTGGTGATCGAAGAAGCCGATAATCGCATTGACGTGCACGTGCCACTGATCGGCGATTTCCAGGTTGAAAACCTCGAAGTTGCGCTGGGACTTGGTCTACATAGTGGCCTCAATTTCGATGACATGGCAAGCGCGTGCAATAATCTTCAAGGCGTGCCCGGGCGCATGCAGCTTGCAGGCATGCATCAGGGCGCGGCGATTTATGTTGATTACGCGCACACACCCGATGCGCTATCTGCCGCGCTGTCATCGGTGCGCCATCATGTGTCCGCAGAAAGCCGTGTCTTGCTGGTATTTGGCTGTGGTGGCGACCGTGATGCAGGTAAACGCCCGCAGATGGGAGCCATCGCTGCGGGTGCAGCTGATCAGATTTTTGTAACAGATGATAATCCGCGCTTTGAGAATCCGTCAGCGATCCGCCAAGACGTCATGCAGGCATGTCCCGGTGCGCTGGAATTTGACGATCGGCGTGCAGCTATTGCCGCGGCGATAGATGCCGCGCGCGACGGCGATATTGTGCTGGTTGCGGGCAAAGGTCATGAGCAGGGACAAATTATCGAAGACACAATTTTGCCTTTTGATGATGTCAGTGTGGTCGGTGAACACATTGGTGCGGAGGCGCGACTGTGACAAACGCGACTATGACAAATACGACACGCCAGACCTTATGGACACATGACGAAATTATTGCCGCAACGGGCGGGCAGTGCAGCGCAGCGTTCGCAGTGAAGGGCGTCTCCATCGATACGCGCAGCCTCGCGCCCGGCGATCTTTTTGTGGCGCTATCCGGAGTTGAACGCGACGGGCACGCCTATGTTGCCGCCGCCTTTAACGCCGGAGCTAGCGCGGCGTTGGTGTTGCGCGGCAAGATCGACGCAGCCGAAGCAGGCGGCCCGGTTGTGGAGGTTGACGATGTAGCTGAGGCCCTTGAACAAATAGCCCACGCGTCGCGGGCGAGAAGCCAAGCCTATATTACAGCCGTCACTGGGAGTGTCGGCAAAACTAGCGTGAAAGAAGCGTTGAAGGTTGCTCTGTCGAGATCAGGCGAAACATTCGCGTCTGAAAAATCCTTCAACAATCATATTGGCGTGCCGCTCAGTCTGGCGCGCATGCCGCAAGATTGTACATATGCCGTTTTTGAAATCGGCATGAACCATGCCGGCGAAATCGATGCGCTGGTGCGCATGGTGCGACCGCATTGCGCGGTCATAACGCATATCGGGACTGCGCATATCGAGCATTTTAATTCGGAAGCCGATATCGCGCGTGCCAAGGGCGAAATATTTAACGCCATGGCCAATGGCGGCACCGCGATTATTCCTGCCGACAGCCCGCATGTCGACTTGCTTGAAAACCTCGCCGCTGCACACAGTATTTCCGACCTCAGAAGTTTTAGCCTCGCAAGCGCTAATGTCAGGAAAGGCGCGCAGAAAGCTTCGGGTAATATTTCGAATAACAATGCTGACGAAACGACATCCGATGCG
>DKNW01000058.1:5998-10215 GCA_002469805.1 Rhodobiaceae bacterium UBA7378
GCGGCGATCGAAGCGGCGCATATTGTGGCCAATACCATTTATCTGCACGACACATGTAGTTGTGTCGTTGGCCGGGTCGGTGCGGAAGACATAACCTACAAAGTTGGCACGCCGGGGCTGCATCATGTGAGTAACAGCTTGGCCGTGCTGGGCGCGGTTCAGGCGGCGGGGGGTGACCTTGCGCTGGCGTCTTTGTCGCTGGCCGAGGTTGAAGCATTGAGCGGGCGTGGGCAACGCCATGTGCTGCAGGTCGCGGGTGGCGAGTGCCTGCTTATTGATGAAAGCTATAACGCCAATCCGGTGTCTATGGCGGCGGCGATAACGGGGTTGGGGCTCGCGCCGCGCCTTGGGCAAGGCCGGCGCATTGCCGTGCTGGGCGACATGGCCGAACTGGGTGAGGTGTCGTCTCAGTTGCATGCGGACCTTGCAGATTTGATGGACACGTCCGACATAGATCTTGTCTTCAGCTGTGGCGCGCAAATGGCACATATGTTTGCCAATTTGCCTGCCGATCGCCGCGGCGTGCACGCTGACACACCAGCACAGCTTACCGATATTTTGAAATCAGAAATACACGCAGCAGATGTGGTGATGATTAAAGGGTCGCATGCCAGCCAAATGCACCTGATCGTCGAGCGTCTTCTTGAAGCGCAAGCAACTCGCGCGGATCATCGGGAGGAGAAGCGAAATGTTATATGAGCTTATGGTATCGATGAGGGGCTCAATGCCAGGTGCCAACCTGTTCTCCTATATTACTTTCCGGGCCGGAGGTGCTGTCATGACCTCCCTGATTATCAGTTTTATTTTAGGGCCCTGGGTTATTAATAATTTGCGTATGCGGCAAGGCAAGGGTCAGCCAATTCGTGAAGACGGCCCGCAGTCCCATCTCATTACCAAGGTCGGCACGCCGACAATGGGGGGGTTGCTTATTCTGCTTGCGGTTATGGCGTCGACGCTGCTATGGGCCGATCTGAGCAATGTCTATCTCTGGATTGTGTTGCTCACCACGCTCGGCTTCGGGCTTGTTGGTTTTGCCGATGATTTTTTGAAAGTGCGCGGCGGCTCTAGTGCCGGCGTTCCTGGGCGCATTAAAATAATACTCGAAGCGGCGATCGCCATTGTTTCCGTTCTGGCGATTTCAAGCCAGTTGCCCACCCCGCTAGCGACAAGCTATGCCATTCCGTTTTTCAAAGACCTGCTGCTACCTTTCGGTCTGCCGCTGTTTTTGCTGGCTGGTATGGTCGTGATTGTTGGCTCCTCCAACGCCGTGAACCTGACCGATGGTCTGGATGGTCTCGCGATAGTGCCGATGATGATCGCCTCGGTAAGTTTTGGGTTAATCTCTTATCTGGTTGGGCACGCGATTTTTGCCGATTATCTGCAAGTGCATTTTGTGCCCGGTGCTGGCGAGCTTGCCGTATTTTGCGCGGCGCTCATTGGTGCTGGCCTCGGCTTTCTATGGTTTAACGCGCCGCCAGCAATGGTGTTTATGGGCGATACAGGATCGCTAGCCCTTGGAGGCGCGCTGGGGGCAATCGCGATTGCGACAAAACACGAAATTGTACTCGCCATCATTGGCGGTCTTTTCGTTCTGGAGGCCGTTTCGGTCATCGTGCAGGTGGCGTCGTTCAAGCTAACCGGCAAGCGGGTATTTGCGATGGCACCGCTTCATCACCATTTCGAACAGCGCGGATGGGCCGAGAGCACTATCGTGATCCGGTTCTGGATCATCTCAGTGGTGCTGGCGCTCATCGGACTTGCAACCTTGAAACTGCGATAGGAAACTATGATCTCACTTCCCACATATGACGGTGAAACAGCAGTGTTCGGGCTGGGGCGTTCCGGCCTGTCAGCCGTGCGTGCTCTTATTGCCGCTGGGAACAATGTTGTTGCGTGGGATGATAATGCCCAACAGCGCGCCGCTGCCGCGCAAGCTGGCGCACAAATCAGAGATATCGCCGAGAACTTTGGCGCACCAGCACGTCTCGTGCTCAGCCCCGGAGTGCCGCTCACACACCCGCAACCGCATAATGTGGTCAAGGCGGCTAAGGCTGCGGGCGTGCCGGTGGTTGGTGATGTCGAGCTATTTGCTGATGCCGTGCGCCTGATGAACCCCGCGCCCAACATTGTCGCGGTCACGGGAACTAACGGAAAATCAACGACCAGCGCTCTGATTGCTCATTTGATATCGGCATGTGGCGGCGTGGTCCAACTCGGCGGCAATATCGGTCATGCGGTTCTCGACCTTGATATGCCTGAAACGGACACGCCGACGGTTTATGTTCTCGAACTTTCTTCCTACCAGATTGATCTCTTGGACAGGTTCAAAGCCGATATTGCGGTACTAACAAATTTTAGTGCCGACCATCTCGACCGGCATGGCGACATGGCTGGATATATTCATGCGAAAAGCCGCTTGTTCGATATGCTATCGGCCGATGGAACTGCCATTATCGGGGTCGACGATGCTGATAGCCGCGGCGTTGCCGATCGCGTGCAGGCATCTGGATTAAATGTGTGTCGCATTGGTGCGCACGGCGCGGCGGATATTTTCTGGCAGGCGGGCGCGCTCACAGATGGCACGGATGCACTGGTCGATCTGCAAAATGCGCCAGCACTGCGCGGCGCACATAACGGCCAAAACGCTGCCGCTGCTTGTGCCGTATTGCGCGGGCTTGGATACGAATTTGCCCAGCTACAAGATGCGTTTACGCGCTTTCCGGGGCTTGAGCATCGTTTACAGCCCGTCGCGATCCATGAAAATCTCATTTTCGTCAACGACAGCAAAGCCACCAATGCTGAGGCGACCCGCCACGCGCTTGCGGCATACGACAACATTTACTGGATTGTCGGCGGAAGGGCTAAGGATGACGGGCTTGCCAATCTAGAAGATTTCTACACCAAAATACGCGCAGCTTTCTTAATTGGCGAGGCGGCTGAACGGTTTCAAAGGGCGCTTGAAGGGCATTTAACCTGCCATATGAGCGGCACACTCGACAAGGCTGTGCGTACCGCCGCCGATCTCGCTGCTTCTGATCTTGCTGCTTCTGATCTGGCCGGTGATGATCATGCGAGCGCGACGATCCTTCTGTCGCCGGCCTGCGCGTCTTTTGATCAGTTCCCGGATTTTGAAGCCCGCGGCGCAGCGTTTTGCGCTGCGGTCGAGCAATGGCAATCAAAAGCTCCTACGAGCCAAGCCCCCACAAAAAAGGAGGGCGCGTCATGTTGAGGTTTTTTGCCCGCACAGATAAAAGCCCGATTGCCCAATGGTGGTGGACGGTCGACCGCTGGCTAGTCGCGGCTGTAGTTGTGCTCATTGGACTTGGTTATCTGATGGCATTTGCCGCCAGTCCTGCTGTGGCCCAGCATATTGGTAAGCCGATTTACTATTTCGCCAATAAGCAATTAGTCTTCCTGACGTTGGCGTTGGGCGTGTTTCTCGCTGTTTCTATGTTGAACACACGCTTGGTGCGATATCTCGCAATCGCTTGTTTTGTGGTCGCTTTGGTCGGCGTCATTGCAACGCTGTTCGTTGGTGCATCAACCAAAGGCGCGAGCCGTTGGCTAATTATAGCCGGCGTGTCGGTTCAGCCCTCAGAAATTTTGAAGCCAGCTTTTGTCGTCGTCTCGGCTCAATTACTGGCTTTGCATAATACCCGCTTTGACAGTCATGCGCTGGGCCTTGGATTTCTTTTGCTGGTTGGCTGTTGTGTGTTGCTTGCGCAGCAGCCCGATGTCGGCCAGCTGACGCTTTTGGGTCTTGTGTGGATGTGCATGTATTTTCTGGCTGGCGGGTCATTGCGGTTGCTTTCCGTGCTCGCCATGCTGGGCATCGTGGTCGGTGGTTATCTCTACACAACCCAGCCGCATGTATCCAGCCGCGTTGATCGGTTCATCAGTCCAGCAAGCGGCGACACGTTTCAAGTCGACAAGGCGATGGATGCCATTAAATCGGGTGGTATTGTTGGCGTCGGACCCGGTGACGGTCGGGTGAAGTCAATCTTGCCCGACGCACATTCAGACTATGTATTTGCGGTCGCCGCCGAAGAGGGTGGCTTGCTTATCGGCAGCTTCATCATTTGCGTATTTGCCCTCATCGTTTTGCGATCTCTATCAGGGTTGCGGGCAGAGCAGGAACACTGGGTGCAACTCGCGGCCGCAGGCCTGACATGCTTGTTCGGGCTACAAGCCATCATCAATCTCGCCGTCAATCTCAA
>DKNW01000058.1:10520-10682 GCA_002469805.1 Rhodobiaceae bacterium UBA7378
ATCAATCTCGCCGTCAATCTCAACCTCATGCCATCCAAGGGCATGACCTTGCCGTTCATCTCCTATGGCGGCTCGTCGCTGCTCGCATCGGCTTTGACCATGGGCATGCTGGTCGCACTATCGCGACGCAGGTCGCAAGGACAGATGATGGCGCGTCCGGTT
>DKNW01000042.1 GCA_002469805.1 Rhodobiaceae bacterium UBA7378
AAGCATGGTTCAGCATGGCGGCAGTGCCAGCCAAATTGTTGTCAGCGCTCGCACCAGTGGCGGTCAAACAGATACTAAGGGCATAAGTTTGTTCCTGATTGACAGTGATGCTGAGGGTGTGACCATTACTTCATTTCCTACTGTCGACGGACAACAAGCTGCGGAGGTAACGCTTACCAATGTTCGCGTTACTGCCGCCAGAATGTTAGGCAACTTAGACGACGGCTTTGCAGTCCTCGAGTCAGTGGCCATTGATGGCATTTTAGCTCTCGCAGCAGAAGCGGTTGGCGCTATGGAAGTGCTATACAAAGATACGGTTGCATACACCCAAGAACGCGAGCAATTTGATCATGCTCTGTCGGACTTCCAGGTGTTGCAGCACCGCATGGTGGATATGTTCATGGAATATGAGCAGTCCGTATCCATGACCTATATGGTCAATATGAAGCTGGACGAAGACGCCGCCGCGCGCGCCAAGGCCGCGGCCGGGGCGAAAGTGCAGATTGGTAAATCGGGTCGTTTCGTCGGTCAAGAAGCTGTGCAGTTGCATGGTGGCATGGGCATGACGGAAGAGTTGAATGTCGGCCACTTCTTCAAGCGCCTGACCATGATCGACACCCAATTCGGTAATGTTGACCATCATCTGAAACGCTTCGCGGCCGCGTAAGGCAGGCTTGTGCTTGATTACGATCAGCAGGGGCACTGCGTCACGCTGACCATTAATCGGCCTGACATGCGAAACGCGCTGGGAGAGCCGGGCGATGGCGATGTGTTCACTGAAACTTGCGCGCGCATCAACCAAGATCGTTCGGTGCGCTGTGTCATTTTGACAGGGGCCGGGTCGGCATTTTCGGCGGGCGGCAACATCAAAGCCATGCAGGAGCGTCGCGCGCCGTTTGGCGGGCCGGGTGTGCATATTGCAGACAGCTACAGGCAGGGCATCCACCGCATTATTCGCAGTCTTTGGCAGCTTGAAGTGCCGGCAATCGCCGCCGTCAACGGACCGGCGATTGGGCTGGGCAATGATGTGGCGGGCTTGTGCGATATTCGCATCGCGGCAAAAAGCGCCATTTTCGGCGCGACATTTTTAAAAATCGGTCTGATTCCGGGCGATGGGGGGGCGTGGTTGCTGCCCCGCCAAATCGGCCTGTCGCGCGCCAGCGAGTTATTGTTCACCGGAAAAACCATCGACGCCGACACGGCTGCCGAGTGGGGGCTGGTGTCCGAGGTTGTTGATGATGATGCGCTTATGGCGCGCGCGCGTGCCATGGCAGATGAGATATGCGCGCAAGCGCCGGAGGCTTTGCGCGCTGCCAAACGCCTGTTACGCAGCGGGCAGACCGCCTCCTTCGACACAATTATGGAAATGTCGGCGACCACGCAAGCGCTGATGCATCAAATGTCCGACCATCAGGCAGCCATCAGTGCCATGCTTGACAAGGTTCCGGCTGACTACAAAGATGAATAATCAACATATAGGGAGGCTGAAATGGCTGTAGGGATTATTGCAACGATACGTGTTGTAGACGGCAAGCAGGCGGATTTCGAGGCCGGTTTCGCCAAGATGCAGGAAGTGGTGAAGGCCGAGGAGCCGGGATGTCTGCTTTATGCGCTGTGTCAGGACAAAGCCGACACAACAACCTATCGGGTGATGGAGCAATATGCAGATGAGGAGGCGCGCAAAACTCATGGCACCTCCGATGCGTTTAAGGCGGCGGCTGGCGGTCTGGGCGGATGCCTGGCCGGGGCACCGGAATTGGTTGAAGTGAATATCATAAGCTAGGAGCTATTCATGGACTTGAATTTTAGCAAAGACGATGTGCGCTTTCGCGACGATGTGCGTGCATTTATCGACGAGGCGTTTACGCCGGACTTGCAACAACAAATGGCGCGGTCGAAAAACGGTTATATGAACAAGGAAGCTCATATCACCTGGCAAAAACGGCTTTATGAAAAAGGTTGGGCGGCCCCGAACTGGCCGGCCGAGCATGGCGGGGCGGGGTTCACGCCAGCGCAGAAGTTTATTTTCACGCAAGAAATGGATGCTGCGGGTGCCCCGCATTTCATTCCGTTCGGTCTGTCCATGGTGGCACCGGTGATTATGGCTTTCGGGTCGGATGAGCAAAAACAGCGCTTCCTGCCCGATATTCTGGCCTCCAATGTCTGGTGGTGTCAGGGCTATTCAGAGCCCGGTTCCGGTTCGGATTTGGCTTCGCTGCAAATGAAAGCAGAAGACAAGGGCGACCATTATCTGTGCAATGGCTCGAAAATTTGGACGTCCATGGCGCAACATGCCGACTGGATTTTCTGCCTTGTACGCACCGCCAAAACGGAAAAGCGTCAAGATGGTATCTCGTTCCTGCTCATCGAAATGGACACGCCGGGCGTGAAGGTTGCGCCTTTGGTGACACTGGACGGCCCGGCTGAAAACCAGCAGGAAATTAATCAGGTGTTTTTTGAGGATGTGAAAGTACCGAAGGAAAACCTGATTGGCGAAGAAAATAAGGGCTGGACTTACGCCAAATATCTGCTCGAATTTGAGCGCGGCAATCCGTATTCGGCGGGTCTCAACCGCGCGCTGTCAAAAGTGCGCGAGCTTGCAAATTCGGTCGCCACTGACGGCGAAACATTGGCCGAGGACCCGGACTTTCAGCGCAAGGCGAACGACCTTGAGCGTCAGATTATGGCAATGGAAGCAACCGAATTGCGGATTTTCTCCGAGATCAGCGCCGGCCAGAATATCGGCCCGGGCTCGTCATCGCTTCTCAAAACGCGCGGCACGGAAATCCAGCAGGATGTATCCGAACTTGCGGTCGAAGCCATCGGGCAATATGGGTTCCCGTTTGTGTCGGATACGCAAGGCTCGGCCAACACCCCGGATGTCGGCCTGGACGGGGCACCGATTGTGGTGCCGTCTTATCTTAACAAGCGCAAGACGACGATTTATGCCGGGTCAAACGAGATCCAGCGCAATATTATCGCCAAGGCCGTGTTGGGGCTTTAACCCCGCTCATATTCGCCTGTGAGGGATTTGAAAAGGGCACCGGAGACGGTGCCCTTTTTACATCATATAGCGCAGCGCAAGCAGCAGCGCGAACACGGCCAGAAATAAGCCGGCGGCAGCACCGATGGTGGCCGTGCCCGAAATCAGATAATTCGTGCGGCTGACATGTGTGCCGCGCCCCACCGAAGCGGCAATCTGGCGGGCTGCGGTGCCGGTGACGGCGCGCCACAGCCGCATAACAGGCGCAGCGAGCATCCGCCAAATAGCCGGCAGCAATCGGCGAAACAGCCAGTCCGTGTTCAATACTGTGCTGTCAATTTCGGGCGGATAAAGGCCGCGCAACATTAAAAAGGCGAAGGCCAGCACTGCAAATAACAGCAGTTGCAATTCGCCCAGCACATGGCCCGCATCCCAAACCTTGTAAGTCACTTCATAAGGTAAAAGCGCATAGAGCATCTCCGGCGCGACGCCGATGGCAACGCAAAGCCCTGCGGCGATGCCCATGGCGACCAACATGCTGAACGGCGCTTCGCGAACCTTGAAGCCGCGGTCGTGGCCGAAAAATGCGAAATAAGGAATTTTGATGCCCGAGTGCTCCAGCACACCGGCGGAAGCAAAAATCAGCGCCACCCACACCCAGAAATACCCTTCATAGGCCGCGCTGCCAATGGTCAGCGATTTGGTGACAAAGCCGCTAAACAGCGGGAATGACGAGATCGACACCGCGCCAATAATGCAGAATAGGGTGGTCAGCGGCATGCGCTTCCACAAGCCCCCCAATTCGCTGGCCTTGACCGTGCCGGTGCGATAGAGAACCGCGCCCATGCTCATGAACAAAAGCGATTTATAGATGATATGGGCAAAGGCATGCGCCACCGTGCCGTTCAGCGCCAATTCGGTGCCAATGCCGATGCCGACCACCATAAACCCAAGCTGATTGTTGAGCGAGAAAGCCAGCACGCGGCGCAAATCATTTTCAATAACGGCGAAAAATACCGGGAACAACGTCATCACCACGCCGAACCAGATCAACATGTGCGTGCCGGCAAAGCACAGCGCCAGCATGTAAATGGCAAGTTTTGTGGTGAAGGCGCTCAAAATAACCGTGCCGGTCACGCTTGCCTCGGGATAGGCATCTTGCAACCAGCCATTGACGAAGGGGAAGGCGGCTTTGATGGCGAAAGCCAATAGCACCAGCGCGCCACCCAGCGTTTCGACCGACAGGGCGGTGATCGCCGTGCTGCTGCCCGACCCGACCAATACCACAGCACCCGCCAGCAAAATCACGCCTGAGGTGACTTGTGTCAGCAGATAGCGCATGGCGGCGGCGAAGCTGCGCGGATTGCGTCCGGCAAGAATGAGGAAGACAGACGTGAATGCCGTCAGTTCCCAGTAAATAAACAGGGTAATAAAGTCACCCGCAAACAGGGCGGCAATCGCCGCGCCCGCATAGGCCAGCCCGGTGGCTGCCGTCATGCGGGCGTCTTCGTGCATGGCGTAAATGACATTGAGCGCAGCTGCGATGTGGAAAACCAACGCAAACGGGCGGGTGATCGCCTCGGCGCGCACCAGGATAAGGTCAAAGCCGATCACGCTGGTGGTCAGATGCACACCGGGGTCGATATGCCAGCACTGATAGGCCGACGCCGCGATGAGAACAAGCATCCATACCTGCCGCAACATGTGCGGCAATACGGGCACCAGCGCGGCGCCCAATATCATCATCAGGCCGGGCAGCAACAGTTCAGGCATCGCCATCCTCCCCCGCGTCGTAATAATCGGGCGCGCGCATGACCAGTTTGCGCAGCAACACGCCACCGCCCACGACGATTAAAAATGCCGCAAAGCCATAAATCGCAAAAAACAGGGGGCGCCCTTCAGTTTCAAAATAAGCATGGCGATGGATGACAAATTCAAGCGCCGTCACAACCGCGCAAGCGACAATCAAAACCCCGACCGCGCCGCGCGCGAGCGGTGTCATTTTGGCACCGGTTTCTTCACCATCCGACATTACATGCCTCCGAAATC
>DKNW01000056.1:0-634 GCA_002469805.1 Rhodobiaceae bacterium UBA7378
CTGATTTCGGGTACGGCGACCACCGGCGCAGCGGCAGGGTTGTTTCTAGCCGTGTTCGTACTTCTGCTCGCTATTCGCTACCTCATGTAAAAAGGGCACCGTCACCGGTGCCCTTCACAATATTGACCAAGAATAGGTGGTAGTGGCCTATAGCCCCAGCACAGCCTTGGCGATAATATTTCGCTGAATCTCATTTGATCCCGCATAAATAGTTGTCTTACGTTTGTTGAAGTATGACGGGACAACCACCGGCGCACCCTCCAAACCAACGTCTGGCGAATTGGCCGTTGCTTGGGTATCTGCCACAAACGGGAAACCATATTGGCCGATAGCCTCAACAGCCAGCTCGGAGACATCTTGTTGGATTTCCGTGCCGCGTGTTTTCAACAATGACGAAGAGCCCGGCCCAATATTCTGGCCCGCGCTAATCTCCGAGAAGATCCGCAATTCGGTCGCTTCCATCGCCATGATCTGCCGCTCAAGGTCGTTGACCTTGCGCTGGAAATCCGGGTCTTCGGCTAGAGGCGCACCGTCAGCCGCAACAGATTGCGCCAATTCACGCACTTTCGACAGCGCACGATTAAGACCGGCTGAATACGGGTTACCACGTTCGAACTCCAGTAGATATTTGGCG
>DKNW01000056.1:936-1059 GCA_002469805.1 Rhodobiaceae bacterium UBA7378
TCGAACTCCAGTAGATATTTGGCGTAGGTCCAACCTTTGTTTTCTTCACCGATCAGGTTTTCTTTCGGCACTTTTACATCTTCAAAAAACACCTGATTTATTTCCTGCTGGTTTTCAGCCGGG
>DKNW01000056.1:1365-22809 GCA_002469805.1 Rhodobiaceae bacterium UBA7378
TTCCTGCTGGTTTTCAGCCGGGCCATCCAGTGTGACGAGCGGCGCAACCTTGACGCCGGGGGTGTCCATCTCGATCAACAAGAACGAAATACCGTCCTGGCGTTTTTCAGTCTTGGCGGTCCGCACAAGGCAGAAAATCCAGTCAGCGTGCTGGGCCATCGACGTCCAGATTTTAGACCCATTGCATAGATAATGATCGCCCTTATCTTCGGCTTTCATTTGCAGAGATGCCAGATCCGAACCCGATCCAGGCTCCGAATAGCCCTGACACCACCAGACATTCGAGGCTAAAATATCAGGCAGGAAACGCTGTTTTTGTTCATCAGACCCGAACGCCATGATGACAGGGGCCACCATGGTCAAGCCGAACGGAACGAAATGCGGTGCACCGGCAGCATCCATTTCTTGCGTGTAGATAAACTTCTGGGTCGGCGTGAAGCCCGCCCCGCCATGCTCCGCAGGCCAGTTCGGTGCTGCCCAACCTTTTTCATATAGCCGCTTTTGCCAGATCAGGTGGGCTTGCTTGCTCATATAGCCATTTTTCGAACGCGACATTTGCTGTTGCAGATCCGGGGTAAACGCTTCGTCGATAAATGCGCGTACCTCGTCCCGGAAACGAATATCCTCGTCTGTGTAATTCAAATCCATGAATATCTCCTAGCTGATAACATTAACTTCAACTAATTCCGGTGCACCAGCCAGGCATCCGCCCAGGCCGCCAGCCGCCGCCTTGAATGCATCCGATGTGCCATGCGTCTTGCGCGCATCATCATCTGCATATTGTTCCATGACCCGATAGGTCGTTGAATCGCCCTTGTCCTGACACAGCGCGTATAGAAGGCATCCCGGTTCTTCGGCCTTGACCACTTCCTGCATCTTTGCGAAACCTGCTTCAAATTCACCTTGCTTGCCATCGACAACGCGCAGCGTCGCAATAATTCCAACCGCCATTTTTTTCTCCCTTTTTGTCTATCTATTCATCTTTGTAATCTGCCTGGGTCTTGTCAAGCATGGCACTGATTGCAGTCTGATGGTCAGACATTTGATGCATCAGTGCCTGTGTCGTCGCCGACATTTCCATCAGCGTTTCAAAGGATGCCGTCTGCCCATGGCGCAATAACCGCTTGGCAGCACGCAAAGCCTCGGGCGATTGCGCGCTAATTTCCGCAGCCATTTCAAGTGCTGCGGGCATAAGCTCGTCATCATCGACGACGTGCGACACAAGCCCCCAGGCGGCGGCCGTTTCAGCGTCGATTGTTTTGCCGGTGAACAGCAACTCGCTGGCCCGCGATAAACCGATCTGGCGCGGCAATAACCACGATCCGCCATCACCGGGGATCAGGCCGATCTTCAAAAATGTTGCACCGAACACGGCGCTCTTCGCTGCGATACGAATATCGCACAAGCTGGCCACATCATTGCCAAGCCCAATTGCCGGTCCGTTGACGGCAGCAATAATCGGCACTTCTAAATCCCATAAATTGCGGACGATCTGGTGAATACCGCGCCGATAACTCTCGGCAATCTGTGCGCCGGTGCCATCAAATGGCTGGCGACGCTCCTGCATGGCCTTGATATTGCCACCGGCAGAAAACGCCGAGCCTGTGCCCGTTAACACAACACAGCGCACACTCCGATCTTGATTAATCCGCGCGCACGCATCAGCGAACACATCTGCATCACCCGGTTCGCCCAGTGCATTGCGCATGTCGGGCCGGTTGATAGTCAGCGTGACGCAATGCCCCTGCTGATCGAAATCTAGCACAAACTGGCCTTACGCGGCCGCGAAGCGTTTCAGATGATGGTCTACATTACCGAACTGGGTGTCGATCATGGTCAGCCGCTTAAAGAAGTGGCCGACATTCAACTCTTCAGTCATGCCCATGCCACCATGCAGTTGCACGGCTTCTTGACCCACGAAGCGACCTGATTTACCGATCTGCACCTTGGCACCGGCAGCGGCTTTTGTGCGCGCTGCGGCATCTTCGGTTAATTTCATGTTCACCATATAAGTCATGGAAACAGATTGCTCATATTCCATGAACATATCCACCATGCGGTGCTGCAACACTTGGAAGCTACCGATCGGCACGCCGAACTGCTTACGGGTTCGGCAATATTCAACCGTAGCATCATTGAGCATTTTCATGTGTCCGATGGCTTCGGCGCAAATCGCAGCAATGCCGTGATCTACAGCCTCTTCCAGAATACCCAGCCCAGAATTTGCATCGCGGATCATGGCGTCGGCTGCTACTGACACATTTTCAAGCGTTACTTCGCTTGCGCGGCCACCGTCAACGGTCGGGTAATCTTGTGTGCTCACGCCGCTTGCAGATTTATCGACAATAAACAGGCCAACGCCCTCGCGTGCACGCTGGTCACCTGAAATACGGGCTGACACGATAAGTTTGTCGGCCCATGGGCCGCCCAGCACAACAGCTTTTGTGCCATTAAGCACATAATCGTCGCCTTCAGCTCGCGCTGAAGTAACAATATCAGCCAGATTGAAACGCCCTTGCGGCTCGTTAAAGGCCAGCGCCCAAATCGCTTCACCGCCAATAATGCTTGGCAGATATGCTTGTTTTTGCGCATCAGAACCATGCCGGTTCAAAATACCGCCACACAAAACGATCGTTGGCAAATATGGCTCCACGACAAGACCACGCCCCAGCTCTTCCATGATAACCATGGTTTCGACCGGTCCACCGTCCAGGCCGCCCATTTCCTCGGAAAATGGCGCGGCGAGCAAACCCAGTTCAGCAAATTGTTGCCAGATACCTCGGTCCATTCCCTCTTCGCTACGGACAATTTTCATCCGCGTGTCAAACTCGTAATTGTCTGAGACAAAGCTCTGCACCATGTTCCGCAGTAGCGTTTGTTCTTCTGTAAAGCTGAAATCCATGACTATCCCCCCGTGATTATACGCCCCCGACCTTAAAGGCCGAGGACCATTTTTGCGATGATGTTACGTTGGATCTCGTTTGACCCACCATAAATCGATGTTTTGCGCGTGTTAAAATAGGTTTGTGAGACACCATGGCTCTGATCCGGGCCGATAGCCAGATAATTGTCGCCAACGTCTAACTGCGGCACCCATGGGGCGGCGTAATTTCCAACCGCTTCCATCGTCAGTTCGGTGATCCGTTGCTGGATTTCCGTACCTTTAATTTTCAGGATTGAGCTTTCCGGCCCCGGTCCCTGCCCTTGGCTTTCAGCCGCCAGCGTACGCAATTCAGTATATTCCAGCGCTGTCAGGTCAACTTCCAATTCTGCAATTTTGCGGGAGAAATCAGCCGAAGACAGCAGCGGATCGCCATTTTCCAACTCGCCACGCGCAATTTCGCGCAAGCGATCAATCGCTTTTTTCGACCGCGCAACGCCGGCAATGCCGGAACGCTCATTACCGAGCAGGAATTTCGCAATCGTCCAGCCCTTATCTTGTTCGCCGACCAGATTTTTCGCCGGCACGCGCACATCTTCGAGGAAGACTTCGTTAACCTCGTGACCGCCATCAATCGTTATAATCGGACGCACGGTGATGCCCGGCGTTTTCATATCGATCAGCAGGAAGGAAATACCGTCCTGACGTTTATCGCTGGTCGTTGTGCGTACCAGACAGAACATCCAGTCGGCGTGCTGGGCAAGTGTTGTCCAGATTTTGTGCCCATTGACCACATATTCGTCGCCCTCAAGCACCGCTTTGGTTTTCAACGCAGCAAGATCAGAACCTGCACCAGGCTCGGAATAACCCTGACACCACCAGTCTTTGCCCGACAAAATGCCCGGCAAAACCCAATCTTTTTGTTCCTGATTGCCAAATGTATAGATCACCGGACCAAGCATTTGCACACCGAATGGCATGGGCGGAACCGTACCGTAGCGCGCGCTCTCCTCGTTGAATATATAGCGTTGCGTCACCGTCCAGTCGGTGCCGCCAAACTCAACCGGCCAGCTCGGTGCGACCCAACCGCGTGTGTGCAAAACTTTGTGCCACGCTAGTAGGTCTTCCTTGGACATGTCGCTGCGTTCCAGCGCACCAAGGTTCTTCGGGTAGTTTTCTTCAATGAAACTGCGCACTTCTTCGCGGAAGGCAACATCTTCTGGGGTAAAGTCTACGTCCATCGGAACACTCCTTGATAATTGCCCAAAAGATGACGCAAAAACCCATGCAAATCAATCCGCCAATGCGGATAAAATGACGCAGTTATTATTCGGGCACCTGGCCACTGTGCAAGTCTCTCGGACGCATCCAGCCCGCCGATCGCTATCGCACATCATTTCCAAGCAATTGCAAAAGCCGGGGGAAACTCATAATATGCGCCGATGAGCGATGATCAAACCGTGCCCTCACCTTGTATCCGCCTGTGCGCCGTTTCCGCACGGGCAGGGTTTTGCATTGGCTGCGGGCGCAAACTTGCAGAAATCGGCGGTTGGCAGGGTTTCAGCAACGCCGAGAAACAAGACATCATCGACGTGCTACCGGCCCGGCTAGAAAGCTTGCAGGGTTAACCGTCAAACGGGCGCGCAAACCATGACAATTCGGCATGCAGATCAACGACATCGCCGATCACAATAATTGAAGGTGGCTCAAGGTCGTATTCGGCGGCAAGCGCGGCAGCCGCACCCAATTCACCTGTAACCACGCGCTGTTCGGGCATAGTCGCATGGGTGACAATCGCGATTTTTTCATTCGGCGCACGCCCGGCCGCGATCAGCAGATCGGCGATTGACGCGAGACGGCTCATCGCCATATAGATGACGATAACCGGCGTCGCCTTGGCAATCGCCGCCCAATCCATCAATTCGGGTGTATCCTTTCCGGCCAAATGTCCGGTAACAAATGTAACGGCGTGATTGACCTCGCGGTGCGTGACCGGAATACCGGCATATCCGAGCCCACCGATTCCGGCAGAAATACCGGGGATGAGGCGAAACGGCACCTCAGCGCGCACAAGCATTTGGGCTTCTTCACCACCGCGACCAAAAACAAACGGGTCGCCGCCTTTCAAGCGCAATACGCGCTGACCGTCGCGCGCCAACGCAACAAGCTGACGTGAAATATCCTCCTGACGAGATGACGGTTTGCCGCCACGCTTACCTGAATAAATCAGCTCAGCCTCTGGGCGGGTTAAAGACAGAATATCCTCGCTCACCAAAGCGTCATAGACCACACAATCAGCCTGTTTGAGCGCATTGACCGCATGCAGGGTCAAAAGCCCCGGATCACCCGGCCCAGCTCCGGTCAACCAAACCCAGCCGGGCAAAAATTCTGGCAGGCCGTGCAGCGATATATCCGGCACTGGATGACCTGTCGGACCAAGGCGAATGACATCTTGTTTTTTCGCGGCACTATTTGGATCGTCTTCATGCATAAGCCGGTTATAGATGAGCCTGCGCGGGGTTACAAATAGCCCCCATAAATACCTGCGCGCGGGAACCTGTGCAGGCGTGTGTGCATATTAGGGCAAATCGTATTCAGCGCACCGCCATCTTGTGCTATGAAACATCAGGTTAAAAAAGAGGTTGCGCATGTTCCCCCCAGCAAAAGACCATATTGATATCTCCGCAGCAGAATTTGAAACCACACCGCAAGTGAAGCCAACCGGCTTTCGTGAATATGATGCGCGATGGTTATTTCCAGAAGAAATTAACCTTATGGGAATTCAAGCGCTGGGGTTCGGGTTGGGCAATGTACTTCACGACCTTTTGCAACAAGACACCACGCCCGCCATCGTGGTCGGGCACGATTACCGATCATATTCGCAATCGATCAAGCTGGCCCTTATCAACGGGCTGGTGAGCGCCGGTGTCGAGGTGCATGACATCGGTTTGGCGCTGTCGCCAACGGCTTATTTCGCCCAGTTCGACTTGAATATTCCCGCCGTCGCGATGGTCACTGCCAGTCACAATGAAAATGGCTGGACTGGCGTTAAAATGGGCGCAGCGCGGCCGCTGACATTCGGGCCTGACGAAATGGACGCCTTGCGCGATATGGTCTTGTCAAATAAGGGCATCGCACGCGATGGCGGCAGTTACCGCTTCGTGCCCGGCATGGCGACACGGTATAAAGCCGACCTTGGCGACCGCGCGCCATTTTCGCGCAAGATCAAGGCGGTGGTCGCATGCGGCAATGGCACGGCGGGCGCATTTGCACCAGATGTACTGGCAGGCCTTGGGGTTGATGTTGTTCCCTTGCACTGCGACCTTGACCACAGCTTTCCGAACCACAACCCGAACCCGGAAGATATGGAAATGTTGCACGCGCTGCGTGATACTGTGCTGGCAAGCGATGCCGATATTGGCTTTGCCTTTGACGGAGACGGCGACCGGTGCGGCGTTGTTGACAATGAAGGCGAAGAGATATTTGCCGACAAAATGGGCGTGCTTGTCGCCCGCGATTTAGCCAAGAAACACGAAAACGCGGTTTTTGTCGCCGACGTAAAATCAACCGGCTTATTTGCCACTGACCCCGAATTGCAGGCCGCCGGTGCCACCACGCATTACTGGAAAACGGGCCATAGCTATATGAAACGTCACACGGTTGAAACCGGCGCGCTAGCGGGCTTCGAAAAAAGCGGGCATTATTTTTTCAATCCACCAGTCGGACGCGGATATGATGATGGCATTGTCACCGCTATCGCCATTTGTGACATGCTGGAGCACGCACAAGATAAGTCCATGGCAGACCTGCGCAAATCATTGCCGGTGGCGTATAGTTCACCCACCATGTCCCCCTATTGTGCGGATACAGAAAAATACGGCGTTGTCGATCGCGCGGTGGCGCATTTCGAAAACATGGCAGCGCAGGGCGATAAACTAATCGGCCAAAACATTCGCGATCTTGTGACGGTTAATGGGGTGCGCGTGACAGTTGAAGACGGCACATGGGGACTGGTGCGGGCATCATCCAATAAGCCTGGGCTCGTCGTCGTTGTGGAAAGCCCGGTGTCGGATGACAATATGCGCGCGATGTTCGCGGCGATAGACGCTTTGCTGTCGGGATATGATGAAGTCGGTGAATACGACCAAAAACTCTAATGGGTAAGCCTTGTTTATCCGGCTAGACGAGTGCCAGCACCATGCGGCTGCCGCTGAGCAATAGAAAACCAGCGAACACCAGTTCCAATTGTCGCGGCGTCATAATATGCGCAAAGCGTGCGCCTGTTGGCGCGCCCAGCATACTGGCCGGTATCACTGCCATCAGTGCCAGAAGGTTCACATAACCGAACGAATATGGCGGCAAGTCTGGCAATGACCACCCGCCCATCACAAAACCAAGCGCTGCGGGAACCGCGATAATCACACTCAGGCAAGCAGAGGTTGCCACCGCGCGGTGCATGTCGCGGCCCGATGCCCCCAGCAGCGGCACAGATAATGTGCCACCGCCAATGCCCATCAAGGCCGATAAAAAACCCGTGAGCAATGCCAACGCTTTTTGCAAACGCTCGGAAATCGACGCGCTTGCAGCGCCCTGCCCTTTGACCCCGCGCAACATGCGCGCGCCCAGTACCAGCGCGAGCGTGGCAAAAATAAGCTTAAGCCCTTCGGGAACGATGAAGCGGGCCAGCAATGCCCCCGATAGCGCGCCGAACGCAATAAAGCCGCCCCATGCGCGTAAAATTTCGATATCGACAGCGCCGCGTTTCAGATGACTTCGAGCCGATTGTCCGCCGGTAAAACAAATAATCGCCAGAGATGTGCCAACGGCCATGTGGATGTGTAAGTGCGCGGGAAAGTCAAACCATACGAATGTCTGAAATAGAACCGGCACCAGAACAATGCCACCACCGACCCCGAGCAGGCCGGCAATGATGCCAGATACATATCCTGACGCCAGCAGGCCGGCGGCAAGCGCAATTAATTGGCCTAGGTCAAAATTATCCATCACGACGCGGCAGCATCAGCTTGCGCGGCATTCTGAATTTGCGCAGCTTTCTCAGCTTGTGCCTTAACCACATCCAGCGCGCCGCGCAAAACTTGCGGCGACACATGATTGCCAACCGCGTTCTCGCTTAGATAACGCCGCCATAAACGCCCACCCGGGCACCCCTGATACAACCCCATCAAATGCCGCGTCAACGCGTGCAGGGGAATACCTTTTGCAACCAGTTGTTCGGCATAGGGAATGAGTAATTCGACGATCTCATCGCGACTGAGGGGACTATCCGTTGCGCCGAAAACCAAGCGATCGACATCAACCAAAAAATACGGATTTTTATATGCCATGCGCCCGACCATAACCCCATCAACATGTGTCAGGTGATCCTGCGTCTGCGCCATTGTTTCGATGCCGCCATTGATAACAATGGTCAGCTTTGGAAATTGCCGCTTCAACGCGTGAACGAGTGCGTAATCCAGTGGCGGAATATCCCGATTTTCTTTCGGGCTTAAGCCCTCCAACCAAGCTTTGCGGGCATGAATAATAAACACCTCGACGCCCGCATCGTGGCATGCAGACACAAGGCGCGGCAACGCCTCTTCAGGGTTCTGGTCGTCGACACCGATGCGGCATTTCACAGTAACCGGAACTTGTACACATGCACGCATCGCATCCATGCACGTCGCCACCAGATCAGGGTCGCGCATTAGGCAAGCACCAAACGCGCCCGACTGTACCCGATCAGACGGGCAACCGACATTCAGATTAATTTCGTCATAACCCCAGTCTTCGCCAATTCTCGCGGCTTGCGATAACGCGGCCGGATCACTGCCACCCAGTTGCAACGCCAAAGGTTGCTCGGCAGCGTCGAAATCAAGCAACCTTGCTCGGTCGCCATGCCGAATGGCATCAGCCGTAACCATTTCAGTATATAGGCGCGCATGGCGTGAGATGAGGCGCAGAAAAAACCGGTCATGCCGGTCCGTCCAGTCCATCATCGGGGCAACACAGAATTTATGCGACGCGTTCATGTCCCTTTTTGGCGCGTTTTGAGCCTTGCATCAAGACATGTTGAAAAAGCAAAAAGCCGCCCGCCCCGATTTGGGACGCGCGGCTTGATGGTTAAAGGCGCGGAAGCCTACTTGCGGCCACTTGGCAGTTCGTTGAACGGCACTTGCTTGTCCACGCGAATATCTTGCGGCAGACCAAGCACCTGCTCGGAAACGATATTGCGCAAGATTTCGTCCGTACCACCGGCAATACGGTAGCCCGCACCCCACATCCACTGGTTCTGGAAAGCAGCATTCATCTCGGCATCTTCATCACCTTGTAAAATACCGCCTTGCCCTTGCAAATCCATGGCGAACGATGCCAAGTCCTGCATTTTCGGACCTGATACAATCTTACCGATCGAGCTTTCCGGGCCCGGTGTCTGGCCTTTCGACAACGCTGTCAACGTGCGGAACTTGGTGTATTTCAGACCTTGGGTCTCGACATACCAATCTGCGAGATGTTCGCGCACATTGGCGTCTTTAATCGCTGGGCCGCTTTCTAGTTCGGTCTGACGGGCCAGTTTCAAAAGCTCGGTGTAATCGACGCCACTACCCTGACCAATGGCAAGTCGCTCATTCATCAAAGTGGTCAACGCCACTTTCCAGCCTTCGCCAACATCGCCAAGGCGCTGGCTGTCCGGCACGCGCACATCGGTGAAAAACACTTCGTTAAAATTCGACTCGCCCGAAATCTGTTTAATCGGTCGCACCTCAATGCCCGGCGATTTCATATCGAGAAAGAAAAATGTCAAACCTTTGTGCTTGGGAGCACTCGGATCAGACCGCGTGACGATAATGCCGTAATCGCAAAAATGCGCGCCTGAAGTCCAGACCTTCTGACCATTAATGACCCAGTCATCGCCGTCTCGTTCGGCTTTAGTGCGCAGACCCGCAACATCGGAACCAGCAGATGGTTCAGAAAATAGCTGGCACCAGATTTCTTTACCGTAAAGCGCCGGCTTCACAAAACGCTCGTTTTGTTCTTTTGTTGCCCACGCCATCATGGTCGGGATACACATGCCGAGCCCAATGTCAAAGAACCCGCCGGGTACTTCGAAATTGGATTCTTCCTGCGAATAGATTACCGACTGGATTGACGAGCCGCCAAGTCCGCCAAACTCAGTAGGCCAGGTGATCGCAGCATAACCGGCCTCAGCTTTTTTGGCCTGCCAAACGCGGGCGCTTGCAAGACGATCAGCCTCGGCTTTGTTCGACCGACCGGCGCGCGCCTTGTTCGGATCTTTCGGCTTGGCGTTGGCTTCCAGCCACGCTCTCACCTCGGCACGAAATTTTGCTTCTTCGGGGGTATCGTTAAAGTCCATTTTAACTTTCCTTCCTAAATCACGGATATTTTCTGTGCTGGTTGATGCAGGTGAGCAGCATCAAGCCACGTTACTTTTTTCAAGTTCGCTGACCAGACGGTCTTTCCAACGGCTCGCACTGCCAAGCGATAGCGCCAGCAATTTCGAACGCCGATAGTGAAACTGGGTATTGGCTTCCCAGGTAAACCCAATGCCGCCATGCACCTGAATGCTTTCCTGCGCGGCAAAACGATAGGCTTCGGTTGCTGCAATGCGTGCTGCCGCGGCCGCCAACTCAAGGTCTCCGGCATCCTCGGCAAATGCCATTGCGCCATAATAAGCATTAGAACGCGCCAGTTCCAGCTTAACATACATGTCGGCAATTTTGTGCTTGATGGCCTGATACGACCCGATCTGGCGACCAAAGGCGTAGCGCTCCAGCGCATAATCTTTCGCCATGTTCATAGCTGCTTCAGCGCCGCCAACCTGTTCGAAAGCCACCAGAACCGCGGCACCAGCCTCAACGCGTCGGTAATCATCCCAACCCTGACCTTCCTGGCCGAGCAATTCTGCTGGCGCATTTTCAAACACGATCTCGCCATGCCCGCGCGTCGGGTCAATTGTTTCCACCTCGCGGCGGCTTACGCCATCGCCGTTCAAATCAACCAGAACCAACGACAAAGCCCGCTCGCCCGCACCGCCCGTATTGGCCAGCACGATGGCGATACCAGAAATCATGGCATCAGCTACCGGAATTTTTGTTCCGTTCAGCTTGCCATCGGCGAAACTGGTTTTAACCGTTGCCGGTGATGGCGGCTGGGTGCCTTCAGATGAAGCTACCGTGCCAACACACGCGCCGGTTGCAAGTTGCGGTAACCATGTTTCTTTCTGGCTCTGCGACCCAAACTGCTTTAGCGCTTCGGCGGCCAAATATATCGACGAGCTGAATGGCACTGGGGCCACACAACGGCCCAGTTCTTCAGCCAACACGCAAAGCTCGAGTGGGCCAAGCCCTAAACCACCAAACTCTTCCGGAATAGCTGCACCAGCAAACCCAAGGTCGCACAACCCTTTCCAGACAGCTTCGTCATGGCCGGCATCGCCCTCTAATATTTTACGCACATGATCAAGCGTGCAAGTATCATCGAGAAACTTGCGTGCCTGATCTTTCAACATTTTTTGATCATCGGAAAAATCGAAATTCATCTTTCCCCTACTCCCTGTAATCCAAGGGTGTACGCTACCCCGTTGGCTTGTGATGCGTCAATGCGTTGCGCGATCGCGTTGTGCGTGCAGCACCCGTGAAACCGCCCTCGACACATCTTCGCGCAACTGCGTCAGTTGGGCTTGCAGACGCGCCGGATCAGGCGCATGGACAGCATTTAATACCATCTCGATCGCCCCTCGGCCCGCAACATCGCTATCGGGTTCCAGACAAAGGCCGGAAATCTGCCGCAAAGCGGCATAATAACCTGCCGCCTCGTAAAACAAGTCATAATCGGCGCGCACCATAAGACCAGCATCACGCAAAGTTTCCAATGTGGGCAGCAGACCCCGCCCCGCGGCTCTATCGGCGCCTAAAATCTCGGGACAATGTGCCGCATGCCCTAAAATCAGGGTCTGCGCAGCAAATTCGATATCGATCAACCCGCCCGGCCCGTTCTTGATATCAAGCGGCCCGCGCACCTGCTGATGTTCGAACAAGCGCTGGCGCATTGCCTCAACATCATCGACTAGCGGCATCGCGTCGCGCGGACGACTGATGACATCTTTTATGATGCCGTTCAGCTTAGCCACCAGCGCGTCCGACCCCGCCACCACGCATGCCTGTGTCAGCGCCATATGTTCCCATGTCCACGCATCATTTTGCTGATAGGCGGCAAAACTCGACATTTTGGTGACAAGCGGCCCGGCATTGCCTGACGGACGCAACCGCATATCAACATCGTATAATCGCCCCTCAGGTGTTGAAACGGTTAGGCCGCTGATCAATCGCCGCGCCGCACGCGCCATCCACACATCACCGGCCAGCGGCTTTTCACTATCGGATTGAAGCGCGAAATCGGCACTGTCGCAAACAATCACCAGATCGAGGTCCGATTGTAATGTCATCTCACCGCTACCCAGCTTGCCCATACCTATCACGGCCATATTGGAATCGGACAAAGTTCCATGGCGTTCGGTGATATCGCGCATGGCGGCAGGCAGAAGACGCGAAATGGCACGCCGCGCGATGTCAGAAAACTGTGTTCCGACGATCTGAAAATTTGTCGGGTTGGCGAGCAAGTGAACACCAGTCCGAAACTGGCTGTGGTGCACGTCCAGACGCAAATCTTCCATCACATCGACAAAATCGAGATCAGCATCTTTTTGCTTTGTGTCATCTGCATTTTCGCCATCAGCCACATCAGCTGCCGCAGGGCGCGTATCGATCAACACGTCGACAAGCTGGGCGTTACGCGACAGCCATGACGAGAGGCGCGGTGCGACGCCGACAATATCGACCAGTAGCTTTAAAATATTTTCATTGGATTGTAGTAGAGAGAAAAACTGCACGCCGGCGGGCAGCCTCGCCAGAAATTGATCGAACCGGATCAGGGCTTCATCCGGATCGGTTGCCCTTGACAACGCATCGATCAAAGACGGCATGAGGCGGGTTAAAATCTCTCGCGCGCGCGGTGACTTGGTGGGAGCCACACGCCCGCTATGCCAACCGCGAATAATTGCAGACACGTCCTTCGGGCGCTTGAAGCCCATTACTGTCAGATTTTCAAGCGTGTCAGGGTCATCTTCATTGCCAGTGAAAACCAGATTTCCTGAGCCGGAAGCGAGCGTCTCGGCATGCTCGAACAGCAGCGCATACTCACCCGATACATAATTTAGCGTCTGGGTGAGAGCTTCGCTCAACGCCGCGCCATTTTCAAAACCGGCAAAGCGCGCGAAGACTTCAAAGGCGGGATCATCTTGCGGCACTGTATGGGTCTGTTCGTCGAGGCGCATTTGCAGGCAGTGCTCAAGGCGGCGCAAAAACGCATAAGCCGACGCCAGACCGTTAGCGGTGTCTTCCGAAATCCATCCCGCCGCATGCAGCGCATCCAGCATACCGACCGTCGTCTGGCCCCGCAAAGCCGGGTCGCGGCCACCTGCAATTAATTGCTGGGTTTGCACAAAAAACTCTATCTCGCGAATACCGCCGCGCCCCAATTTCAAATTATGCCCGCGCACCGCAATATCGCCATGCCCGCGCACGGCATGTATTTGGCGTTTCATTGAATGTACATCTTCTATGGCGGCAAAGTCATAATAACGCCGCCAGATAAACGGGCCGATTTCAGATAAAAACGCCGCGCCTGCTTCCATGTCTCCAGCGATCGGTCGCGCTTTGATGAACACCGCGCGCTCCCAGTTTTGACCTACTGTTTCGTAATAGGACAGCGCGGCAGGAACTGAAATTGCCACTTGAGTTGCGCCGGGGTCGGGCCGCAGGCGCAAATCCACGCGAAACGCAAAACCTTCTGCCGTGGGCGTTTGCAACAACGCCGCCATATCGCGCACCAGCGTGACATAAAATTTGCGGGTATCGACGTTCGCCGACAGCGGCATGGCATCAGGCGTGTAAAACACAATCAGGTCAATGTCGGAGGAATAATTGAGCTCTCTGCCACCATGCTTACCCATCGCCAGCACAATCAAACCAGCCCGCGAAAATTGCGCCAGCTTGCCAGCCGCAACCGCTTCGTTTAACAACCAGTCGATCGCGCCCGCAACGCATTGATCTGCCAACCGGCTTAGGCACGCTGTTACGGCGCGCACATCCCACATGCCTGTGATGTCAGCCAGTGCAGTTATCAGCGCAATTTGGTTGCGCGCATTTCGCAATGCCACCATGACCGCGTCGCGATTATCGCAAGCAGATATCGCGGCAGGCAAAGCATCTAACACCTGATCGGCGACCTCTTCAGCCGACTGCTTTTCCAGTGCGGCAATGATGTCGGGGTAGCGCCGTAACAAAGTGGAGAGAAAGGAACTGCCCTCGACGATGCGCTCAAATAAACAGATATGGGTGGTGAACACATCGCGCGTGGCCGCTGAATAGGTATTGGCGATATCTTCCAGCAAAGCGTGCGCATGGGCAGGATCAACCGCACCTAGAGGCGCGGGGTTGTCGTCAATCGAATCGAAAAAAGACGGGGCCACCGGCTTACACGGCTCCTGCTGACATGGTGAGCGTCGCCACCAGCCCGTGCGGGTCATTATCGCGCAGCGTCAGCTCACCCCCGTGCACTTGGGCGATTGCCTGCACCAACGATAGACCGATACCCGACCCGGGAAGGTGTCGGCTTGGCTCAAGTCTGACGAAACGTGCCTTAGCCCGTGCCCTATCCGGTGCAGCGATGCCCGGCCCGCAATCGCGCACACAAATATCAAAAAAAACACCCGTCTGCGTGGCCCGCTGCGACAGCTCAAGCGTGATAGCGTGCTTCGGCACGCATGCATATTTCAGCGCATTCTCAACCAGATTAGCAATCGCCTGACTGATCAACGCCCGGGCACCAAGGATGCGCACTGGGCCTTCCGGCATTACAACATCAAGACGCGCACCAGCTTCTTCAAACGCAGGCGCATATAGTTCGGCGATATCTGCAACCACGGCGTTTAAATCGACATCTTCGGTTTCGCGCGCAACGGCTCCGCTTTCCATCCGTGACAGCGATAAAAGCGCGGCAAAATTTTCTAGCAAAGCATCAATGTCATGCATGCATTGTTCGAGCGGCGCGATCAGAGGATCGCGCGACGCCGACGCATCATCAAGTTGCGCATGCACCAGTTCCAACTGCCCACGCAACCTATTGAGCGGCGTGCGTAAATCATGGGCGATATTATCAGTCACCTCGCGCATGGACGACATCAGCGCATCAACACGGGCCGTCATCGCATTTAACTGATCGGCAAGCAGGGTCATTTCATCGCCGCTGCCTGCCATTTTCACACGCGTATCAAAGCGGCCTTGCATGATATCGCGCAGGCTTTCGGTGATAATCTCAACGCGCGCCAATGTGCGCCGCGCCAAGACGACACTGCCAAACAGACCGACCAGCAACAGCCCACCCATCGCTCCAACAAACACCCGCAACAGGGTGGCGAGCTGGGTTGTTTGCGGCGTGATATCCCGCGCCACTAAAAGCGCCAGGTCATCATCCAGCACCACCACGCGCCCGCGCACTGGCATGCCGGATGCGGTATCGCCTCGCAATGCTGTGAACGTCACCCAATCGTCGGCTGTGCGGCTGGTTTGCTCAGGTGTCGGAAATGCCGCCAGATTGCCAGCGAGTCGCGTGCCCAGCCCGTCTGCCAGAAAATAAACCATTTCGCCGCCTGCCTGCCCGCGGGTCGCGACGAAATTTTGCAACGCATCCGTACCTTGCATGGTATGTAGGCGCGACAGTACAGCCGCTTCCTGCCACACCAACCGGTCCGCGCTCTGGCTCAACGAACGTGCCATTTCGCTATATAAAAACGCCAGCGTGCCGCCCGTCATAGCGAGAAACACAGCAAGGTAAACAAGCGCGCCACGAAAGGCTGAACTGCGCAAAAGAGATGTCTGACGGGGCGTTCGAAGAGAAGGACGAAGGCGGGTATGGGTGCGCGTGTTCATGCTAGCCATCACCGGCGCGCATCACATAGCCCGATCCCCGCACCGTATGCAGCAAGGCCGGGGTAAAACCGCGATCAATTTTTGCGCGCAGCCGCGAAATATGAACATCGATCACATTGGTCTGCGGGTCGAACTGATAATTCCAGACATTCTCCAGCAGCATGCGGCGGGTAACAACCCTGTCTTGATTGCGCATCAGATATTCTAACAGCACAAATTCGCGCGGCTGCATGTCGATTGATACACCGGCGCGGGTAACGGTCCGAGCAACCAAATCAAGGGTCAGATCTGCCAAAGTGAGCGCGGTATCGCTGGCACCTAGCTGCCGGCGCGCCAGCGCTTCTAGTCGGGCCGTCAGCTCGGCAATCGCAAAAGGCTTAACGAGATAATCATCGCCGCCCGCCCGTAGGCCATCGACACGATCTTCAACTTCGCCGAGCGCCGACAAAAACAGTACCGGCACCCGATTTCCCTGATCGCGTAACTGCCTGACCATGTTCAGGCCGTCGAGCTTTGGCAACATGCGATCGACAATCAGAATATCGAACCCGCCCGTGCTCGCCATGTCCAGTCCCGCTTCACCGTCGCTTGCATGCGCGACGCGATGTCCGACATTGCCAAGCGCTTCCGATACCAGCCCCGCGGCGGCGGCATCATCCTCAACAAGTAGCACGTTTAATTGTTCGCTCGTGTCCATGACGACACCCTAACGCCTATTCAACGTCAGATGAAGTGGCACGCGAAAACACCCCGCGCGCCAACCAGCCGCCAAGCCCCAGAAGGAGAAGTGGCAACAGCCATAATATGAGCGTGTGGCCAGCGAAACGCGGCCTGAATAAAACAAATTCGCCATAACGCTGGGTCACTGCGGTGCGAATTTCCGCATCTGTGTCTCCAGCCACTAAGCGCGTGCGTACCATTACCCGCAAGTCGCGGGCCAGTGGCGCGTCGCTATCATCAATCGACTGGTTCTGGCAAACCAGACACCGAAACTCCAACGACAAATTCCGCGCACGCGCTTCAAGCGTCGGATCGGAAAGCGCCTCGCCCGGGTCGATAGCATGGGCCGCCCCCGATAAAAGCATTGGCATTGATAAAGCGCTGATGATTAAAGCGAGCATGATCACAACACTAACAACACGGGTTGCGGACAAGCCGATGCACCCCATTATCACGCTGCACCCCCGCTTTGGTGCATCCGACCGGCAAGGCGCACACGCCCAACTAGACCCAAGGCTCCGCCGCATGCCATCAAAACAGCCCCAAGCCAAATGAGGGCGACAAACGGATGATACCAGATGCGTACAACGCGTTTGCCGTCGACCGGCTCGCCGATCACAGCATAAAGATGTCCGGTTAGGTCAGTGGTAATAGCAGCCTCGGTGGTCTGGCTGCGTTCTGCTTCGTAAAAGCGCCGCTCGGGTCGCAGGTCAGCACCTTCATGCGGGCCGTCCAGATATACAAGACTGGCTTGCTCAGAGGTGAAGTTTGGGCCGGCGCGCTCACGTACACCCTCAAAACGCAAAGATTGACCGGCAATGCGCAACTGGTCACCAGGCGCAACTGCCACCACCAATTCTTGACGCCACGCCGTTGCGGCAATGATACCGATAATCATCACGCCCAGCCCCGCATGAGCCACAGGTGCTGATAATAGCGGGGTCTGCGCCAGATTTTTAAGCCGTCGTAACCGCTCGACCATATCGGTCAATGCGCCGCCAACGAGCCAGAACGCTCCGCCTAATAGCACCAACGCCAGCAGGGGCGTACCACTGCGCGTAAGGGCAAGCCCGCATGTCACCAGCACCGCCGCCAACGCCGCTGGTGCTAGCCTACCAAAAAGAGAGGAGAAGGTGTCACCGCGCCAAGCCAACATGGGGCCAAGCGGTAACATAATGAGAAAGGGGATTGTGAGGGGCGCAAATACGGCATTGAAATAGGGCGCACCAACGGAAATTTTGGGGCCACCGATCGCGTCGAGAACGAGCGGATATATTGTGCCGACAAAAACCGTGACGGTTGCGGTGGCAAGAAAGATATTATTCGTAACGAGCAGGGCTTCCCGGCTAGCCGGTTGAAACCCGTCTCGCGAAGATGCAGGTGCACGCAAGCCATAGACCGCCAGACCGCCACCGGTAAATAGCGCGAGAATTGCCAGAATAAAAACGCCCCGCGCAGGATCATTGGCAAAAGCATGGACGGATGTCAGCACGCCGGACCGCACAAGAAATGTGCCAGCCAGCGACAAGGCGAAAGTTACAATTGCCAGCAACAATGTCCAGTTGATCAATGTGCCACGGCGTTCGGCCACCAGCGCAGAATGTAGAAGTGCCGTGCCGGCAAGCCATGGCATGAGTGAGGCATTTTCTACCGGGTCCCAAAACCAGAAACCACCCCAGCCCAACTCGTAATATGCCCAATACGATCCAAGCGCGATACCGAGGGTAAGAAACACCCACGCCAGCAAAGTCCATGGTCGCATCCAGCGCGCCCATGCGCGATCGACCTGCCCCTCCAACAGGGCGGCAACGGCGAAGGAGAATGTCATGGAAAAACCGACATAGCCCGCATACAGCAAAGGCGGATGCGCGGCGAGGGCCGGGTCTTGCAAAATCGGGGTAAGGCCGCGCCCTTCAAACGGCGCGAGATCGAGGCGGGAAAATGGGTTGGAGGTCGCCAGCAGGAAAACAAGGAATGCAATGCCCATCAGCCCTTGCACGGCGAGAATACGCGCATGCAGGGTTTGCGGCATGGCGCGTTCGAAAACCGAGAACGCCGCGCCGTATAGCGCAAGGATCAATACCCACAATAACATTGAACCTTCATGATTGCCCCAAACGCCCGCGATTTTATAAACAAGCGGCTTGGCGATATGGCTATTGGCATGCACCACGGCCAATGAGAAGTCGGACACGACAAAGCTATAAGTCAGGGCGCCAAAGGCGATAAATACAAGACCGCATTGCGCACGCGCGGCATTATCGCCCATCCGCATAAGGTCGGAGGCACCAGATGCGGCACCGGAAAATGCAACCCCGACCTGCACCAGACATACGCAAAGCGCCGAAATTAAAGCGAAGTGACCAAACTCGGCAATCATTTGGCAGACGCTCCGTAAGCGGCGGCGGGATCAGTTTTTTCACCCGGATGCCGGGCATCAGCCTGCCAACGCCCTGAGGCTTTCAGCGCCTCCGCCACTTCTGGCGGCATATAGGTTTCGTCATGTTTCGCCAGAACCGTATCAGCGACGAACACGCCCGCAGTATCAAACCGGCCCTCGGCCACCACGCCCTGCCCTTCGCGGAACAGATCCGGTAGCATGCCGGTATAGCGAACTTCAACATCATGCGCCAAATCAGTGATCTGAAAGCGCACATTCAGCCCATCGCGGCGCACTGTGTTTTCACCAACGAGGCCACCAACCCGCAACGCAATGCCAGCTTCGACAGGCGCACGTGCCAGCTCACTGGGCGCGCGGAAGAACACGATATTATCTTCCAGCGCGGTGAGTGCCAACGTTGCAGCCAGAGCCAAAAACCCCAGACCGGAAATTATCATCGCCGCGCGGGCGCGTTTAGGTGACATCACATCCTCGAAATTTTACGCACTATACGCCTGAAACACCGATCATGACCATGTTCATAAAGCCGCATCTAGCGCGGCGCGGTTGTAGGGGCCAACGCCTCAATTTCTCTATCGAGCATGGCGGCGAGCGGCAACGCATCAGGCAGGTTTTTTCTGAGCGCGATAAAAGCAGCACGCGCTTCGTCATCAGCCCCTTGTTGGCGCAACGCAATTGCGGTCCAGAAACCAGCTTGCATATTGGTCGCATCTGCGTCACGCGCCATTTTTAGAATATCGAAAGCCGCCGCGCTCACAACCCCGCCATCTTGTTCGATCAACGCAACAGCCAAACCGGTATAGGCTTCGGCATCGTTCTCGCCCAGCGCAATCAATCGCTGCCACGCATCGGCTGCCTTGGCATGGTCACCAACGCTTCCGCGCAACCGCGCCAGCAATCGCCAGCCACGCGGATCATCGGGACGCTGGCGCAACTCTGCCTCGAGGCGAGCTTTCACCGCCGCGGGCGGCAAACTTTCAACCGGACCTGCCAGACGCGCCTGCAAGGGTTGGTCCGGCATATCGGCACGCCCCATCACCAAATAGATGACAATGGCCAGCAGTGGAAAGCCCATAAGCATAGCAGTTGCAAAGCGACGGCGGCCGGTCGCGCGCACCGGCCCGACAAGATACCAGATCGTACCCACGGCAAGCACCGCCATCGCGCACCAGAAAAACCAAATGCTTAGGGAGGCACTCAAAACTTAGTCCGAAAAACCGACAAAGCGCACCATTTCATCAATCGGTGCGCGAGGGCTTTCCCAGTTATTAATCGGGTTTTCGTCATCCGCGTATCCAAGCGCAAGACCACAAAAGAACGTCATATTGTCGGGAATGCTCAAAAACGCCTTAACCGAAGGGGTCCAGATTGCCCACGCCTCCTGCGGGCAAGAATGTAGACCGCGTTCACGGGCCAAAAGCATAATCGATTGAATGAACATGCCCATATCCGACCACTGTCCCTCCTGCATCGATTTATCGAGGGCAAAAAACATAGCGCATGGCGCGCCGAAGAATTCGAAGTTTCGCGCCATTTGTGCAAGCCGCCCGATCTTGTCTTCACGGGCAACGCCAATGGCATTATACATGCGCTCGCCAAGGTCGCGGCGGCGCGTGTTGTATGGATCGATTAAGTCCGGCGGATAAATATGATATTCCGAGCCTTCGCCGCCTGGGGTTTCAGCCATCTTCTCTTTGATGCTCGCCACAAAGTCAGCCAGCGGCGCGCCTTGCGCGACCCACACATGCCAAGGTTGCAAATTGCCGCCCGATGGTGCCCGCATCGCCGTATTTAAAATGGCGCGAATATCTTCTTCCGGCACGGGCGTATCCTTAAAGGCACGGCATGAAAAACGGGTATCCAGTGCGTCGCTCACCGAGCGGGCTTGTTCAGTAAATCGAGACATTGTTACTAACCTCCAGCGTTGCCGGAGCATATCATAACGCCGCGAGATGACCAGTAGCAGCCCGCCGGATCAAAACCCTTGCTTCGGGAAAGGGTGACGCGGCGATCAAACCATATCTGGTACTGGCAGAACCAGCGTGAAAATGGCAAGTGCAACGCGCCCTGATGTAAGCGTGCCATCATTGGGGGTTACGGTGAGCCGGGTTGGTGACCAGATAACGTCGGGCGGATTGGCGAGGCCGGTCACGACAGTATCGCGCGCGACAGGTAGCGCATTGCCGAACCGCGTCTTATTGGCGGCGGTTCCCAGATGCCAGCTTGTCGCTCCAACCAGCGCATCCAGCACCCGCGCCGTCACGCCCAGCAACATACGGTGCGAGGCGATTTCGGGCAGTTCTGGCGACACATCGGAAAAATCCGCAATGGCATCAAAGCGTTCAACGCGCACGCCAGATAAAGCATCAGATAATGCGTCTTGCGCGGTCGATACCCAGCCCACGCCGTCAAAAACTTTTAGGCAGCGCGGGTTT
>DKNW01000090.1 GCA_002469805.1 Rhodobiaceae bacterium UBA7378
TCAGATGATGGCTATCGGCAAACAGTGAGGTCGCTAGCGCGTCGCGTTCCTCGGTAAACAGGTCTAGCCTGTCTACCATGGCGCCAATATCATTCATCAAAGACTGGCCGCCACCTTCGATCGCATCTTCGGTAAAGGAGGGATAGACGAAAATTCCGTGAGGGCTGGCGACATCGCCATTTTGGGCTGCGATTGCGGAACGGAAGACAGACGGCACGGACACGCGGCCTTTGGCGTCTATTTTACCACTGATCGTTGACATGAACGCTGTCACGCCACCCTCCATTCCTTCGCAAACGCACCCGTCGGCGCGCATAACCCAATATGGGATTGTTTGGGATACCATGGGAATATATGGGTGTCAATGGGATTATTGACAGGTAAAATGGGAAATTAGGGGCATTTTAGCCCGTTTCAGGCGCGGCGCGCCTGCTGGTTCATGGAGAAAATAGGGGGTCAGACAGTCTGTAAGCCGGGTTCTGTGCACATCCAAAGGATGGCGGTGATCATTCATCTGGGATGCCCGTTACCGGACACCTCAAGCAACCTACCCAAGCAGTGGCCCGGAAACCGGCCATGTACCGCTTCTATTTGGTTTTGCTCCCGGCGGGGTTTACCCTGCCACTGCCGTTACCGGCAGCGCGGTGCGCTCTTACCGCACCCTTTCACCCTTACCCTTACGGGCGGTTTGCTTTCTGTGGCACTTTCCCTGGAGTCGCCTCCGCCGGACGTTATCCGGCACCGTGCTTCCGTGGAGCCCGGACTTTCCTCCCCCGCTTGCGCGAGCGCGATCACCCGACTATCTGACCCGCGCGTTCATTACGGCGAAATACTGGCTTGGTCAAGCGCGGAACGCGCCCGACAAACGGCATAAACCCTGGTCTGGGTCTCTCCATCGGCTGCACCATCGACGCGTGACGGCCGAAAATGTTGCTGAAAAGAGCGAATAACCGCCTCCATATGCGGCCCAAATCTGCCGTCATGCGCGAGCGCATAGCCATATGCCCGCAATGCCTGCTGTAGCGCGGCCACGGCGGGGCCTGTGTCGCCATTTGTCAGCGTCGGCACATCCTCCGGCAGCGTATCATCGGGCCATAGACCGATACCTGCGCGGGCAAGGCTGGCCCAGTCAAATGCCTCGCCCGGGTCGATTTTACGCCCCGGTGCAATATCGCTATGCCCAAGGACCCGATCGGGGCGAATGGCGTGGCGGGCAACAATGTCGCCGGCCAATTCAATCAGCGCATCCATCTGTACCGCGGGATAAGGCGCCATGGTGATGTCGGGGCCGATATCATGACCGATATGGTCCAACTCGATACCAATGGAACAGCTATTAATATCGGTTTCGCCTTGCCAAGCCGAAACACCTGCATGCCAAGCGCGATGCACTTCATCGACCAGCGCAAAAATCTCGCCATCGCACGATATCAGATAATGCGCCGACACCTCTGAAGTTGGATCGCACAGCCGCGCCAGCGCTGCTTCGGCATCAGCCATATTTGTGTAATGCAAAACCAGCATTGAAATGGGCTGGTCATCGGCGCGGTTGTTGAAATTGGGCGAAGGTCGAGCAGTAATTGAGCGGTTCACAACGTCGCTCCGGCAGGTGCATATTCGCGCTTACGCAAGCCGATAATCAACACGCCCATCAACGTCAGGCCGCCACCGAGCCAGAAACGCAAGCCCAACTGGTCGTTCCAGATCAACACACCGAACATGATGCCAAATATTGGCGCCATGAGCGTCAGCGGCGATGTGATCGATACATCATAACGCTGCAACAGATAATACATACCAGCATGCCCGACGAGGCTCGCGCCCAGCGCGGTATAGATGACCCCGCCCCAACCCTGCCAAGTCGCCTGTGACAGGACCGCAACATGGTCGGCCTCGAAAATCAGTGATACCGCGATCAGCGGCGGCCAGCTCAACATCGCTATCCAAGCCTGCATCTGGTAGACGCCAGTATCGGTGATGCGCTTCATCACGATTGTGCCGAGCGAGCCGATAAAAGCTGCACCGACGACCAGTATCAAGCCGAGGCGCTCACTTATAATAGCTGGGTCGAAGCTAATAACCATAACTCCGACAAACGCCATAGAGATGCCTGTCCAGCGCCGCCAGCCAACTTGCTCGCCTAAAAAAACAATGGACATGATTGTGGCAAATGGCACGCCAAGTTGCGTGGCGACAGCCACGGCGGATACATTTTCGGCAAGCGACATGCCGCCATAAAACAACGAGAAATGCGCCGAGCCCATCGCTAAGGAGATGAAAAACACCTCCGACATATGCCCCTCGACAATCCGCAAGAAAGGCAACAATATCGCCGCCAGCAGCATATAGCGTAGAGCGGTGAACAGCATGGGCGGTATTTCGGAAACGCCGGCCTTGCCAGCAACGAATGTGAAACCCCAAACTAGGCAGATGATAATCATAAGAAGAAGGTGTCGTGGGGCCATTCTTTCCGTGTAGCATGTGCGCCATAACAACGCTATAGCAATGCAGGATAGCTTTTGGAGGCGTGCGATATGGCGGTTTTGCTTTTCGATCTTGACGGAACATTGGCGGACACCAACCCCGACCTTCACGCCGCCATGAACTATATTCTGTCCAAGCACGGATTGGCCCCTTTACCGGAAGACCGTGTACGACATCTGATTGGCGGCGGCGCAGCCATGATTTTGCAACGCGGGTTTGCCGAATACGGGCGTACATTATCCGAAGCTGAGATGGCCGCGGCAACAGATGAATTCGTGCTGTGGTACGACCAGAACATTGATCACGGTACGCGCATCTTCGACAATCTCATGCCCATTCTCGACCGCGCCCGCGCCCACGGCATAAAGATGGGCGTCGTCACCAATAAGCGCGAAGGGCTGGCTGCGAAACTTTTATTCCGCCTCAACCTGCAAGGATATTTTGATGTGCTGTTGGGCGGCGACACACTGCCAACCCGCAAACCCGATCCAGAAATGATAGAAACTGCGATGACACGGCTCGGCGGCACGCCGGCAAACACCGTGCTTCTTGGAGACAGCGAGGCCGATACAGGTGCGGCGCGTGCGGCTGGTGTCC
>DKNW01000105.1:0-5211 GCA_002469805.1 Rhodobiaceae bacterium UBA7378
GTGAATGTGCTTTTTGAGCGCGGCGCGTTTTCCGCGGCAGATACACGTGCGACGGCTGCGGGGTTGCAATTTTTTTGCATCGGCCTGCCGGCATTTGTTTTGATTAAAGCGCTACAGCCATTTTTCTTTGCGCGGCAAGATACACGCAGCCCGTTCATAGATGGCGCGGTCGGGGTGGCGGCAAATATTACGCTGTCATTATCTTTGTTTGGGTATATGGGACATGTAGCTATTGCGCTGGCGACGGCGGTAGCGGGTTGGCTAACCGTTACGCTGATGCTGACACGGTTGTGGCGACAGGGCCTCTGGCGGCCAGGTGCTGTCTTGGTGCGCCAGTTGGCGGTGCAGCTTATGGCAAGCCTCGTCATGGGCGCGGTCATTGGCTACGGCGCCCAGATATGGATGCCGGAACCGGCGCTTGCTGGGCTTTCATTCGGCGCGCGAGCGGGTTTGTTGGCGGTGCTGGTGGGTGCAGGCATGTGTGTGTTTGCGGGGCTGTGTTATTTTGCCGGTGGCGCGCGCGACTTGCGGGCGTTGCGCGGACGCTGATGGCTTGCATCAGGGGCAATAATTGGCAATAAACATGTTTCTAACCATGTCTCTTTAAAAACCATATCTCGTCGAGGGAGGCCGCTATGGTGACACATACCGCACGGGTGTTTTCCGGTGTTCAGCCGACGGGGAACCTGCATCTGGGGAATTATCTGGGCGCAATTAAAAATTTCGTGGCCCTGCAGGAAACGCATCAGTGTCTATATTGTGTGGTTGATCTGCATGCCATTACGGTGTTTCAAGACCCTGCCGAGTTACGTAATAATACGCGCGAAGTCGCCGCCGCTTTCATTGCGGCTGGCGTCGACCCGTCGCAGCATATTATTTTTAATCAAGCGCAAGTGCCTGAACATGCTGAACTAGCGTGGGTATTAAACTGTGTCGCTCGCATGGGCTGGCTAAATCGCATGACGCAGTTCAAGGAAAAAGCTGGCAAAGACCGCGAAAAAGCCTCTGTTGGGCTTTATGTCTATCCCAATCTGATGGCGGCAGATATTTTGCTGTATCGGGCTACGCATGTGCCGGTGGGTGACGATCAGAAGCAGCATTTGGAGTTGGCCCGCGACATTGCGCAGAAGTTTAATAATGATTTTGACCGACCGGATTTTTTTCCCCAACCCGAACCGCTTATTCAGGGTCCGGCAACCCGCGTGATGTCGTTGCGCGACGGGGCGAAGAAAATGTCGAAATCTGACCCGTCAGACTTGTCGCGTATCACCATGCTTGACCAGCCCGACGATATTGCACGCAAAATACGCAAAGCCAAAACTGATCCAGATGCATTGCCCGATAGCGTTGCGGCGCTGGAAGACCGCCCCGAAGCGGCTAATTTAATAGGCATTTATGCGGCGCTTGGCGCTAAACCTCTCAATGTGGTTGTCGAGCAATTTGCCGGTGCGCAGTTTTCAAAACTGAAAGAGGAACTGGCTGATCTGGCCATTGCGACGATCGGACCGATCGGGGCCGAGATGCGCAAATTGATGGATGACCCAGCCAGCGTTGATGTGGCGCTTGGCGATGGTGCGGCGCGCGCGCGCGCCATTGCAGCAGATGTTATGGACGAGGTGCGCGAAGCTGTTGGCTTTTTACAAGCCCCTTAGATAGTGAGCAAGGCATCTGCAGCACGCTTTGGGTGGTGAGGAATGGGCAGTAAGGTGCGGTTCGTCATGCGCGCATTCAAATCGGGCTTGTTTGCCGCGCCGGAAACATGCGACCATTGCGTATGGATTTAAGCCAACACTTACAGCGTAAATTTCTCGTTGTTGTCGATGGGTCGCCAGAAGCGCATGCCGCCTTGCGGTTTGCCGCGCGCCGTGCGCATGGCACAGGGGGCAAGGTGGCGCTTTTGCTGGTGCTAGAACCTGGGGGGTTTGAACATTGGTTGGGCGTTGAGAGCCTGATGCGCGAAGATGCGCGCATTGAGGC
The DNA here is from genome assembly GCA_002469805.1 of Rhodobiaceae bacterium UBA7378. GTDB lineage: Bacteria > Pseudomonadota > Alphaproteobacteria > RS24 > RS24 > UBA7378. Next base: position 1,978 of record DKNW01000105.1, read on the forward strand.
CGAGCGGGTGCTGGCCGAATGCAGCGCCATGGTGGAAATGCTGGGCGGTGAAAAACCGCGCACGCATATTCGCGAAGGCAAGATGAGCGAAGAAATAAACCGGCTGATTGATGAAGATAAAACCATCTCTACGCTGGTGCTGGCATCGGGGTCCGATGCGGGTGGCCCTGGGCCGCTTGTATCGGCACTTGGCACGGGAAAATCCACTTTTCATATTCCGGTGACGGTCGTGCCAGGCGACCTATCAGATGACGAAATAGATGCGTTGACGTAAAACCCATGAAAACGTCGTATATATTCCTATATATAGCGTACAGATAACCGAATCCGGAGGCAGATATGTTTATCCAGACCGAAGCAACGCCGAACCCTACAACCCTGAAATTTATGCCGGGCCAGAATGTGATGGGAGATCAGCCGCCGGCAGATTTTCCCAATGCACAAGCAGCTGAAGCGTCGCCGCTGGCGAGCGCACTGTTTGCGCTGGACCATGTTACCGGTGTGTTTTTGGGTGCCGATTTCATTACCGTGACCAAAGATGATGCCGAGTGGCAGCATATTAAACCTGCTATTTTGACGACCATTATGGATCATTTTGTTGCTGGTTTGCCGGTCATGCATGCTAACGCGTCGCGCAGCACGGATAACGACGACACGGCTGCCGAGGTAAGCGGCCCCGATGCGGAAATAATCGGCGCGATTAAACAATTGCTCGACACACGTGTGCGACCTGCCGTTGCCCAAGATGGTGGTGACATTGTGTTCCATGGCTACACGGATGGCGTGGTGTCATTGCATATGCGCGGTGCGTGCGCGGGCTGCCCCAGTGCCACGGCGACGCTGAAACACGGTATTGAAAACTTGCTCAAGCATTACATTCCCTCGATCACCGAGGTTCGGGCAGTTATGTAACCAACGGGGTACTCATGTCGCATTCCACAGATCACGAACCGCTCGACGTCACCGCGCTCGACCGGATTTTTCTCGAAGGTCGCACGCATAACGCGTGGCAGGACAGGCCCGTTGCGCCTAGCTTACTGACGCAACTTTATGATCTGGTGAAAATGGCTCCGACCAGCGCAAACTGTTCGCCTGCGCGGGTAGTTTTTGTGGTGTCAGATGAGGCCAAAGAACGTCTCCTACCGCATTTGCTTGAAGATAATCGCAAAAAAACCGTGGCCGCGCCCGTTTGCGCGATTTTGGCTTATGACACTAAATTTTATGAATTATTGCCGCAACTTTTTCCTCATAACCCAGATGCGGTGAACTGGTTTGCCGGCAATAACGAGCTGGCTGAACAAACGGCCTTTCGCAATAGTTCGCTGCAAGGCGGATACCTCATGCTGGCCGCGCGTGCGCTAGGGCTTGATGTTGGCGCGATGTCGGGGTTTGATCCGGCTGGCGTGGACGCGGCGTTTTTCCCTGATGGGCGTTTCAAGACGAATTTCTTGTGCAATCTCGGCTATGGCGATCCGGCTGGCTTATTTGAACGGTCGCCGCGTTTGGCATTTGACGACGCGTGCGAGATTGTTTAGCGGCGCTATATCATCATGATGCCGAAAACCATCCTTGCCTGCGACACGACGCAAGGCGCATGTTCGGCTGCGCTGTGGCATGCAGGTGAGGTAATCGAGGACCGTTTGGTTGACATGCAGCGTGGTCATGCCGAAGCATTATTGCCACTATTGGCCGACATCAAAACCACCGCGCCGGATATCTGGGCGCAAGTCGATGCGCTGGCCGTGACCATTGGGCCGGGCACATTTACCGGTGTCCGCGTGGGTATTTCAGCCATGCGCGGTCTCGCCCTTGCCATGGCTGTGCCGGTGGCTGGCTTTAGTACGCTGCATATGATGGCGCTGGGTTCTTCTACACAAGCGCACCGCCTTGTGGCTGTCGATGCGCGGCGCGACACTTATTATACGCAAATTTGCACTGCTGATGGCACGCCGTGCGAGGCTCCGACAGCGCGCAGCTTAGCGGCATGTTGGGATTTGGCTGGCGTTTATCCGGGTGCGCCAATGGCTGTTATCGGTACGGGCGCGGCCGCTATTTGCACGCCCACGCAAAGTGAATTTCGTGCGGACCCGGCTCCGGCTTGGCCGCAAGCGTCTATTCTGGCAGCCCATGCTGCAAGCTATGCGCTGGGGGATCTCGCAAGATTTCGCGCAACGCCTTTATATTTGCGCCCGCCTGATGCGACCCTGCCGGATCCGGCCAAGCGTCTCCTATTTGATGATGAGCACAACACTTGACCTTGGAGGTGATTGAACCTTTGCATGATGCAGACGCGCTTGCTGCCTTGCATACGGCGTGTTTCGAGCGGCCTTGGTCGGGTGATGCCTTCGCCAAATTGCTGCGTGGGGCTGGTGTGCATGCGCTGGGAACGTCGCAGGGCTTCATCGTGATCCGTTGCGTTGCCGATGAGGCCGAAATTCTAAGTCTGGGCGTTGTACCTGCGGCGCGCGGGGCCGGACACGGGCGTGATTTAGTTCGCGCGGCGGCGCATCTGGCAGCTTCGGCTTATCAAGTGCGGCATATATTTCTTGAGGTGGCGGCGAATAATCACGCTGCCCGAGCTTTATATTCTGGCCTTGGATTTATCTGCCATGGCAGTCGGCCTCGATATTATGCTAATATAGATGCGCATTTGATGCGGTGTGACCTGAGGGCATGCGGGTGGATGCCGGTCGATTGCGAAAAAAAGGGTGATTGTAAATTATGAATACGGGCACAGATATCGAACACTTGGCTGTCACGGCTGGCATGCGCATGACAGAGCAGCGGCGTGTTATTGCGCGCGTGCTGACACTGGCGAATGACCATCCAGACGTCGAAGAGGTGCATCGTCGCGCTGTGCTGGAAGATGCTGGCATTTCGATTGCGACCGTTTATCGAACCGTGCGCCTATTTGAAGAGGCCGGAATTCTCACCCGACATGATTTTGGCGATGGGCGGGCACGCTACGAGCCAGTATCGGACGACCATCACGACCATCTGATTGATATTCAAACTGGCCAAGTTATCGAATTTACCAATGAGGCCATTGAAGAACTCCAAAAGGAGGTCGCGCGTAAACTTGGGTATAAGCTTGTTGATCACCGGCTCGAGCTATACGGCGTACCGCTGGATAAAAAGTAAATGGATAAAATTTTTCGCCCGTTGAAGACGGGCACGCGTTTGACGGCTTTCCTCGTTCTCACCCTGATTTTGGGGCCATTGCAAATCTTGGTG
>DKNW01000105.1:5605-6402 GCA_002469805.1 Rhodobiaceae bacterium UBA7378
GGCTTGTTGGCAATTGTCGGTGTTAAAGTGCGCGTCCACGGAGATGTACCGCCGCCCGGCTCGTTGCTCGCAAGCAACCATGTGTCGTGGCTAGATATTGTGTTGATCGGGTCACGGTTTCCGGTTTCTTTTGTCGCTAAGAGTGAAGTGAGAACCTGGCCGGTTTTTGGGCAACTGGCCATGTTGCAAAAGACTATTTTTATCAGGCGGGAACGCGGTCGCCATACGCTTGGCAATCGCGATCTGATGAGAGACCGGCTTTCTGCTGGCGATCGACTGGTGCTATTTGCCGAAGGTACGACGGGCAATGGTGCGGGCGCGATGCCTTTCAAATCCGCGCTGTTCTCATCCGTTCAGTGCGCCCCGGAAGACAATAGTAGCGATAACACTATTGCGGTTCACCCCACGGCGCTGAGTTATACCGCGCTTGATGGGCATGTGATGACACAAGCGCTGCGCGACCAATATGCGTGGCTTGGGGATGCCGCGCTGGTGCCGCATCTCTTATTCACGCTCGCCACTAAGCCGCTGACCATTGATATTGCTTTTCACCCGGCATTGCCTGCCAGTGTGATGCATGACCGCAAACAGATTGCGCGCGCGGCCTGCGAGAAAGTAGACGCGTCTTTGGTGCATTTTACGACCATCGCAGGAAATGAGGATGATATCGCGCACGATATTTCCCATGATGCCGGGCTGGACGTGGCGTCGGAAAGTCGTTAAGTCAGGCCCATGAAGCCGACAAACGCCAAGAAATATTTCATCAAGACTTATGGCTGTCAGATGAATGTCTATGA
>DKNW01000105.1:6702-34315 GCA_002469805.1 Rhodobiaceae bacterium UBA7378
TATGGCTGTCAGATGAATGTCTATGATTCCGAACGCATGGCCGAAGCCTTAGCCGTGGCCGGATATCAGCCTGTTAATGCGCCCGAAGGCGCCGACATGATTATTCTGAATACGTGTCATATACGCGAGAAAGCCGCCGAGAAAGTCTATTCGGAGCTGGGGCGTTTGAAGCCGCTGAAACAGGCAAATAGCGATATGATTATCGGCGTCGCGGGCTGCGTGGCTCAGGCTGAGGGCGAGGAAATGATCCATCGCGCGCCGATGGTCGATATGGTGTTCGGGCCGCAGACCTACCAACAGCTACCCGATATGATCGATGATCTAGATGCCGGGCGTCGGGCCGGTACGCGCCCGCGTCTTGTGCGCACTGAGTTTCCCGCCGACGAGAAATTTGCTGCGCTGAAAGCGGCCCCGCGCCAGCCGATTACCCGCGCCCCGACAGCATTTGTGACGGTTCAGGAAGGCTGCGATAAGTTTTGCACCTTTTGCGTAGTGCCCTATACACGCGGTGCCGAAGTGTCCCGCGCCACGACAGACATCGTCGAGGAAGCGCGCGCGCTGGCTGAACAGGGCGTGTGCGAGATCACGCTTTTGGGCCAGAATGTGAATGCGTGGCAGGATCGTGAAACTGGCTTGCGGCTTGACGGGTTGCTGGGGCAGCTAGGTGAAATTTCGGGCGTTGAAAGGCTGCGGTTCACGACCAGCCACCCACGCGATATGGACGCCGCACTGATTGCAGCGCATGGCGCTAATCCGAAACTCATGCCGTATCTGCACCTGCCGGTGCAATCGGGTTCCGACAGTATTTTGAAGGCGATGAACCGGAAACACACAGCGGATGAATATCTCAGGTTAGTGGCCGCGTTTCGCAGCGCGCGCCCTGACCTCGCTTTGTCTTCGGATTTTATCGTCGGGTTTCCAGGCGAAACCGATAGCGATTTTGACGCAACCATGGATCTGGTTGCGGCCGTATCTTATGCGCAGGCATTTTCGTTTAAATATTCGCCGCGTCCCGGCACGCCGGCTGCTGACCATGACGTCCAAGTTGACGAGGCGGTCAAATCCACCCGCCTTGCCCGGTTGCAAGAGCGCCTAAACGCACAACAAATAGCGTTTAATCAGGAAAAACTCGGCCAAACATTGCCGGTTTTGTTTGAGAAACCTAGCCGCCAGCCGGGTCAGATGTCGGGTCGCAGCCCGTATCTTCAGCCCGTTCATGTTGGTGTGGACGCGCATCATTTCGACCAGCTTGTCGGGCGCATTGTACTGGTCAAGATCACCGGTGCGCATGCCAATAGCCTCAGTGGTGAGCTGGCCGATGGCTAAAACCGGATATGACAGTTTTATAAATTTATCGTGGCGCCCTGCGGTGAGGCTTGCCATTGCGGGGAAATCTACTCATAGTTTAACAATGAAGTTCTCATATTTTTTCCGTCTTAAGAATGGGTGCCAATGACACAAACTCATGGCTGTTCAGGACAGGTGCTTTGATTGGCAAAGTCTGACAAAAACCTCCGGCAAGTCGGTGCGACGATCGACGAACCGATGACCATCGAATTTGACAATAACCGCCTCCTGCCGGAACTTTACGGCGAGCACGGCAAAAACCTTGTGCGTATCGAGCAGGCACTTGGAGTATCGATTGCCAATCGCGGCAATCAGGTGTTCGTTTCCGGCGAGCAAGCCGCGCGCGCGCGTGCCGAACTCGTGCTTAATACCTTGTATCATCAGCTTGAGCGCGGCGGCCAGATCGGTGGTGGCGATGTCGATGGTGCGTTGCGTTTGAGCCTTGGCGGGTCGGCAATGGCTGATAAGCCGGTAGATCAACCGCGCCGTCTTGAGAAGTTGGATGCCTTGCGCACCAATCGTCGCGAGGTTTTACCGCGCTCAACTACGCAAGCTGCGTATATCAAGGCGCTGCTCACAAGCGAGTTGGTCGTGGGTGTTGGCCCAGCGGGTACCGGCAAGACTTATCTTGCGGTTGCTGCGGCTGCCGCGATGCTGGTTGAGGGGCAGGTAGACCGCATTATTTTATCGCGTCCGGCGGTTGAAGCTGGCGAGCGTTTGGGCTTTTTGCCCGGCGATATGCGCGACAAGGTCGACCCGTATTTGCGCCCGCTTTATGATGCGCTTTACGACATGTTGCCCGGGCCGCAAGTTGCGCGTTCGCTGGAAAGTGGTGAAATCGAAATTGCCCCGCTGGCGTTTATGCGCGGACGTACTTTGTCCAATGCCTTTGTCATTTTGGACGAGTCGCAAAATGCCACCCCCATGCAGATGAAAATGTTTCTAACCCGAATGGGCGAGAACTCCCGCATGGTTATCACCGGCGATCCCAGCCAGATTGACTTGCCCTTTGGTGCGAAATCAGGCCTCAAGGATGCGCTGGAAATTCTGCCCAAAATACGTGGCGTCGACATTGTGCGGTTTGGTGAAGAAGATGTTGTGCGTCACGATCTGGTCACGCGTATTGTTAAAGCCTATAATAGGCGTGATGCTAAATTACCTGAACGTGGGGCCGACAAAGCGGCTACCGACACCAAATCAGACGTTTCGCGTAACCCCTCTACAGATGATGGGTCGCGCGTTGAGCAAAATAATGAGCAAAAATAATGCATAATATGTCCAGTATCGGTCCGGCCAGTGAGCAGGACGAACCGGAGCCTGACAGTCCATCGGAATATAAGCCTTTGCCGGCCGCGTGCTTCGGCATTGACGTGGTATGCGATGATGCGCGCTGGCACCCTCACATAGCCTATATACAAACATGGCTGGGCGAGTTGGGCGTGGTGCTTGGTTTGCCCTCGCATGGCGAGGTGAGCGTTCGGTTGACCGATGACGCACAGATTGCAGATTTGAATATCAGCTATCGCGACAAGACTGGGCCGACCAATGTGCTGTCATTTCCAGCCCATGATTTTGTCGTGCACGCTGGTCCAACTGATGATAGGACCAATGATACGGGGCGCTTTCCCGACGTGCCGTTTGCGCTGGGCGACATTGTGCTGGCTTTCGACACGCTGGCGCGCGAAGCCGCAGCTGCCGACAAGCCTTTCACTAGCCATTTGGCGCATTTGTTAACGCACGGGTTATTACACTTGCTCGGTTACGACCATGAAAACGATACGGATGCGGCGCGCATGGAAGCCAAGGAGACGGCATTGCTGGTTGATGCTGGCCTTGATGATCCCTATGGCGACACCCAGCCGATGCCGATAACCGACCCGGACACGCGAGGTCCAGCGCATGAGTGACCTGACGCATCCGACCTCTGACGAGACATTCATGGCCCGCCTGTGGCGGCGTTTACGCGGCACGCAAGAGCCCAATTTGCGCGAAAGCATTGAAGATGCGCTCGACGAGACCGAAAGAGAAGGCACCGAATTTTCGCTTGAAGAACGCCACATGCTGCGCAATCTACTCGGGTTTCGCGATGTGCGCGTTGACGATGTCATGGTGCCGCGCGCCGATATCAGTGCCATTGATTTATCAACCGTTGGCGAAGATGTGCTGGCCGTCTTTGTCGGGAGCGGTCATTCGCGTATGCCGGTTTACCGCGATACACTGGATAGTCCGGTGGGCATGCTGCACTTGAAGGATGTAATCGCCGCGCGCAAAGAGTTGGCCAAGCCCACGGACACACCTTTCAACATTCAAACCATTATGCGCGAGGTGCTATTCGTGCCGCCCTCCATGCCGGCCCTTGATCTTCTGTTGAAGATGCAGGCAACGCGCACGCATTTGGCACTGGTGATTGATGAATATGGCGGCACCGATGGACTGGTTACAATCGAAGATTTGATCGAGGAAATTGTCGGCGACATTGAAGACGAGCACGATGATGTTGGTGCCGCACCGCTGCGCCAGACAAGCCCCGATAGCTGGCGGGCATCGGCGCGTGTGCCGCTCGAAACACTCGAAGAGGTTCTTGGTAGTGCGGTTTTTGATGAAACCGTGTTCGAAGATATTGATACACTTGGTGGGCTGGTTTTCGCGATCGCGGGACGGGTGCCGCAACGCGGTGAAATTATCAGCCATCGAATGCCCGACGGCCCACCTGTGGAGTTTGTTATCCGTGATGCGGATCCGCGGCGCATCAAGTCGCTGGACGTCAAGCTCGTGACCCCGCCACCAGCATGACACGCCTGCTATCGGCGCGCTGGTTTCGGCATCCGGCGTTCATTGTCTTTATTGTTGGCATGTCTGTGCCGTTTGCTTACGCGCCGTTACGAGTCGCACCGTTGTTTTTCATCGCATATGCGGTCTTTTTCACGCATGCCTGGCGTGCGGTTTCAAGGCCGACACAATTATTTCTGCTGGGTTGGGCCTTTGCATTCGGGCAATTGCTGGTCGGCCTGTATTGGATTGGCCATGCATTTTTGGTTGATGCCGAACAATTTCTCTGGGCGCTGCCTTTTGCGGTCACGTTGTTGCCCGCAGGCCTTGCATTGTTTGCAGCGGGTGCGGTGACACTTTGGGGCGCACTATGCCGGCGCTTCAGTCTGGACAAGAACCAACTAGCTGCTTTTTTACTGTTGGCGCTGATGTGGTCGGCGGGCGAGACCGCACGGGCCCATGTGCTGACCGGGTTTCCGTGGAATTTGCCCACCATGGTTTTCGCGAGCTGGGTTTACCCTTCCCAGTGGGTCGCGTTGGTCGGTATCCATGGCCTCGGACTTTTAGCGCTTATCTGTGCGGCACTGCTGGCCTATCCGGGCGCGCGCGCACGCGGCATTGGCGTGGCTTTAATTGTTGTCGTTATTGGTGTCGGGGTTGTGCGGGTAGGTGTGCTAGCACCAGATACGCGCTCGAATGTAATCTCCAAGGCAAACCAGCTTGTTCTCGTGCAGCCGAATATTGATCAAAAAGAAAAATGGGATCCGGCACGGCGAGCCGATATTATTGATGCTCTGTTCGACCAAACGCACCGTGCGATACAAAACAATCCGGCAGCAAGACTAATCGTCTGGCCGGAAGCCGCCCTGCCGCTTTATCTGGATGAAAGCACCACTTTTGCCAAACGCCTTGCCGGGCTATTGCCGCGCGACACAAGCCTACTGACCGGCGCCATTCGGCGCACGATCGATGCAAATGATACGAGGTATTTCAACAGTGTTATGTTGTGGTCGGGCGACGGGCAGTTGTTGGCAACGCGTGACAAGACGCATCTGGTGCCGTTTGGCGAATATCTGCCTTTTCAGCGCGTGCTGGAAGCCATAGGTCTGCGCCAGCTTACCCAGCTGCGGGGTGGGTACACGTCCGGCCATGACCGCACACCGATAACTTTGCCCGATGGCCGCCGTCTGAATCCGCTGGTGTGCTATGAGGCGATTTTCCCCTATCGGGCAGCAGCCACCCCCCGCCCTGACATGCTGGTAAATGTTACAAATGATGGTTGGTTTGGTACCAGTGCCGGGCCGTATCAACATTTGGCGCAAGCCAGCTTGCGGGCTGTTGAACAGGGCTTGCCACTGGTCAGGGTTGCCAATACGGGTGTTTCGGCCCTTGTCGATGGTTTCGGGCGCACGGTTGGGCAAATAGGGCTGGCGCAAAGCGGGGTCATTGTTGCGGAACTGCCTCCACCGCTGCACCCAACGACTTTTGCCCGCGTCGGTCATGGGCCATATGCATTGATCTGGCTTATCAGCGTGTGGGTGCTATGTCGCCGACGGTACAGAAATAAATTGATACCGGACCCTCAGTAAGACATAATCCGGTGCACTAAAAATAAAAAATGAAAATCATGCCTCGAAAAAATAAGTCTGAATTAGATAGCTATATCGGCGCCCGATTGCGGATGCGCCGACTGATGCTGGGAATGAGCCAAGAAGCGCTCGGAGAAAAATTATCGCTGACATTTCAGCAAATCCAGAAATACGAAAAAGGCACGAACCGGGTTTCGGCCAGCCGACTCTATGAACTAGCGCAGGTGCTCGATGTGCCGGTTCAGTTCTTTTTTGACGGCGCGGGCAATGATGAAGAAGCCGGTATGCAGGAGGCTCTCGCTGAGGACCCTCATTTATCCCCCTTCCTCGACTTTGTATCCAGCGGTCAGGGCATCCAGTTAAACAGTGCATTTTTGCAGATCGATGATCGGAAAATGCGCCGAGATGTGCTGGCCATGATCGAAGGCATTGCCCGTGTTTCGGGCGAATAGCCTCCGATTTTTTGCTTGACGCTTCAGGAGCTTATTGGTCTATTTCAGGCAAATTTCCCGTAAATCAGGAGTTCGGCATGTCTGAAAAGAGCTATGTTTTTACCAGTGAATCAGTATCGGAAGGGCATCCTGACAAGGTGTGCGACCGGATTTCAGATGCCATCCTTGATGCGTTTCTGGCCCGCGAGCCCGAGGCCCGGGTTGCGGTCGAAACACTAACAACCACAAACCTGATTGTGCTGGCCGGCGAAGTTCGGCCGAAGGGGCTAGTATCGAACGAAGAGATTGATGAGATTGCACGCGCCGCTGTGCGCGACATTGGCTATGAGCAGGATGGTTTTCACTGGCGTGACGCCGATGTGCAGGTGCATATCCATGGTCAATCATCTCATATTGCTCAGGGTGTCGACCAAGACGGTGCCGGTGACCAGGGCATAATGTTTGGCTATGCCTGTCGTGAGACGCCCGAACTTATGCCAGCACCGATAGCTTATTCACATCGTATTCTTGCCGACATGGCCGAAGCCCGGCGCACTGGTCGTGTGGCCGGTTTCGGCCCCGACAGCAAAAGCCAAATTTCTCTGCAATATGAAAACGGGCGTCCGGTGACGGCAACTTCTGTTGTGGTTTCCACCCAGCATGATGCCGGGCTGTCGCAGGATGATGTGCGTGAACTGGTCCGGCCATTTGTCGATAATGTTTTGCCCGAGGGCTGGATGTGCGACGAGGACCAGTTTTTTGTAAATCCGACAGGCACATTTGTCATTGGCGGCCCGGATGGAGATGCGGGTCTGACGGGGCGCAAAATTATCGTTGATACCTATGGCGGTGCCGCGCCGCATGGCGGGGGTGCTTTTTCGGGGAAAGATCCGACAAAAGTTGACCGATCGGCGGCTTATGCTGCGCGTTATCTGGCGAAGAATGTCGTGGCCGCTGAACTGGCGGAACGCTGCACAATACAGCTTTCCTATGCAATTGGCGTCGCCCGCCCGCTATCTGTTTACATCGACACACATGGCACGAGCAAAGTCGACACGGCACGCCTTGCCGAAGTGTTACAGGCGGAAATGGACCTTAGCCCGCGCGGTATCCGCGAGCACCTTGGGCTGAACCGGCCAATATATGCCCGCACTGCCGCTTACGGCCACTTTGGGCGTATGCCCGAAGAAGATGGCGGGTTTTCTTGGGAACGCACCGACCTTGTTGATGCGATCCATAACGCGCTGTAGCGCCCGTTAGCGTCCCGGTAGCATTTTGGACGAAACTGAAACTGGCACGTCATACTCTGCAATGCATAAACGCCGCTTGATTTACGGGCGTCGGCAGGGGCATCGTCTGCATCCGCGACAGGCGCAACGCATTGCGACCATGTTGCCGCGCCTTCAGCCGGATCTTTCACTCGACGACCTGTCGGCATGGTTTGATGACGGTAAGGCTGTGCCGCGCTTATTTCAATTTGCACTGGAAATAGGCTTTGGCGGCGGCGAGCACTTGGCGGCGCGTGCGCAAAGCACAAAAAATATTGGGTATGTCGGGTGCGAACCATTCATTAATGGTGTGGCAAAATTACTTGGGCATATTGAAGCTCAGGCGCTCGACAATGTGTGTGTGCATCACGGTGATGCCCGTGATGTCTTGGCAGCAATGCCGGCGGCTTCTATTGCGGTGGCGTATTTGCTGTACCCGGACCCGTGGCCTAAAAAACGTCACCATAAGCGCCGTTTCGTTAATCAAGAAAATCTGCATAGCCTTTTTCGTGTTCTGACGCCGGATGCGTATTTTCTGGTGGCGACTGATATCGCCGATTATGCCGATTGGACCTTGGCGGCAATCAGAGCGCATGGGGGGTTTTCTTGGCAAGCCAAGCAGCGGCGCGACTGGATGACGCCGCCTGCGGGTTGGCCCGGCACGCGCTATGAGCAAAAGGCGCTGGCGGCAGGGCGGGTGCCGCATTATTTGGAATTTAAACGCCGCGCCGCAATTGTGCCGGGGCAGCTTTAACCAGATCTCCTAGCGTGCGCGCAATGCCCAAAACGCGACAAAATAAATGCTTGCTTGCTTCACGGTTCAAAATCGCTATATTGCAGTTCACGTTGCTGCTTTTTTTGGAAGTGGGTCGCTCCCCGGAGCCCCGCTTTTTTTAATGGCAAAAACTTGAGAAAGATATTGACGCTTACAGCTGTGGATATGACGACAGACATGATGGCGAATTCAGAAGATGCGCGGGTAGCGGAACTTGCAAATGCTGAAAATGCGCATTTGCTGGCACCCGGAGCTGCGCGACCAATTTTGCCGCTTGTGATGCCGGTGATTGCCGATCTGGGCTTTCATCTGGTGCGCGCGCGTATGACATCTGAGGGCGAGCAAATGATTTTGCAGATCATGGCCGAAAATGACGAGGGCACTATCGCCATTGAAAATTGTGAGACCATTAGCCGTGCGGTATCTGCAGTGCTGGATGTGGAAGATCCGATATCAGGGAATTACACATTGGAGGTGTCGTCACCTGGAATGGGGCGCCCACTTACCCGACCGCTGGATTTTGAGCGTTGGACTGGATTTGAAGCCAAACTTGAGCTGTTAAACGCAATCGAAGGCCGGCGCCGTTTTCGGGGTTTAGTCGACGGGTTTGAGGCAGGCGAGGCGCGCTTGAAAGTTGATCTTGAGGGGTTTGATGCACCGCAAGTTTTGGGGTTTGCCCTTGGTGATATTGCCGAGGCACGCCTTGTGCCGGATGATGCGGCTCTACGCCAGTCGTTGCAGGCTGGCAAGGGCCGCAAGAAATAGAGGCCGCAAGGAATAAAGAGGTGCCGCGTGTGCGGCTGCCATAACGCAGGAGACGAAAATGGCGACAGGTATTAGTGCCAACAAGCTGGAACTGGTTCAAATTGCAGACGCGGTCGCGCGTGAAAAGGGCATTGAAATCGACATTGTGCTCGCGGCGATGGCAGATGCGATCCAAAAGGCGGCAAAAGCGCGGTATGGTGCCGAGAATGACATTCGCGTGGAAATTAACCCGCAAACCGGCGAAACGCGTCTTTTGCGCGCGGTAGAAGTTGTCGAGTTGGTCGAAAATGACGACACGCAAATATCTCTGGCGGTCGCGCAGCGCGAAAAGCCAGAAGCACAAATCGGTGATGAAATTATTGATGAATTGCCGCCGGTCGAATTTGGCCGCATCGCAACGCAGGCCGCCAAGCAGGTCATCGTGCAACGCGTGCGCGAAGCCGAACGCGAGCAGCAATATGAAGAATTTAAAGATCGTGTTGGTGAGATTATCAATGGCGTGGTGAAGCGTGTTGAATATGGCAATGTCGTGCTGGATTTGGGCCGTGGCGAGGCGGTTGTGCGGCGCGACAATCTCATTCCGCGCGAGGTGTTCCGACCGGGCGACCGCATTCGGGCCTACATCCAGAACGTGCGGCGCGAACAGCGCGGCCCGCAAATTATTCTGTCACGTTCCGATCCGGCATTTATGGCGAAGCTTTTCGGTCAAGAAGTGCCTGAAATTTACGACGGCGTGATTGAAATTCGCGCAGTGGCACGCGACCCGGGTAGTCGTGCAAAAATTGCTGTTATTTCAAGCGATCCGGGCATTGATCCGGTAGGGGCGTGTGTTGGTATGCGCGGGAGCCGCGTACAGGCGGTGGTGAACGAGCTGCAGGGCGAGAAGGTTGATATAATTCCTTGGTCGCAAGACGCTGCGGCTTTCATCGTGAATGCATTGGCACCAGCCGAAGTCTCGAAAGTGGTGCTTGATGAGGATATCCAGCGCATTGAAGTGGTTGTACCGGATGAACAACTTAGCCTTGCAATCGGTCGTCGGGGGCAAAACGTTCGTCTCGCCTCCCAGCTCACCGGTTGGGACATCGATATCATGACCGAAGCGCAGGAAAGCGAGCGCCGCCAGGCCGAGTTTGCCGAGCGGACGGAAACCTTTATGGGCGCGCTCGATGTTGATGAGATGATCGCCCAGCTGCTGGCGTCGGAAGGTTTCGCCACGGTTGAGGAAGTGGCGTATGTGCCGCTAGATGAGATCACATATATTGAAGGTTTTGACGACGAAACCGCGCAGGAAATTCAAAACCGCGCGCGCGACTTCCTTGACCAGCAAAACGCAGCCATGACCGAACAGCGCCGTGAGATGGGTGTCGAAGATGCTTTGGCCGAGATCACCGAGTTGACACCGGCAATGTTGGTGCGGCTCGGTGAAAACGACATTAAAACGCTCGAGGATTTCGCCGGTTGCGTGACCGATGATCTGACCGGCTGGTTTGAAACGGTTGAGCGCAAGCGGGTGCGCCAAGACGGTATTCTGGACGGGTTCGACATCGCGCCCGATGACGCCGAAGCGCTGATTATGTCGGCGCGCGTGAAAGCCGGTTGGGTAACGCAAGAGGAGTTGGATGCGCTGGCTGCCGAGAAAGCTGCCGCTGACGCTGCCGCCGAAGCCGAAGCCGCCGCCGAGGCCGGCGAAGATGCAGGCGCGCCAGCAGATGCGCTATCCGAGCCAGCGTCTACGCCCGGCAATGATGTATCAATGTGATGGGAACCTTGTATGGAATTGGCCTGTCATGTGACCGGAAAGACACACCCTGCCGCCGAGCTGTTACGGTTCGGCATATCGCCGGCAGGTGAGCTGACACCGGACCTTGCTCAAAAACTGCCGGGGGAGGCCATCTGGGTCACTGCGCGGCAAAGTTGCGTGGCGGCACTGCAGGATAGCGCCGAGTGGCGTGTGCCCCCCGATTTGGCAGAGCAGGTGGGCGGCCTACTAGCCGGCCGCGCCCGCAATATGCTGGGCCTAGCACGCGGCGCGGGCAAAATTGTGCTAGGGTTTGCCAAGGTAGATGCTGCTTTGTCGGGCGGACGCGCAACCATGCTTGTTTCGGCCTGCGACGGCGCGCACGATGGCCGGGCAAAATTGGCCCGTAAAGCACAGGCTGTTGGGGTTCCCATTTTGGAGTTTTTCTCAGCAGATGAATTGGGCTTGGCTATGGGGCGCCAAGATGTGATACACAGCGCAGTTACGGAAGCGCAATGGGCAGCTAAGATTGACGAGGCCGCCAGTCGGTGGCAGGTCTATATCGGCACTGCGCCGGATGGACAAAAGTGAGGAAGCGATGAGCGACATAAAAACAGGCGACGATGGCGAACAAAGTGCCGGCCGCAGCAAGACGCTAAGCCTGAAACGTACGGTTGAGTCCGGACAGGTGCGCCAAAGCTTCTCGCATGGCCGCAGTAAATCAGTGCTTGTTGAAAAACGTCGCAAGCGGACGATTAATTCCGGAACGGCGGAAGTTGCTCCTGCGCCCGAGGAAGTAACACCAGAAGCGCCCGCAGCACCGGCCGCTGGTGAAAACCTGTCCAAATCGCAGCAGGATCGCCGTCAGGCGGCGGTTGTAGAAGCCAAGCAACGCGCCATCGAAGAAGCCAAGCAAAGCGAGATTGATGCGCGCCGTCAGGCCGAAGAGGATGCGCGCCGCGCCGAAGAACAAGCTCAAAAAGCGGCTGAGGAAGCCAGCCGGGCCGAAGCGCTTGCACGCGAAAAGAAAAAACCGGTTAAACAGGTCGCCGAGGCCGCACCCGCTGCACGCCCAGAAGCGGCGCGTCGGGCTGAGGCCGAAAAGCAACGGCAGGATGCCAAAAAACCATCTTCCGAGCGTCGGGGAAATGAACGCCGCCGTCGCGCCGGCAAGCTGACGATTAATGATGCTTTGAACGACGAAGAGCGGGTGCGCTCACTAGCGTCAATGCGCCGGCGCCGCGAACGCGAAAAACGCCAGACCGACGGCATGGAAAATGCCGAAAAAGTATCGCGCACAGTGCAACTGCCCGACACGATATCCATTCAAGAGCTGGCTAATCGCATGGCAGAGCGAGCGGTCGATGTCATTAAAATTTTGATGCAGCAGGGCGTCATGGCGAAGATTAATGATGTCATTGATGCCGATACGGCCCAGATTGTCGCTGAAGATTTGGGACACTCGGTACGACGAGTGTCGGAAAGTGACATTGAAGACGGTTTGATCGGCGATGCTGATAAAGACGAAGATATGACCGGGCGCCCACCGGTTGTCACCGTTATGGGCCATGTTGACCATGGTAAAACATCGTTGCTGGATGCGCTGCGCAAAGAAAAAGTTGCAGCCGGCGAGGCCGGGGGTATCACACAGCATATCGGGGCTTATCAGACAACAACCCAGAAAGGTGTCGTGATCTCCTTCATCGATACACCAGGCCATGCGGCATTTACCGCCATGCGTGCGCGTGGCGCCAAGGTCACTGATATCGTCATTCTTGTTGTTGCTGCCGATGACGGTGTGATGCCGCAAACCGTCGAAGCGATTAATCACGCCAAGGCCGCCGAAGCGCCGATTATTGTGGCGATCAATAAAATGGACAAGCCAGAAGCCGATCCTACACGGGTGAAAAACGAGTTGCTGCAGCACGAAATCATTTCCGAAGATATGGGTGGCGAAACCCAGATGATCGAAGTTTCGGCGCAAACGGGCGACGGCCTCGAAAATTTGCTCGAAGCCGTTGCGTTGCAATCCGAAGTGATGGAACTGAAAGCCAATCGCGAGCGCGGTGGCGAGGGCATCGTCATAGAGGCCAAGCTCGATAAAGGCCGTGGACCGGTCGCGACCGTACTGGTTCAACGTGGCACGTTGCGCGTCGGTGATGTTTTTGTTGTCGGGCAGGTATCGGGGCGCGTGCGCGCGTTGATCAATGATCTCGGCGAACCAATTGACGAAGCCGGGCCATCAGCGCCAGTTGAAGTTCTTGGTTCGAATGGTGTGCCAGGTGCAGGCGATGTGTTCTCGGTTGTCGAGACGGAAGCGCGCGCGCGTGAGGTTGCCGAATATCGTTCGCGCAAAGCACGCGACAAGTCCAGTGCCTCTGGTCCGCGCGCCGCATCACTTGACCAGATGATGAAGCAATTGAAAGACAGTGACATTGCCGAGGTGCCTCTATTGGTCAAAGGCGACGTGCAAGGCTCGGTCGAGGCAATTGCCCAAGCTGCGGAAAAATTGGGCACTGATGAAGTTGCCGCGCGCGTCTTGTTAAGCGGCGTTGGCGGGATCACCGAAAGCGATATCACGCTGGCCTCGGCCTCAAATGCGATTGTGCTGGGCTTTAATGTGCGCGCCAACGCGCAAGCCCGTTCTGCGGCTGAAGCTTCCGGCATCGAAATCCGGTATTACAATGTGATTTACGACCTCGTTGATGACCTTAAAGCGGCCATGGCCGGCTTATTGTCGCCCGACCTGCGTGAGACACCATTGGGGACGGCAGAAATTCTTGAAGTGTTTTCTGTCACCAAGACAGGCAAAGTCGCCGGTTGTCAGGTCCGCGAAGGCCTGGTGCGGCGCGGCGCGCGTGTGCGCCTCATCCGCGATGACATCGTGATCCATGAGGGCGAGTTAAGCTCATTGCGCCGTTTCAAAGACGAGGTTAAGGAGGTCAATGCCGGGCAGGAGTGTGGCATGGCCTTTGAAAATTATTCGGATTTGAAACAGGGCGACGTGATCGAGTGTTACGAGGTCGAGGAAATCGCCCGTAGTCTGGACGGCTAATTATGAGCACCAGTCCGCGTGGTCCGAGCCAGCGCCAGTTGCGGGTGGGCGAGGTTATACGCCAGCGCTTGTCCGAAGCGCTGCAGCGCGGGGATTTCGAAGCCCGTATTTTAAAAAAAACGAGCATCACTGTTACCGAGGTGCGCATCAGCCCCGATTTGCGGCAAGCCAGCGTGTATGTCATGCCGCTGGGTGGCACACATCTTGCCGAAATTGTCGCGCGGCTTAATGATGAGGTACCCCGCTTGAAGAAAGCAGCACTTGGCGGCTTGCATTTGAAGTATGTGCCGAACATAAAATTTCTCGCGGATGACACATTCGAGCAGGCGGCGGCGATGGATCAGTTGCTGGATAGCCGTGCTGTGACGCGCGATCTGCATGATGATGCTGCGCTTGATACGACACCCGATATAGATACCTTAGCCTCGAATAGTCGGTCTGATAGCGGATCGGATAGTGGACAATATTGATGGGACGCCGACGCCGCGGCCGCGACATTACCGGCTGGATCAATCTCGATAAGCCGCTAGGTTTCGGTTCGACACCAGCAGTCAGCAAAGTGCGTCGGGTATTCGATGCCAAGAAAGCCGGGCACGCTGGTACCCTCGACCCGCTGGCGTCAGGCATTTTGCCCGTAGCGCTTGGCGAAGCGACAAAAACCGTTCAGTACATGCAAAATGCCAGCAAGGTCTATCATGTGACCATCGCGTGGGGCGCGGCCACACGCACGGATGACCTTGAAGGTGAGGTCACCGAAACCGCCACGCATCGCCCGCAACCGGCAGACATTGCGGCTGCCCTGCCGATTTTCACCGGCGATATTATGCAAGTGCCGCCAGCATTTTCTGCCATTCGCAAAGACGGCGCGCGCGCCTATGACCTTGCGCGGGCCGGAGAGGTGGTCGATCTCGCTCCGCGATCGGTGCGCATCGATGCCATTACCCTGCTAGATTGCCCGACGGTCGATACCTGCACCTTGCAGGTCGTTTCGGGAAAAGGTGTTTATATTCGGTCACTTGCGCGTGATCTGGCGCGCTATTTGGGGACGTTCGGTCATGTCACCGCGCTGCGCCGCACCCGCGTGGGGCCGTTTGACGAAAAAAATGCAATAGGACTGGAAAAACTAGAAAGTTTGGGCCATATTGCGCCTGATTTGGCTGCTCTGGATGCCCATGTGCTGCCCTTGATGACCGTGCTAGACGACATCCCGGCACTGGCCGTCTCGGTGGAACAGGCATCCCGCATTCGGCAGGGGCAAGCTATATCTCTGGACGATTTTATCCGGCACCGCGAAACGGGGTCGGACGAAAGGGAGGACCGGCAAATTTTGGCGGTTCTCGCGGACACACCGGTTGCCATTTGCATGTGCAAAAGTGGGCTGGTCCATCCGGTCAGGGTTTTCAACTTTCCACCCCCGGGGGTGGAGTAACGGGCGGGTATGCCGCCAAAAGGAGTTGAGATGTCGATAACGGAAGAGCGCAAATCTGCGTTGATAAAAGAATATGCCACAACCGATGGCGATACAGGCTCACCTGAAGTGCAGGTTGCCATTCTGACAGAGCGGATCACTAATCTGACAGAACACTTTAAAAGTCATGCCAAGGATAATCACTCGCGACGCGGCTTGTTGAAAATGGTTTCACAGCGCCGGCGTCTGCTTGATTACGTCAAGGCACGCGATGCGGCGCGCTATAAAAGCCTGATTGAACGGCTTGGATTGCGCCGTTGATATGGGGGCTGGCGGTTGCCGGCCCATTTCGACCAGGGCGAAGCCAGGGCGCACGGGCATGGGGTCCGCGCTGCCTGTTAATGAGAAGGACGGCCCTGCTCCCCAGCGGAGAAAACTTGTTCTTCAGTGCTACCCGGAAGGTAGCGTGGTGCGCGGGCATGGGCTCAGTGCCACTAGATAGGAAAAAATATGTTTGAAATTACACGCGAAGAAATCGATTGGGGCGGTCGTCCGCTCATTTTGGAAACTGGCCGCATTGCCCGTCAAGCTGACGGGGCCGTGCTTGCAACCTATGGCGAGACAACTGTTCTGGCCACGGTCGTTGCCGAGCGCAGCGCGAAGCCGGGTCTAGATTTTTTCCCCCTTACTGTCAATTATCAGGAAAAAGCCTATGCTGCGGGTAAAGTCCCCGGCGGCTATTTTAAGCGCGAAGGGCGCCCAAGCGAGAAAGAAACACTGGTTTCGCGCTTGATCGACCGCCCAATACGCCCGCTGTTTGTCAAAGGTTTTAAAAACGAAACACAAGTCATCGCATCTGTGTTGAGCCACGACCTGGAAAACGATCCCGACGTGGTCGCCCTTGTTGCCGTGTCAGCCGCGCTGACTATTTCCGGCGTACCGTTTCGTGGGCCCATTGGTGGTGCACGCGTTGGTTATATTGATGGCGAATATGTATTGAACCCGACCATTGACCAGATGGAAGACACAACGCTCGATCTGGTTGTTGCCGGTACATCTGATGCCGTGCTGATGGTGGAATCGGAAGCTGATGAGTTGACCGAAGACGTAATGCTCGGCGCGGTCATGTTCGGCCACACGCACTTCCAGCCGGTTATCGAGGCGTGCATCCGTATGGCGGAGAAAGCCGCGAAAGAGCCGCGCGACATGGAAGAAAAAGACGATAGCGAATTGAAATCCCGCATCGAAAGCCTCGCCAAGTCGGGCCTCGAAGCGGCGTATCAGGAAGCCGACAAGCAAACTCGTCAGGCCGCCATCGCCACTTTGCGCGATACAGTTAAGGCTGAATTGCTGGATGACACATCTGGCGATGAAGAGCGCAATGCCGTAGGCGGCGCGTTCAAAGGGCTGGAAAGCGACATTGTTCGCAATGGCATTCTTGATACTGAAAAGCGCATTGACGGGCGTGGTCTTGCTGATGTGCGCCCGATTGTATCTGAGGTTAACGTCTTGCCGCGGACACACGGCTCTGCCCTATTCACCCGCGGTGAAACCCAAGCACTGGTTGTCACCACGCTGGGCACGGGCGATGATGAGCAGTTCGTTGACGCGCTGGAAGGCACGTATAAAGAAAACTTCTTGTTGCACTATAATTTCCCACCCTTCTCGGTTGGTGAAACGGGTCGTGTCGGGTTTACCGGACGGCGCGAGATCGGCCATGGCAAGCTGGCATGGCGCGCGCTGAAAGCAATGTTGCCGACGCGCGAAGATTTTCCCTACACGCTGCGGCTGGTATCTGAAATTACGGAATCGAACGGGTCATCTTCCATGGCGACCGTGTGCGGCGCGTCATTGGCAATGATGGATGCGGGCGTACCTCTGAAAAAGCCGGTGGCGGGTATTGCCATGGGCCTCATCAAGGAAGGCGACCGCTTTGCGGTTCTGTCCGACATTTTGGGTGACGAAGACCATTTGGGCGATATGGATTTCAAAGTTGCTGGCACGGATGCAGGCATCACCTCGCTGCAGATGGACATTAAAATCACCGGCATCACGGAAGAGATTATGCAGGTCGCGCTCGACCAGGCTAAAGGCGGCCGAACACATATTCTGGGTGAAATGAGCAAAGCGCTCACCGAAGCTCGCGATGAGATGGGCGAGTACGCGCCGAAGATCGAAACCATTCAGGTGCCGCAGGATAAAATCCGCGAAGTTATCGGCACGGGTGGCAAGGTTGTCCGCGAGATTGTCGAAACGACGGGTGCCAAAATCGATATTGGCGATGACGGTCTCATTAAAGTCGCGTCCAGCGATGGCGATGCCATTAAAGCTGCGCTCGACTTCATCAACTCCATTGTGGCCGAGCCGGAAGTTGGCGTGATTTACGAAGGCACAGTTGTCAAGGTCATGGACTTTGGCGCGTTTGTGAACTTCTTCGGTAAGCGCGACGGTCTGGTGCACATCTCGCAGTTGAAAAACGAACGGGTCGCCAACACCTCGGACGTGCTGTCAGAAGGTGACACGGTGAAAGTCAAGCTCATCGGTTTTGATGATCGTGGCAAGGTGCGCCTATCGATGAAAGTCGTCGATCAGGAAACCGGCGAAGACCTCGAAGGCAAGCCAGCCGAAGAAGCTTCTGAATAAATCCCAGACTTCTTTTCGACCATGAAAGGCGGTGCTTCCGAAACGGAAGCGCCGTTTTTTATTTTCTGGTTTCAACGATAGCGGCCAGCATTTCTGCCACATTTAGTTGCTGGCTGGTGCCGCGTTTTGCGTAACCCGAATCTTGTGGCGCATAAATCGCGCCCGCGGCGGATAATGTGCCGGCGATATTTACGTCTGGAGAGAGGCTTACTGAGGACATAGTTTCGAAAGTGTTGAGCGCGTTGGCGCGGTGCTTATTCACAATCGCATTGTGGCGTTCTGCACGATAAATGCCGATTAAAATAATTTCGAGAAATATCAATATGCCCAGAATGGAGAAGCGCGGTACAAAGTAATTCCAAGCGAAACCCTCTGATTCAGGCACCAATTCAATACGGTAAAAATATAAAGAAGCAGCAAATAGGATTATTCCAAAAACCCCGGCGGCACAAAGCTAAATTTTTGATGCCGAGACATGTTTTTTATATTCTTCGTCGAAACCCCGGGCTTTTACAGCAACCCCAGTATGTGCCGCCTGAGAGGTAATGTTTTCTGCAGCGTGCATCACCTGTTCATGAATATCATGGACGTCTTCTAGTGTTTTAGTCGCCTCTTCTTTGATGAGTATCAGGTCTGCTGATTCAGTCTGAGTTGGCGGTGGAGATATGAGCAATAGGTAGGGGGAAAGTTGCTCACTCATCTGATTCATTATTTGCGTAAACTGACTTTGACTATGCTCGGCAATTGTGCCTGCGTCCTTTGGATTTAAATCAGGGTTATTAATAACGACTATTTTGTCTCTAATCCCCTCAATATGATCCATAAAATTGATACGCGACATCTGGGCCACCTCCTCAACCTCAGGTATATTTAACCGATGAAGAAGAGCTTGAACTTTTTTAAATTTGTCGATGGGGCCGGCAAAAGTTTGCCCAAACTTGTCAGAGTGCAACAGTGAGTCTGCGTTTATATTGCGTATCCATTGCACTTTTTCTTCAAGTGTCCCATTTTTGGGATATTCTTCCAATTCAGCCATTTCTCTGTCTCCTTTTCGTCCCACCCGTTTATCAACTTCTTTTTGCAAGAAGTTACGGATTTGTTTTTTGCTGGTGTCGTCGGCGAAATGCGCCATGCGGTGATGGTGGGCGCATAAAACTGACAGATTCCAGACGCCATCTTCGGCGCCTTCGCAAAGCGGGATGATATGATGCACTTCGATATAGGGTGTGCCGTCTGGCTCGCAGGACGCCGAGCCGCTCATCTAGAAATTCCTTCAAGGTGAAGGTGCGCGATCCGTGTGCGTTACAAAAATCAATTATCTCGGCAATATTTGCTGTTTCCATGTAGGCATGGCCGTCTCGTCAATTTTTATTGTTTTGAATACGATACGCTAAAACACAGTCGAACGTGAGTATCTTCAAAGAGAGTCGAATTTGAGTCTATAAAGCTGGTATTGGTTTGCAGAAAAAGCGACTAAACGCGACGCATCACTAGTGAGCCATTGGTGCCGCCAAAGCCGAACGAGTTTGATATCGCGCAGTTAATGCCCGCATTATCGCGGCGCTCGCGCATGATGGGCATGTCGGCGAAGTCTGGGTCCAGCTCTTCGATGTGGGCCGAGGCCGCGATGAAATCGCCCTGCATCATCAGCAATGTATAGATGGCTTCCTGCGCGCCAGCCGCACCCAGCGAATGGCCGGTGAGCGACTTTGTGGCGGAAATTGGCGGGCAGTCGCTACCGAATACTTCGCGCAGGGCTTCAATTTCGCGAATATCGCCGATCGGCGTTGAGGTGGCGTGCGGGTTGATGTAATCAACCGGGCAATCAAGGTCTTTCATGGCCAGTCGCATGCAGCGCACCGCGCCTTCGCCCGAGGGCTGCACCATGTCGTGCCCGTCTGAGGTGGCGCCATAGCCCACGATTTCTGCGTAAATTTTGGCGCCGCGTTTTTTCGCGCGCTCCATTTCTTCCAGCACGAGCACGCCCGCGCCGCCAGCAATGACAAAGCCATCACGGTTAACATCATAGGCGCGGCTTGCCACGCCCGGCGTGTCGTTATAGCCCGACGACATGGCACCCATGGCGTCGAACAGCACGGATAATGCCCAGTCCAGTTCTTCGCCGCCGCCAGCAAAGACAATGTCTTGCTTGCCCCATTGGATCATTTCCGCCCCATTGCCGATGCAATGCGTGGAAGTGGCACAGGCCGACGAGATGGAATAATTGACGCCCTTAATGGCGAACGGCGTTGCCAGCGTTGCTGAGTTTGTCGACGACATGCATTTGGGCACGGCAAAAGGGCCAACCCGCTTGGGACCGGAATTGCGCGTGGTGTCGGCCGCGGTGATGAGCGCATGCGTGCTGGGGCCGCCCGACCCCATAATAATGCCAGTCATGGGGTTGGAAACATCGTCCAATTCGAGGCCGGAATCGGCAATAGCCTGTTCCATCGCCACATAATTCCAGGCCGCGCCTTCGCCCATAAAGCGCCGAACGCGCTTATCGACAGCGGCTTCCACGTCGAGGGTCGGGCGTCCGGCAACTTGACTGCGAAAGCCTTTGTCGATCTGGTCGGCTTCAGCGCGAATACCCGAACGTCCTTCGGCAAGGCTCGCGGACACTTCCTGCGCGTTATTGCCGATGCTTGATACGATGCCCATACCGGTGATTGCGACGCGTCTCATGGTTTTCTCCAAATAATTTGCCGGATTAAATTTGCTTACGTGTTCCGGCTACATCTGTTCAGGCAAGAATAGGCCAACGCGCAGGTCTTCCGCGCTATAAATCTGCTCGCCATCGGCCAGCAGGCGGGCATTGGCAATGCCCATAGTCAGGCGACCCGTCATCACGCGGCGCATATCAAGCTGATATTCGACTAGTGAAACATCCTGCAACACCTGGCCGGTAAATTTTACTGCGCCTGCGCCTAGCGCGCGCCCACGCCCGGGATTGCCCAGCCAGCCCAAATAAAAGCCGATGAGCTGCCACATGGCGTCTAGCCCCAAACAGCCTGGCATAACGGGGTCTGTTTTAAAATGGCAGTCGAAAAACCACAGCTCCGGTTTTATATCAAGTTCGGCGCGGATTTCGCCCTTGTCATTAGCCCCGCCAGTTTCCGAAATATGGGTAATGCGGTCAAACATCAGCATTGGTGGCGCGGGTAGCCGCGCATTGCCTTCGCCGAACAGGTCGCCATTAGTACACGAAATTAACTCATCATACGAATAGTTGGCCTTGCGTGTCATATACAACCTCCCAAGTGACGCAAAACCTAACATGGTGGCTCAAAGAGAGGAAGGTTTATTGCGACTTGACAGTTTTGTTACGATCGACTATCAAATTAGAATGATTACAATTAGCAGTGATCCAAGATGAAGCTTTTATCATGAATATAGACGCGTTAACCACGGCCCAGATTGAACACCTTAGCGATAAATTGCGGGCGGCCGGTCTCCGGTCAACCAAGCCGCGTTTGGCGCTCGCGCATTTGCTGTTTGGCAAGGGTGATCGCCACGTTACGGCTGAAAGCCTTTATGAAGAGGCGCGCGCGTTTAATCTGTCTGTGTCGCAAGCGACTATTTATAACACGCTTAATCAGTTTCTCGATGCTGGCCTCCTACGCGAGGTTATTGTTGATCACGCGCGAAGCTATTTCGACACAAATGTGTCAAATCATCACCATTTCTTTATTGAAGGTGAAACACGTTTGATTGACATCCCGCTCGACCAGGTATCGCTGAAAGCCGTGCCCGATGCGCCGGAAGGCTATGAGTTAAGCGGCGTCGACGTGGTCATTCGGCTGAACGCGCGCTGATTTATCTGGCGATTTGGCAGCTCTTCTAATTTTTTATTAGAATAATTCTAAAAAACTTGACATCCATATGAGACCGCCCTATGTTCTGTACAGGTAGGGAACACCTTCTGCCTGTGCTGGCCTTCCGTGTTTTAGGGGGCTGTCATTAATCGAAAAAACAATCTAAATGAGGAGACATGCATGTCGCTCGCATCATCAAAAACCCTTGAGAATCTCAAGGATGCATTTGCCGGCGAAAGCCAGGCAAACCGCCGTTATCTCTACTTCGCGCAAAAAGCGGATGTCGAAGGATATAACGATGTTGCTACGGTTTTCCGTTCAACAGCAGAAGGCGAAACAGGTCACGCACACGGCCATCTCGAGTTTCTCGAGGAAGTCGGTGATCCAGCAACCGGTGAGCCTATTGGTTCAACAGCCGAGAATCTGAAAGCCGCCATTGTAGGTGAAACGCACGAATATACGGATATGTATCCGGGTATGGCGCGTACAGCCCGTGAAGAAGGCTTCGACGAGATTGCAGACTGGTTCGAAACACTGGCAAAAGCGGAAAAATCGCATGCCGGTCGCTTCCAGAAAGCTCTGGATACGATGGACTAAGCATTTACAGACGACCCGGTGGCGTGCGCTGCCGGGTCGTTTGACGCCGGTGCCACTATAGGTTGAAGACAACTCATTAAAGCACATACAGGTTTCCGGCACGCCAGACCCCCACGATCTGGCCTTAAATATCAGAGGAAAAACGATGAAAGAAGGCAGCACCGAAGCGCCAACCCGTCACCCACTCGACTGGAAAAGCGACGCGTTTTACGATCGCGAGGATCTTGATGCCGAAATGCGGCGCCAGTTCGACATTTGTCATGGCTGCCGACGTTGTTTCAATCTGTGCGACAGTTTCCCCCGCCTTTTCGATCTTATCGACGAAAGCGAGAGTGGCGAACTGGACACGGTAGACAGTAAAGACTTCCCGGCCATCATTGACGCCTGCACCATGTGCGATATGTGCTTCATGACAAAGTGCCCTTACGTGCCGCCGCATGAATTTAATCTCGATTTCCCGCATCTGATGTTGCGCTATCGCGCCGTCGATCTGCAGGAAAAAGGCAAGCCTCCCTTCGTTCAGAACCAACTGGCGCAAATGGACAGGAACGGCAACATGGCTGCGCCTGTTGCACCGGTTGCCAACTGGGGCTCAGCGCGGGGCAATTTTGTGACCCGTCCGGTTCTACAAGCCGTTGCAGGCATTGACAGCAAAGTTGAGTTGCCGAAATTCGCCGGCAAGACCTTCATGAAGCGCGCTGCCGAAGCAGTTAAACAAAACGCCTATGCGCCCAATCCGAACGGCCCGGCGCAAGACCGCAATGCGGTACTGTTTGCAACTTGCGCGGTGAATTACAACAACCCGGAAGTTGGCGAGGCGGCGGCGAAAGTGTTGGCGCATCTGGGCGTCAGTGTGACAACGGAATATCCCGGTTGCTGCGGTATGCCGTATCTCGAGCAGGGCAATATTGCAAAGGTTGCCGAGCAAGCCGAAAAACTAGCCGCGGCCTTGCGTCCGCTTGTTGATGCCGGCAAAGACATCATCACCTTAACCGCCAGCTGCGGGCTCATGTTCAAGTTTGAATGGCCACTTATCCTGCCCGATAATGAGGATGTGAAAGCGTTGAGCAAGGCGACGAAAGACATATCCGAGTATGTTGTCGACATAGCTAATAAAGAAGGCCTGACCGATGGCATCAACGCGCTGCCTGAAAACATCTCCATGCATCTAGCCTGCCACGCACGGGCGCAAAATGTCGGCCCCAAATCGGCTGAATTATTGCGACTTATCCCCGAGGCCAATGTCAGCGTTGTTGAGCGCTGTTCCGGTCATGGCGGCACGTTTGGCGTACTGAAGGAAACACATCATCTGGCGGTTAAAATTGGCAAACCAGCGGCGCGCAATACGGCGAAAACCGACCCCGATACTGTGTGTTCAGACTGTCCGCTCGCAGCCAAACATCTGGTGCAGCTCGTCGAGGATTTCGACAAGGACACAGTGCCGGAAGCCGCGCATCCCATCGAAGTTTTTGCCCGCGCCTACGCGCTTATGGCGTAAACACCAACCGTCCTAAAACCATTTAGAACCACCGCAAGGAAAGAAGATCATGACCAGTCCCAAGACCCTGACCAAAGAAGACATCTTGTCTCTGGATGATTACATGGCCCAGAGAGCACAATTGCGCCGTGACATTCTCGACCTCAAAAAGCCGCGCCGGATCGATATCGGCCCCCATGCGACGTTTTATTTTGAGAATTATGCCACGATGAAGCAGCAAATTCAGGAAATGCTGTACATCGAAAAGGGTGGCGACGAACAGCTTGTCGACGAACTGGAAGCGTATAATCCGATGATACCGCAAGGGCAGGAATTAACCGCCACCCTGATGTTTGAAATTGACGACCCGATGCGTCGGGCAACAATTTTGCGGCGTTTAACCGATGTCGAATTGACCGCTTATGTTGAGGTTGATGGCGAGAAGGTTTATGCGGTGCCAGAGCAGGAAGTCGAGCGTACGGCAGCTGACGGCAAAACGTCTTCTGTGCATTTTTTGCACTTCCCGTTTCCCGCTGAATTGATCGCAAAATTTGGGGCGGAAGAAACCCGTCTGATTTTGGGCATTGAGCATGAAAATTATGCGCATATGACCATTTTAACACCGGCAACCAAAGCGTCGCTGGCAGGCGATTTCGACCTGAATTAGGCGTCTACTAGTGAGGGGTTGATACGGATTTAGTCACGGAATTCAAAGCCGTAGACGCCCCATATCTGGTCGCGTTGCAGCCAGCCATCGTAATTATCGACTTCAATTTCACACCAGGCACCCTCGCAATCTTCGAGGGTGCCAATAACACCGGGCTGCACCAGCGCAATTACCCCACCGGTGGCGGCGGGGGTGGCGCGCAGTGTAACTGCATGTGCCGATTGGCGCACAATCAACGTGCGCAGACCGCGCAATAGCGGGGCTTTCATCCAGCCTTCGGCCCCTTGATGGTCACGTATCTGGCGCCACGCGCCGTATTCAGCAATGATTTCGACCGGCAACCCCTGACGCTGATATTGCCATAGCAGTGGATAGTCATGGCCTGGGCCACGCCGCACATTAGCGGCATCTGATTTAATGGAAACAAACCGCGGTAAGGGCAGCCCGCTATCACCGGTTGGCCGGGTGTCGCGCGCGGTTTGGGCCGAAATTGGCAAGGGAAGCAGCACCGCTATCAAAAGCAGCAGCACAAAGGCGATGGAAAAAAGCGGGGTTGCCAAATGGTTCATATTTCCTTGATACAAATTCGTGTCCGCTTCATCAAGTCTAACTAACGCGCGCGCCGCTTCTATCTCGCCGCACTCCTCGCGATCTGGTATAATGTTAGCATAATGAGTTTAAACGCTACTAAAGTTGCCGTGACCCGACGCTTGCCTGCGAACATTGAAGAGCGCATGGCCGAGCTGTTTGACACCAAATTCAATGAAACTGATCAGGAATATTCGCGCGCACAGCTGGCCGAGCTAATGGCGGCCCATGATGTGTTAGTTCCGACTGTGGCCGATGTTATTGATAGCGATCTCATCAATGGCGCGGGTGACCAGCTGAAGCTAATCGCAAATTTTGGCAACGGCACCGATAATATCGATGTCGACGCCGCCCATGCGCGGGGTATCACGGTGACCAACACGCCAAGCGTGCTTACGGAAGACACAGCTGATATGGTGATGGCACTTATTTTGGCCGTACCCCGCCGTCTGGTTGAAGGCGACCGGCTCATCCGTCAACCGGGCAGTTTTACAGGCTGGTCGCCGACTTGGATGTTGGGCCGTCGGCTGGCAGGGAAACGCCTCGGGATTGTCGGCATGGGGCGGATTGGTCAGGCGGTCGCGCGCCGGGCACTCGTGTTCGGGTTGGAGGTCTTCTATCATAATCGCAACCCCGTGCATGATGACCTTGAGGCAGAACTCGGCGCAACCTATGTCGAAAGCCTCGACCGCTTATTGCGCAATGTCGACATTGTGTCGGTAAACTGCCCGCATACGCCCGCCACCTATCATCTGTTGTCGGCGCGTCGCCTTGGCTTGCTGCCGTCGCATGCGACGGTGATCAATACCAGCCGTGGCGAAGTGATTGACGAGGAGGCGCTGGCCGATGCGCTCCTTGCCGGTCGTTTGGGCGGGGCAGGCCTTGATGTTTTTGAGCGCGAGCCGGTGGTTAATCCGCGTTTGTTGGACCTCGAAAATGTTGTGTTGTTGCCTCATATGTCGTCTGCGACGATCGAAAGCCGTCAGAGCATGGGTGAAAAAGTCATTATTAATATCCGCACATTTGCCGACGGGCACCGGCCCCCAGATTGGGTTTTGCCATCGGACGCTAAATTCTAATCATTTACCGATGTGCCACCAACAGAGGTGCCGTTTAACGGATTGGATGGATCCCACGGTAATTTCACGGTGCGGGCATGGGCGCGCAATCCATCAAAAATAAGCACTTTTCCAGCAAGACTTTCGCCGCATTGCGTTACTTCCTTAATAACTTCGAGCGCCTGAAGCGCGCCGATAATACCCGCCAGTGCACCCACCGTGCCAAGCGTCGCACAATCGTCAATCCGGTTGGCAAGCTCTGGCGTTTCGGGCACCAGAGACCGATAACACGGAAACGGAATATTATTGCCATCGCGTAGCCATGGCTTGAAGGTCGCGACCTGCCCGTCAAACTGCCCGACCGCGCCAGAGACAAGCGTTTTGCGCGCATGGAAGCAGGCATCATTTACGATGAAACGTGTGTCAAAATTGTCGCTCCCATCGGCTATAATGTCGTATTGGGCGACAAGCGCGTCGACATTTTCGCGCGTTACTCGCACGCCATGCGCCACAAAATCAACATCTGGGTTAAGCCCCTTCAGGCGGGCGCAGGCGCGGGCAACTTTGGGCGCG
This sequence comes from Rhodobiaceae bacterium UBA7378, assembly GCA_002469805.1. Lineage (GTDB taxonomy): Bacteria > Pseudomonadota > Alphaproteobacteria > RS24 > RS24 > UBA7378. The sequence goes on from DKNW01000105.1 coordinate 33,266, forward strand.
CCGACGTCTTGGGTATCAAACAAAACCTGCCGCTGTAAATTTGACACCTCAACATTGTCGTCATCCGCCAGGCCGATTGTGCCAACCCCCGCAGCAGCGAGATATTGGGCGAGCGGGTTGCCAAGCCCGCCCATGCCGATGATTAAGACGCGGGCATTGAGCAGCGCTTGCTGGCCGCCGCCGCCGATTTCTTTCAGCAAAATATGGCGTTTATATCGATCGATCTGTGCGTCGGTGAGCGCCAAAACTGCGTCCTAAAGCCCTTCGAACAGGGCGGTTGATAGGTAGCGCTCGGCGAAGCTCGGCAAGATGATAACAATGTTTTTGCCCGCCATCTCGCTGCGACCGCCCACTTCAAGCCCTGCGGCGACAGCCGCGCCTGAGCTAATGCCGCCCGGCACGCCTTCAATGCGGGCCAGCTTGCGCGCGGTTTCAAACGCTGTCTCATTGCCGATGGTCAGCACTTCATTGACAAGATCGGCCTCCATATTGCCCGGCACGAAACCAGCACCAATGCCCTGAATTTTGTGCGGGCCCGGTGTCCCGCCGGATAAAATGGGGCTGTCCTCGGGTTCGACCGCGATCATTTTCAGGTCTGGCTTACGAGCCTTCAGCACGCTGCCGAGGCCGGTAAAGGTGCCGCCTGTTCCGACACCCGAAATAATGGCGTCAACATTGCCTTGTGTATCATTCCATATTTCTTCCGCCGTGGTGACGCGGTGAATTTGCGGGTTGGCAGGATTGTCAAACTGTTGTGGCATCACCCAACCAGGGTTTTCGCCCAGCAATTCTTCGGCCCGTCCAATCGCCCCCTTCATGCCCAGTTCAGCCGGGGTCAGTTCAAGCTCGGCCCCCAAAAGCAGCAACATTTTGCGCCGTTCGATCGACATGCTTTCGGGCATGCACAAGATCAAGCGATATCCTTTGGCGGCACAAGCGAAGGCTAGCGCAATGCCGGTATTACCGGAGGTCGGCTCAATGATCACGCTGTCGGTTGATAGACGGCCTTCGTGCTCCAGCGCCTCAATCATCGCCACGCCAATGCGGTCT
>DKNW01000105.1:34624-34789 GCA_002469805.1 Rhodobiaceae bacterium UBA7378
GCCACGCCAATGCGGTCTTTGACACTGGCGATCGGGTTAAAAAATTCAAGTTTGGCAAGCAAGTTTGCTTCCACTCCGTGCTCACTTGCCATGCGCGACAAGCGTACAAGCGGCGTATTTCCAATCGTTTCCGTGATTGAATTATAGATCTGTCCGCGCCCGGCT
>DKNW01000105.1:35118-35246 GCA_002469805.1 Rhodobiaceae bacterium UBA7378
TGTTTGGCTTGTGATCGTTTTGGCTCATGTTTCCCTCCTAAATTGTAAAGTCGTCCGGTTCGCAATCCGGCTGGCTGAAACCGGCGCATAAATCGGCAATAGTAATGCCGTCCATTTCCGCATCAATG
>DKNW01000093.1:0-12998 GCA_002469805.1 Rhodobiaceae bacterium UBA7378
CGCGTTTGCGCCGCTAAGCGTTCGGCCTGGCGGGTCTGCAGGCCGCGCAATGTTAGAGGCCACTGAGCAAGCATAAATAATCCCGTTGCTGGGGCCATCACGAAAACCCGAAACATAACCCACCCATCATCGGTTAGGTTCCGCCAAGCGATTTCATTAGCCGTGCCGGCGGCCAGCAAAAATAATCCCCAACGCAGGCTCAATTGCCACCAAACGCGATCAGTCAAGTCGAACTGCGTGCCGAAAAATACTTGCATCACCGCTATGCCCCGACTGGCTCCGCCGAGTAGGGCCAAGGCAAAAGCAAACGCAAATAGTGAAGGCTGAATTTTGATGAATAACTTTTCGGCCGTTAGCACCGCGACGATGGTCAGCAGGCCCGAAATAGCGGTCGAGAACACCACAAAGCGTGCAAGGCGCTGTTCGACGATCCAAAATACAATAATCAGGGTAATAGCCGTGACCAGCGCGGCCAGTGCGCCCATATAAAGCCCGTAGGATTGGTTAACGATGAAGAACGAGGCCAGCGGAATGATCTCGCTAAACATCGAACCCAGCCGCATGGGTTTATTCGGATCACTCGCTGTCGACATGCTTTGGCTCCTAGCCTGCGCGTGCGGGGCTGGCCCGCATGATGTTAACCATCCACGACCAGATCATCTTTAAGATGCCGGCCGGCCGCAAAATAATGCGCCGCTGCCCAGACATAGAGGAATGAACAAATCAGCAAGGCATAGCGCAGCGACTCATCGCCATAACGCGGGTTCAGCAAATCAGATAAAATACCCACTATTTGTGGCCCCAGGCCCAGTCCGATAATATTGATGATAAACAGTAATATGCCGGCAGCGACCGCGCGCATACGCAAGGCAGAGATGCCTTGTGTCTGGGAAAATGTCGTCGCCTGATAAAAATTGCCTAGCAAAACTGGGAGGATCATTGCCAGCAGTGCCGCGGTGCTGTCGGTTGACAGATATATGAATACGTTAAGTGGCACGGCAAGCAAGAGGGCGACCGCAGTCGTCCACAAAAACCATCTCGGATCACGGGCACCGAAGCGGTCGGCAAAATAGCCGCCCAGTGCAATGCCGATACCGCCGGGAATGCCGAGGATGAGGCCGAACCAGGTGCCGATTTCGCCTGTGCCCATGCCGTAGGAACGCGCCAGAAAACTAGGCGCCCATGTAACAAATCCATAGCCGACAAAAGCTGTCAGCGCAGCGGCAAATGACATATGGCGAAAGGATTTTTTGGCCCATAGATAGCGCAAGGTTTCGCCAACACCGGGTTGATCGGAAACATCAGCGCGACCTTCGGCCATGCCGCGCGGTGGTTCGCGCAAGGTAAAGCGCACCAAAAGCGCCAGCAGAATGCCAGGCAAACCAACGACAAAGAACGCTGCGCGCCAGCCGAAAAATTCATTAATCCAGCCGCCGGCGAAAAGACCGAACATAATGCCAAAGGGAATTCCCAGCGAATAAATACCCAATGCCGTGGCCCGCTGGTCGGCAGGGTAATAATCGGCGATCATGGAATGCGCTGGCGGGCTACACCCTGCCTCGCCAATCCCAACGCCGATACGCGCCAGCAGTAAGTGCCAGAAATTTTGCGCTAGACCTGAAACCGCGGTCATCAGGCTCCAAATGCCAAGCGCCCAGGCGATGAGGTTACGGCGATTGCTCCGGTCGGCAAACCGCGCAATGGGGATGCCGAGCGTCGCGTAGAATGCGGCGAAGGCAAAACCTGTCAGCATGCCCATGGCGGTGTCGGACAAGCCCAAATCGTCTTTGACGGGTTGAAGGAGGATAGAAAGTATCTGCCGGTCGATGAAATTAAACGTATAAACAACCACCAAAATGCCGAGGGCATAATGGCGCGCGCGATGAATATGGTCATGCTGGGTTGTGCTTGACATTTTATCCTCCCAAATTTTAACCGAGACTAACCTATTTAAAGCCAACGCCAACCCTTTTTGGCGAGTTTTGTAATTGGGGCGCGACTGGTGCTTTGCTTTTTGCCCCGCCAAGCCCTACTCTGACGTAATTTGATCACGACCCTTGGGAGAGTAGTATGCGAGAACAAGCCGAATTTGACGTCATTGTTTATGGGGCAACCGGGTTCACCGGACGCCTTGTCGCGGAATATATGCAACAGCAATATGGCCGCGCTGTTAACTGGGCGATGGCGGGCCGTAGCGCTGACAAACTCGCTTCTGTGCGCGATGAAATTGGCGCCTCCCCCGAGACACCCTTGGTGGTTGCCGATGCATCGGATCCAGCTTCTGTGCGCGACATGGTTGTGCGTGCGAAAGTCATCTGCACAACGGTAGGCCCCTATCAGCTCTATGGCAGCGACATTGTGGCGGCTTGCGCTGAACTAGGTACGGATTGTGTCGATTTGTCGGGTGAGCCTGGCTGGATGAGCGAGATGATCGCGACGCATCACGATCAGGCTGCACAATCGGGCGCGCGGATTGTGCACAGCTGTGGTTTCGACTCAATCCCATTTGACCTCGGTGTGTTTTATTTGCAACAAGCGGCGAAAGAGAAATTCGGTGCCCCATTTGCGCGGATACGCGGTCGCGTGCGGGCTATGAATGGTGAATTTTCTGGCGGCACAGCAGCCTCCCTGGGAGCGACCATGGCGGCGCTGGAAAAAAATCCGGCGCTTTTTGAGGTACTGGCCAATCCGTTTTCGTTGAGCAATGGCTTTACCGGCCCCGACCAGCCGGCCGATAATGCGATTTACGAAGACGACGTAATCGGTCAGTGGGTTGCCCCGTTTATCATGGCGGCTATCAACACGAAAAATATTCACCGCTCGAACGCCCTGCTGGGCCATGCCTATGGTAAGGATTTCACCTATGACGAGATGATGGTCACCGGAAGCGGCGACGCAGGCAAGCAAATGGCGGAGTTTGCCGCTAGCGTAAACCCGCTGGCTGGCGATGATGTGCCGCAGCCGGGTGAAGGTCCCTCGCGCGAAAGCCGAGAGGCGGGCAATTACGATATTTTGTTCGTCGGCACAGATGCGGATGGCAACCGAATGGAAGCCAGTGTCTCAGGCGACCTGGACCCTGGTTATGGCTCAACATCGCGCATGCTGGGCGAGAGCGCTGTGTGTTTGATTACCGATTGCGCTGATCTGGAGGGCGGCATTTACACACCAGCACCTGCCATGGGCGAAAAATTGATCACCCGCCTAGTCGATAATGCTGGCTTGACGTTCAAGCTGGAAAGCTAAATGCAGGGCGGAGCACAAGGGACTGTATGTATGCAAACGGTAAACGTAATTTGTATCAAGTGGGGCACGCTTTATAGTCCTAAGGACGTAAACCGGCTCAAAAATATGGTTCTCGCCAATACATCGCGCCAGGTAAAATTTCATTGTTTTACCGACATGGGCGACGGTCTTGACGATGATATCGCGGTTTTGCCCATCCCCGAGGTGAAGGTGGATGCGGCGGGAATTTTCAAGCGAGAGACGGCGTTTTTCTCGAAAAACCTGGGCGGGCTGGAGGGCCAACGGGTGTTCTATTTCGACCTTGATGTGCTGGTTGTCAACGGGCTGGACGATCTGTTCGTCTATCCAGAGGAAGATGATTTTTATATCATCGACGACTGGGCTTCAAAGGGACATAGGGTGGGGCAGGGGAGCTGTTTTTCATGGGTTGTCGGCGACAGATACAATGACATCACCACTGATTATGAGGAGAACAAAGCGCAGATTGACAGGAAATATGGGTCGGCTTCGCAGGAATATCTGTCCGACAAAATTATCGCGAAACAAGGCGCACTGAAATTCTGGCCGGAAGGCTGGTTCCGCTCGTTTCGGTTTCACTGCCTGCCGCATCCTTTGATGCGATATTTTCAAGCACCGCCCCGACCTCAGGCGCCTGAACTGAAGGTCATCGTGTTTCATGGTACACCCAATCCGGAAGATGCGCTGGTCGGCAATTGGCCAAGCAAATCAAAACATCGCTGGAAGTTATGGAAGAAATTATACAAACATGTGCGCCCGACACCGTGGATCGCCGAATACTGGAAATAAGACCACGCAACGTGCGCGGCGGTGCCTGCTGGTGTGGCCGGGGTAGCGCGCTATGAAGGTCTTGGTCACGGGCGGGTGCGGATATGTCGGTAGCAATATCGTAGCGGCGCTGGGCGACAATGGCTACACAATCGGCATCCTTGATAATCTGGCGACCGCGCCGGTAGAAATCGTTGAGGATTTGCGGGCCAAGGTCGATGCGAAGCTTACCTTTTTTGAAACGGATGTGACGCATATCGAGGCGCTTAAACCTGCTGTGAAAGCGTTTTCACCACATGTCGTTATTCATTGTGCGGGGCTGAAATCAATCGCCGATAGCTGGCAGAACCCGCTCGCATATTTTGATGTGAACGTGTCGGGGACGATAAATCTGCTCAAGGCCATGGATTATGCCGGTTGTACGCGCCTGATTTTTTCGTCTAGCGCCACGGTCTATGGCGATCCGGAATTTCTGCCGATCACCGAAGATCATCCGCTGGCGCCGATCAACCCCTATGGCCGGTCAAAATTAATGGCTGAAATGATCATGCATGACTGGCAACGCAAGGCAGAAGGGCGCGGCGTTGCCGTGCTACGCTATTTCAATCCGGTCGGGGCCCATCACGACCATTTGCTGGGTGACAATCCGAAGACACCAGCAAACAATCTGTTCCCGATTATCTGTCAGGTACTGGCCGGTCAAAGAGAGGGCTTGAGTATTCTAGGCGACGACTACCCGACACCGGACGGCACTGGCGAGCGCGACTATATCCACATCACCGATCTGAGCGAGGCGCATATTCGCGCGATAGCGAAAACCGCCGAGCCTGCGTTTCTGGCGCTTAATATCGGCACCGGAAAGCCCACATCGGTGAGGCAGGTCATCGCCGAGTTTGAACGCCATTCCAATGCCCAGATAAATGCCCGCATTGAGCCAAGGCGCCCGGGCGATGTTGCGACGACCTTTGCCAGCAATCAGCTCTCGGTCGAAAAACTGGGCGATTATGTGCATAACACCACCGAAGACGCGGTGGCGTCCAGCCTGCGGGCCGCTGGTTTGAAACAGCACTCGTGAATTTTTAAGCCTTGGCCAGAAGCCGCTCGGTTGCATCCCACAATTTGTCAGCCGCGCCTTCATCAACCGCCCATCCGCGCACGCCTGACACCCCATTATCATCGTCGCTCACCAGCGTGGCGATGTCGCAATCTTCGCAATAGACACCGCCCTTGCCCGAGAGCATAGGGCTGGTGGCACACCAAAGCGAGGTCGTAGCCCCTTGCGCTGGGGTCTTGAAGAGCTTGGCCGCGCGCTCTGAAGGCGCACCGGTTTCATCCGTCCATCCAAGAGCGCTCATTTCTTGGTTGGGCAGGTGGCGTTGCAGGGGTGTAAAAATACCGCCGGGATGCACGCTAAAAGCCTCAATGCCGCGCTCTTGCATGCGCGCATTTACGCCAATGGCAAAAAGCGACTGCGCGGTTTTGGATTGCCCATAGGCCGTCCATTTTTCGTAAGGGTCGCGGGTGAAATGGATATCATCGAAACGTATGCCCGACATTCTGTGGGCGAGAGAAGACAGCGTCACCAACCGCGCACCGTTAGCTTTAGCCATCAGATCCATCAAGCCAACACCCAGCACAAAATGGCCCACGTGATTAACGCCAAACTGCCACTCCCAGCCTTGCGCGGTGCGCTGTTCGGGACACGCCATAACGCCGGCATTGGTGATCAAAATATCCAGCCAGCTATGGCCGGATGAAAAATCTTCCACAAATTGGTTGACTGTCTTGATATTGGCCAAATCCATCTCGCTCACCTGTTCGGGTGGCAAAATATCGGCAAGCGTCTCGCGGGCGCGAGCTACGTCACGGGCGGGCACATGCACATGTGCGCCTGCATTTTTTAGGGCACGCACGGTTTCAACGCCAATGCCGCTATATCCGCCGGTCACAATTGCGTTTTTGCCGGTTAAATCAATCCCGGCGAGAATGTCGCTGGGCTCGGATTTTGCAGCAAATCCGGTTTCAAGTGGTTTTTGATGTACTGCTGCCATTGGTGTCTCCTTAGTTTTATACTGATGACGTTTTTCGCACTGGCGCAAGTTTATAACCCTGCGATCTCTTATGAATTTTTCTCAAGCCATGCGATTAGCTTTTCATTGATCAGTTCAGGGTTTTCCTGATGCAGGAAATGACCAACCCCTGGAACTTCGCATACCTCCATGCCGGCGGGGAAGTCTTCCGCATGCATTGCATTTTGGTAAAAATCAGCGCCGATGCAGCCATCTGTTGATCCGGTCAGGCCTAAAGTTGGCACATGTACCTTGAAAAACGGGTCGCTGGCATTTCCGGCGGCACGCGCTGAGCGATAATATCCCAGCGCAGCTTTTTTTACGCCCGGGCGTTTCAAGGTTTCAATCACAGGGCCGATATCGTCTGCCGAATACGCCCAGCCCGGGCTCCAATCGCGCCATAATTTATGAATGAAGGCGTGGTTTCGAAAACTTACCACAAATTCAGATAAGCCGCGCAGCTGGAAAAACGACATGTACCACGACCGACGCATTTGGGCGCGGCTGCGCCGAATTTCCGCGCCGAAACGCCCCGGATGCGGCACCGACATTGTCGTCAGGCTATAAAACCGGTCCGGAAAGGCCGTCCCCGCCATAAAGGTGATGGCGGCGCCCCAATCATGGCCGATCAAATGGGCTTTTTGCACGCCGAGATGGTCCATCAGCGCGATCACATCCGTTGCCATGGCCGGAATGGGGTAATGGCCATCCGGCACTTGCGATGTCGGCTCATAGCCCCGCAAACAGGGCGACACGACCCGATAACCAGCCGCCGCGAGTGCTGGCATTTGGTGCCGATATGAACGAAGACAATCGGGGAACCCGTGCAGGCAAATCACCAACGGCCCGTCGCCCAGACTGAGCGCGGTGAAGCGCAGGCCATCATTTTCAAAGCATAATTCTTCCATATTTCGCGTCATGCCTCTGATTTCACAGGTAAATGGGCATTTTGACAAGCAAGAAACAGGTGCATCGAAAATGATGACCCCGACACCCGACATTAAATGCGCCCCAAAACACGCAACGTGAAGCGCGAAACGGCGCTAAATCTGATAGTCTATTCGGGCGGACCTAAACGACGATATGTTTCACTGTGCCAATTTTGCGCGAGAGAATAATGTCGTCCTCATTGGTCAGTTTAAACTGATGCCGCAGCACGTCCTTTTGCTTGGCCCAGAAAATCAGTTTACCCATTTTGACGTAGTGGATAATAATTTCTTCCACTTCCTTGTTCGCAATTGCCGCGTCCGGCCCGTCGATATACTCGCGTTCCATGCCAGCCTTAAGCTGCTGATTTGTCTGGCTTTTAACGCCCATTATATTTTTGTGGAACTGCTTGTACTTCTGTTCCAGAAAGTCAGAAAGCTCAAATTTCCGCTCAATATCCATTTTTGGCAACGTCACGACAACGAGTTGCTCTTCTTTCAACTCCTTGACGTTCTTGAAGTCCTTCTCAGTCTTTAGGTACTTCATGACCTCGACGCGGGCTTCGTCGTCGAGCGAGCGCACGAAGATCTTTTCAGCCGTGCACTCAACCATCACCAAATCCATGGCGCGGCGTTGTTTGCCTTTTACGGTAATTTTCGCGTTTTTTAGAATATGCAGGTTTTCTTCACTGGCACCGGCATCCTTGATTTCCTTGATGAAAGACATGAAACGGTCTCGCACGCGCGATTCAAACGCGTCGCTGTAACTCATCAATTCCTTCTCGGTTTCGAAACAGAACGGCCTTGCCAGCGTTTCAATGTCGACAACTTCAGCGACGTCTTCAATTTCGGCTTCACTCATTACAAACTCCCCCTCAACTCGGCACCGTCCGATTACCGGAGGCGCTGCATACGCCATTTTATCAAAAGAAACTATAGCACTTTTTCTTGTTAGAAAAAAGTATTCGAAATTCATCATGAAAAATGTACATAAGCACACTATTTTTACAAATTTAGACGAATAAGCTATTTTTGGCCGGTATCTAAAATCGTAAGGTTGTTAAATGAAAAAGTTTTTACTTTCGACATCGCTTGTCGCTCTTGGCTTTATGGCCGGTCCGTCAGCGATTGCACAAAGTGTACCGGATTGGTTGAAACGGGTAGATGTCACTGTTGAAGGCAGTGACGAGTCTAAGCCAACATTCTCAATAGAGACAGTACAGCCATTGTCCCAAACCCCGGAAACGCTCCGAAATACGGTGTTTTTTCAGGGCCGTCTGGCAAGCCGCAATGGTGATGAGACGCTGAATATTGGGCTGGGCTATCGCTATCTTCTGGCTGATGAAAGCCTGATTTTAGGGTTGAACACATTTTATGATGTGACCGACGAAAACAGCCATGAACGCTACGGCATAGGTGCCGAAGCGATCGGCAGATATATGACATTGCGGGCGAATTTTTACGAAGCGCTATCCGATAAGGAGGCCATCGTCACCGGGTCGGTCACGACCAATGAGCAGGCGTTGGACGGGTATGATTATGAAATCGAGACGCCGGTTCCCTTTGCGCCATGGATGCGGTTCGCCGCCAGTGGCTTTAACTGGGAAGCCGAAGATGGCCTTGACGATCTCGATGGCGAGCGCGTGTCGCTTTCGGGTAATCTGACCCAAGAGATCGCCTTTGAAATTGGCGCGACAGACGACAATTACAATGACGATAGAGGTTTTGCCAAATTAACATTGAGCCTTGGCGGGCCGCTTAATAATGGCGCATCTACGACTTTGGCGGACGTCCAAAGTGGGGTCATGCCGGCATTCATGGCGCGCGATTTGAAGCGCCATACACTTGATAAGGTAAAACGCCAGAACGACATGATTGTCCAGAAAAGTGGCGGTGTCGTGATTGGAAGGACGGATTAGTCATGAAAAAAATTCTGTTTATTTTCGCTTTATTCTATTCAAACGCGAGCTTTGCCGCGTGTTTCGCGGTCACAGGCGCGACCACGGATTGTGCACAAGCTACCGAATACCAAGTGTCGGTCTCCAAGGTTGAACTTTGCGCCGATGCAGCATGTACGTCTGCGGTGACGGTTGCTGACACAACGGCATCGTTTGATATTGCCACGGCCGCGGTCGGCGCGCAGGTTGGCGCTTATGCCAATCTCAACACTGTGCCTGTCGGTACCTACACGCATATCCGCTCGACGGTGAGCAGTACCATAACATATGCCGGCGATGCGACTGCGAATTGCACAGCCAAAACCTCCACTACAGCAACATTGACCAGCAGCGGTGGGGTGGTGAACGCGGATCTTGCGGCGGCCGATTTGCAATGGGCGGTCATCGACCAGTCGCTCTATCATTTGGTTGCTTTGAGTGCGCCGCTGACAATCTCGAAGACCTCTTTCCCGCCGCAAGTGTCGATTGATTTTTCGACGGCGGATGGTCACTTGTGCGTCAACGGTACATCGTTCCCTGGTCCGCCGGTCATGGCGGTAACGGTAACGCCGAACTAGACGAATTTGAAAAGTCGCCCGTCTTAGAGGCGGGCGGCTTTGAAATCGCTCAACATCGTAGACCACGCGGCACCATGTGCAGGCGTCCAGATATCACGACACCCACTGCAAATGACATCGCGGGTAATGTTGAAAAATACATCGAAGTCGTCGTCAATACCGTAAGGAATATGGCTCATGCGCGCGCCGATAATGCTGTTGGCGGCGGCGGTGCGATCGGTCAAATAGGTGGTGATAATCTCCAGCGTCGTGCGCATCATGTTGCGCCGTAGACCCTCATCAGTATCAAGCACAAACAAACCCTCATAAGCATGGTCGCTGGCGTATAATGCTGCATAGACTGCATCATACGGGTCGCCGTGGCATTCGGCATAATGCGTAAGGCTTTGGGCGACAAGTTCTAGGGCCGGATCTGGGGGCAAATGCTCCGTCATGCTGGCTTCATATTAGCGGCGTTCTCGCGTGCGGCAAAGTCGGGCTGAAATTAAGAATGCGTTGCATAAGCAGTTATGTAGAATAATTCTAAAAAACCTTGATTTCGGTTACCAATCGGGGGATAACAAAAACAAAGATAGTGCCCCGAAAAAGGTCAGGAATTCCCTCCCGAATTCCGCAAGGAGACAATGATGCAAGGTAATCCAGAAGTCATTAAACACCTCAACAAGATTTTGAAAAATGAGCTGACCGCAATCAATCAGTATTTCCTACATGCACGCATGTTGCGCGATTGGGGCTTTGAGGCTTTGGGCGCGAAGGTTTATCAGGAAAGCATCGGTGAAATGAACCATGCTGACTATCTCATTAATCGCATTTTGGTGCTAAACGGCCTGCCGAATCTGCAGGATCTCGGCACGCTCAAAATCGGTCAAAATGTGCCGGAAATGTTCGAGGCCGATATGGCCGTCGAAATGCTGAACCAGTCATGCCTGAAAGAGGCTATTGCGCTGTGCGAGGCCGAGGCGGACTTTGTTAGCCGCGATATTTTCATGAAAATACTTGATGATACGGAAGAGCATATTGATTGGCTGGAAACCCAGCAGGGGCTCATCGAAAAAACCGGCCTGCAGAATTATCTGCAGGAGCAAATCGGTACAAGTGGCACTGACGCGTAATGCGTCGTAAATTGTTGACGCGTAATGCGTCGTCAAATTTCTGTTAGCAGTTTATTCGGCGGGCTGGGCGACAGCACTTATCGAAGCGCCAACTGAACAGCCTGTCGGGGTACCAGTTTCGGCGGACTTCAACATATCCACCATTGTTTCCACGCACCGGCCACACTGGGGTTGGGTGCCGCATGCCGAATACACATCGCGCGGCTTCGTGCAACCACTTTGGATGGCGCGGTTCACCTGCGTGTCGGTCAATGCGTTACAAATGCAGACATACATGTCTAAATCCTCATTGCGAATGATTATTAATTACACATTTTGGACGTTTCGGGCAAGGGGTAAATTGTGTTACGCACGAAAAAAATGAGGGCGGTTATGCGCGTTGTTTATGACAAGATTGGCGATGATTATGATGCCACCCGCAAACCGGACCCGCGCGTGCGCGATGCGTTGGCCGATCATTTGGCGTTGGACGCTGCTGGTGTTTATCTAGATGTCGGCTGCGGTACGGGTAATTATACCGCTGCACTGGCGGCACTTGGTGGGTGCTGGACGGGCATTGACCCGTCCGACCAGATGCTGTCAGCGGCGCGCGCCAAAGGCCCGAATATTCGCTGGGTGCGCGCCACGGCAGAGCGGTTACCATTTGTTGATGCGAGGTTTGACGCCGTTGTAAGCACGCTGGCGCTGCATCACATGGCTGATCTATCCGCAGCGTTTCGTAATATTGACCGCGTTTTGCGACCAGCTGGCCGTACCGTCATTTTTACCGCTACACCCGACCAAGCACGTCAATTCTGGCTGGCACATTATTTTCCCGACATGATAGAAAAAGATGCGCGCGGCTTGCCATCGCTTGCGCAAATTGACGCCGCGTTGCGCGACACCCGCCTAACTTTGAGTACCGTGACGCCGTTCTTCATCACGCCCGACACGCAAGATTTGATTTTCTACAGCGGAAAATATCGGCCCGCGCTGTATCTGTCGCCAACAGTGCGCGCGCGCATGTCACCATTTCGCCTCAGCGTAACGTCGTCCGAACTGGCAAGTGGCCTGAACCAACTGGAGAGCGACATTGCAGACGGCAGTATCAACCAGATAATCGCCGCGCATGAAAGCGCGCTGGGAGAATATTGTTTTGTGACACTCGATAAGCAGGCCTAACCAGTGTCATCTAACCCGTCTGGTTTGATTAGATAATGAACCGATGATTAATCTGTAAATATATCTTTGGTGACCTGAGCGTTTTTGATTGTCACATCTGCAAACTCGGCATCAGCTTGGCGTCGCCCAAAAACGGCGTTGCCGATAACCCAGACACCAACAATTTTGCCGGGCATCTCGCCGCCAACCGCTTTTTCGTAATCATCATAGATATTGCGCGTGTGGCTATGCCATGCGCCAAGCCCGTCTTGCCCGCTCTGAACGGCAATGTGAGTTTCAACTTTGTCCCAGCCCGGTAACGGGCACCGGAAAATTGTTTCAGGCGGCAAGGTAGCGCTCCAAAACCAGGTAATGTCCTGTCCATTATCAAATTCGACGGCCAGGCTCATATAGTCATGATGCGGTGTGGTGGTTTCGTCGGCACGCGCAGGCAAGGCCCGATATAGCCACGAAAAGTCGATCTGTGTGTCGCGCGTCAAATCCATATTAAGTGGGGTTTTGATGATGCCGGCATCATCCGCCGTCCGCACATGCACGCCACGTCTCGTACTGCTGTTTAGCTTGTTAAATACGTTTGATGCGCCCAGATACCACAGCGGCTGGAAGCCACCTGGTAGCGTTTTCTGGCTCTTTGCGTTTTGCATGGCTTGCTTGTAGGCACCTTCTAGTGGCGTGGCTTTTGACACAAGGGCAAGCTCCACGGAAAAGTCCCACTTCGTTTCCGGTATCATGTCGAAGGCGGCGTTCAGCCCTCCGGTGGGGGTGCCAAGCACAACATTTGCTGGCCAAAGGGCAGAGACGTAAACATCTCCCGTCGTTGTGGCCTCGATGATTTGCTCATTAAAAATCAGTTGTGCAATGTTACCATCTGGCCCGACACGCACCCAGATCAAGTGGCGCGGCTCAAGCGGTGCAGGCAGGCCGATATTAAGCGTGCCTGTGCCCGCAACCAAGAACCGGTCGCCGGCGCGCACACTGAGATCTGTCTTAACCCAGCCTTGCTTGCTGGATGTTAGGGCGACAGTGGCGGTCTCGCCCGCTTGCGCCTGTACCAGATTGCCAGAGACCATCATGCTCATCACAAAAACCGCGATAGCCGCCAGCCGGCTCGAAAACAAATGGGACATATTCACTACCTTACTCTTCCAAATTTCAGTTTAATTTAGGTTACCCTAAACGCAAGTGC
>DKNW01000093.1:13318-22456 GCA_002469805.1 Rhodobiaceae bacterium UBA7378
GCAAGTGCCCCTAAATTAAAGGCAAGCGCCCCTAAATTAGAGGCTACCTCCTTTGATCACGAGTTCAACGAGGTTTGGAACCGCTGTGCGAAAATCATCTACGGCCTCAAGCGGCAGCGACATATTAAAGCTGGAATGTGGCGTTGGCCCGTATTGCCCCTTCACCACATCAACAAAGGAAATATCCTGTGGCGGTTTATCTGCTGTCATCAGATCGCCATCTGTCCAGTGTTCCAGAATAAACCCCGCCGGATCACGCCAGTAATCATAAAGTTGGCTACCCAGCAGATGCCGGCCAATGCCCCACTCATGGGTGTATTTCCCCGTCGTCATCATATGAAAATGTCCGGCCATCAAATCATCGAGAGATTTTTCCAGCTCGAAGCCGGCATGTCCGAATGTGCCGTGGAAAGGCTCGGCTTCCGGCGGCAAGGCGACGACGTTTAAAGTGTGGTGGTCGCTCGGCATGTCACCATTATCGCAACGGATAAAAGCGCCGCCCACATTACCGTCGGGCGCGATGATATTGTCTGAGACAATCATTCCCAGCACGTCGTGATACCATTGAATACTCACTGGTCCGTTACTCACATTAATCGCGGTATGCCCCAGCCGCATCACACTGCTTGGCAGCGCGTAGCGCATATTGCCCGCACTGTCGATTTCCCATTCATCCGCCCCATTGCCAAAGCGCTGGGTTTCGTTCAGGCGTTTTTTCTGTTTACCAGAGTTAAGAACTGGCACGCTTTCATCAATCGGATTTGATTTGTTAACGCCCTGATAAACCTCGACACCTAGCCCATCCGGGTCAGTGAGACGCACCATCTTGCCGCCAATGATAGCATCACCATTTTCGATCTCGGCCCCCTGCAATGCCGCCAGCGCTTCTAATTCCTCAATCGTGTTCACTTCATAGCCTGCGGCGATGAAGGCATCTGCGTCGCCTTTTTGGGCAGTATAAATATATGCGTCTGTGCCTGTGCCGCGATAGTAAATCGAGTTTGCGTCGGCGTTTTCGGTTACAGCGATCATGCCAAAATCTTCCAGATATTTGGCTTGTGCCCCGAGGTCACGCAACTGAAAGCGCACAAAAATAATGTCAGAAACTTTTGCAATTGGTTGGGTCATTGGGTCATCTCCTCATCCATTTCCTTCCACACAGTATCCAGAACGCCGCTGGCGGTGATAGCCACCGGCCAGCCTGCATAATGGGCTACGTGCAAGATAACTTCTTCAATGGTCGCGCGGTCTATGCCGAGATTGCGTGCCCCGCGAAAATGCAGAACCAGCTCATGCTCGCGGTTAAGCGCAATCAGCGTCGTCAGGGTTATGAGGCTGCGTTGTTGTAATTCGAGCCCGTCGCGTGTCCAGATTGTGCCGAACAAAGCCTGCAAAGTGTGCGCCCGCAAGTCATCCCCGAGTGATGGATTTGCTTTCGACAGCAGGCCCAGTTTCTCGACAATGGCCGCGCCTGCAGCCATTTTTTCCTCATCAATATCATAGCTCATTGCATGTCCTTTCGTTACGTCTGGTTTGCGAGACGCTTGCCCAGCTCATCTGCCAGAAGCGGTAAAAAGGGTGACGGTTGGCCCTTGTAAATGTCATCCATGGCGGCGCGCCATTCCCAGCTATGGAAGTCGAGAATCGCCGGTTTGTAACTCGGTCGCGCTTGCAAGCGTTGCCAATAGGCGGTGAGATGCGGCAGGTGTTCGGACGTGAAAATCGTACCGAGATGAACATCTTCCAGCCGATGGAAATGCGCCGTCATCATCACATCCAGCAGCGAATAATTGCCGAACATATATGCCCGTCCGTCGGACATGCGTTTCTCGTTATCTGCCAAACCCTGCGCGAGGCGCCGAATAAATTTCTCGTAAAGTGGCTTGGGCAAACCCCCGCGCAAGCGCAACACACAAAACGCGATCTTGCGCATGCGGTCGGGGTGCTTGGTCAGATAATCCCACATCACCCTCAAGGCTGGGCGGCGCTTGAGAATGTTCGCAAGGATATACGTGCTGGCACCGGCAATTGAGGTACCGAAATTTTCACCCAACGCCACGTCGCTGCGCAGAGCATTTTCATGCACCAGACCGTCCAATGCCGCCATGCCGTCATCGGTTTGCGGCAAGAGCTTTGTGCCTTGTTGCGGCGCATAATTATCCAGATAGCGCAGGATCTCCCAGCTATTGTAAAGCGGTGCGCCATTGTGCACGAGGACAGGCACAACGACATTCGGATTGATTTTCTTGAACGCGGGCGACAAGTTTTCGCCTGTCAACTCCAAATGCATGTGATGCGATGTATAGCCAATTTGCTTTTCGTTCAGCGCCAGGCGCACCATTTGTGAGCAAAGGGATTCGCCATAATGGTAAAGCTCGAACTCTGTCTCGTGCGGTATCATTCAGGCACCTGTTTTATGCGATCATCGTGCCGACTGGATCGTTCTCGACAATGTTTTCAATTGAGCCAAGTGCCCCGAAATCGCATGTCACCACGTCGCCGGGCTTCAGCCATGGCTGGCCTTCCATCCATAGCGCTACACCCGATGTCGTGCCGGTCAAGATAACGTCACCTGGATACAAGGTGCAGACCGTCGACAAATGATTGATCAGTGTCGGGATATCAAACACTAGAAGGCTAGTGTTTGAGCTTTGGCGTTGCTCGCCATTCACCAGACAAGTGAAATCGAGGTTAGCGAAATCCAGTTCATCCGGCGTCACCAGTGCAGGCCCCATGGGGCAATGGCTGTCCCAGCTTTTGCCCATCGTCATGGTTTGCGACGCCATTTGCCAGTCACGAATTGAAACATCATTCGCCACCATGCCGCCCGCGATCACCTCATGCGCGCGGTCCTTGGGCACGCGGCGGCAGGTTTTGCCGATCACGATTGCAAGCTCGGCTTCATAGTCCAGCTGTGGCGATTCCGGCGGCAGGTAAATAGGATCAAACGGGCCAGTCACGGATGAATTTTGTTTGGTGAACAGCATTGGCGTCTTCGGTGTCGGGAAATCCGGCATTGCTTCCTGCACTTCGGCGAGATGGTCGGAATAATTCAGGGCAACCGCCAAAACCTTGCCGGGCTGCGAAACGGGCGAGAGAAGTTTCACTTCGTTAAGCGCAAAATCATCGCCCTCGGCATTGCCGGCGGCCTCTATAGCGCTTTCACCAGCGCTCAAAAATGCGTTCATCTCGCGCGGCAAATCCGGCGCGGCGCGCGACAAATCCGTGATATTTTGCCCCTGCATGACCCCAAGTCGTGTCGTGCCATTTTCTGTAAAAGTAACCAGTCTCATATGTCCCTCCTGTAAGCCCAATTAACTGTGTGAGGTTTTTAAACCTCTGTCAATGGATAATTGACAATGTGTCAACTTTAAATTCTTAACCGCTCATTCGGCGGCTGATTTCAGATCACCGGTGAATAATTGATGCGCCAACACCGCTAGATGACCGTCCAATTGGTCGGCTGCGGGTGCCCCTTTGTTGGTCAGTGCGGCGTAAATTTGACGGTCCGGACGAAGTAAAAATCCGCTAAGTTGATATTGCGCGGCCATGCGCGACACCATTGCCTCGGTTTCCACCAAATCATCGCCCAGCGCCAAAACAGTGCAGCCAATCTGTGGGTGTTTATCCGCAGCCCCTTGCAAATCGGACTTATCGGTCGCGTGCATCGCCAGCACGCAAAAACCCTCGGGCAAAAACACATCAAGCCGCGCGGTCTCTTCGGGCGTCGTGCCCCGGTGCATGACCGGTTGGGGAATTTGCCGGCCAGACGCCTGATCACCGGATAAAAGCCCGTGGCCCAGCCGCCATGTCTGGCCAAATTCAATGCCGCCCATCAGTTTCGGTATCAACTTACCAAGGCGGAAAAACGTGTCGCGTACGAAAGCCTTGAAGCGGTCGCGCGTCTGGATAATCTCACCAATGCGCACGGCTTGCTTGATCACGGCGCGGACATGCGCGTGGCGTTCGCTATGATAGCTGTTAAGAATTTCCGGGTCGTACTGCCCGCCCAATACGCCTGCGAGTTTCCAAACCAGATTTTCAGCGTCGCGCAAGCCAGCGCACATGCCTTGACCCAAAAATGGGGGCATTTGGTGGGCTGCATCGCCCATTAAAAACACGCGTCCGTCACGCATCTGCTCGGCCAGCAGGCCGTGAAACTCATAGACTTTCGAGCGCAAAATTTGACCCTGATCGGCGCAGATATCTGGCGACAAGTGCCGTAAATAAGGCGCCATCATCGCCCGCACGGCGCTTTCTTCTTCCATGGCATCAGGGTTATCGCCTTGTGTTACCATGAACTCCCAGCGAATGTGCTGACCGGCGCAAGGCACCAGCGTGCCGGGGCGTGCAGGATCGCAAAACTGGTAAATATCGCGCTTAAAGGAGACATCCGGCTCCAGTTCCCAATCGACGACCAACCACGGCTCATCGCAATCCATGTCTTCCAGCGGAATATCCAATAAGCGACGCACGAGGCTATCGGCCCCGTCAGCACCAATGAGGTAAGACGTATGCAGTTTCTGGGTATCGCCACTATCCGCGTGCTTAAGCGACACCTCGATGCCGTTATCGTCTTGCACCAAATCGGTAACTGCCCAACCAAGTTGTTCGCTCACACTGTCAAACTGGCGCAGATTGTCGCGCAAATGTTTTTCGACGAGGGGCTGGCGGAAAAAAATATCTGCCGGCCATCCAGCTGTCTGTGGAAGTTGATCCATCTCGACCCTCATGAGCGAGGCACCCCGGCCGTTCACGAAATTCAGGGAATCATTGCATGCGCTTTGCGCGATAATGCTGTCGGCGAGCCCAATCGATTGAAAAATCCGCATGGTTTCGCCATCAAAATGCACGCCGCGCGGAATGTCATATATGGCGGATTGCGGGTCTACGACAAGCGTGCGGATATTGTGCTTCCCAAGCAAATTTGCGGCTAACGCGCCGGTCGGACCGAAGCCGGCAATAATTACATCATAATCGGTCAACCCATACCTATCCTTAAACTCTATCCTTACGCCCTAGCCTTAGGTGCTGCGCAAAATCTCATTCAACATCCCGGGGTCGCCGCCCGCGCCCCGCAATAGAATGTGCAGAGCGCTAGCAGCTTCATGGGGCGGCACGGGCTTGTCGGCGTGGCGTGCCAGCAGGCTTAAAATACCGGCGACGTATACATGCATAAAAATATCAATCTGCGTATCGTCGAGGTCGAGGCTACCTTCGCCGATCGCGGCTTTAATATCGCGGCGCAGATTTTCCATGCGCATATGGGTGAAGGCCGGGTCTGCGCCCATCAGCTTGACGATCGCTTTGCCGCGATTTCTATCACGCTGCGTCACTCGCACAAGATTAAACGGGATGCGCGCAAGGCGGTAAAGTGCGCGATCGTCTTTGGCTTCTTGGGCTTCATAAAGCGCCTCCAGTCGGTCAATTTCGCGCCGGATCATGGCATCCAGAAGTTCGTCCACAGTGGCAAAATAAGTGTAAAAGCTTGGCCGTTTCATCTGCGCGGCGGCGCAAATATTGCCGGCCGTCAGCTCGCGCGGCGACATATCAGCCAGCAAATCCAGCCCGGCATCCATCAGTGCTTCGCGCGCACGCGCGCCTTTGCGCCCCGCAATATCGGCTTTTTGTACCGGTCTGGATTTTGTCTGGCTGGCCTGCATCTCTATGCGCTCCCTCACGTCTCATGCGCTTTCGCATGTCAGCTAGATAAATTTATAATTGACATACTGTCAATTATAAATTTACCCTGTTGGGGTGGGCCACGCAGATTTATGGAAATTTCAGAAAATTTGCCAGAATTTCGTGGGAATTAAGAGTAGGGGAGGAACCAGACCTTGGTAGAGCTGGCGGCGTCAGATGTGTTGACCAAAGAGGTGTTGCAATGGCAAGGCCTGCACCTATTTCATTTTATCGGATCGTCGTGTTCGCAGAAGTTGCGGATTTATGCCGGTCTCAAGAATATCGATCTAACCCTGCATCACATTAACCTCGTCAAACGCGAAAACCAAACAGATTGGTATATGGGCATTAACCCACGCGGGCTGGTGCCAACCCTCATTGATGACGGCAAAGTTATCATTGAGAGCAATGACATCATCACCTATTTGGAAAAGAAGTTCCCGGCGCCGGAACTCATACCGCCTGATCGTGCGGATGAGGTGGGTGATCTGCTGCATTTTGAAGACCAGCTGCACCTTGATTTGCGCGCTATTACCGCGCGGTTTTTTGTACCAACTGGCATGCTGCAGCGCAGTGACGAACAATTACAGCAATATGAAAATGCCGGTTCCGGTCAAGTGAACGGCAAGCCGGATGCGCACAAAGCGGCAGAGCTGGCTTTCTGGCAGGAGATGAAAAATCATAATGGGATACCGGATTTGCGCGCGCAAGCCGCGGTGTCCGCGTTCCGCGATGCGCTAAACGCCCACGAAGAAAACTTGCGCGGTCAACGTTATTTGTTGGGCGATACGCTAAGTGTGCTGGATATCGCTTGGTATATTTACGCCAATCGGCTGGTCAGCGTGGGGTACCCGCTGACGGGTTTGCACCCGCGTGTCGGCGCGTGGTTCAACGGCTTGCGCCAACAAAAGCTGTTTCGCGACGAGGTAAAGCCACCTTTGCCGGTCAAGGTTATTTCCGCGGTAACCCGTTTGGCCCATCGCGCGCGCCGGTCGCACATCGAAACTTTCATTTCCTAAATCGACATAAAAAGAGAGGGGTCCCATGCAAAAAGATTATGCCGTTACGCAAAAACTCATTCACTGGCTGATGGGCATTTTCATTATGCTCGATTTGTTCATCGCCCAGAAATTTGGCAATTTCATGGGCGACCCCGACGGGTTTATTGCCTATTACAATGAGACGCGTTTTGCCTCGCGAGTTGACCACGCGACCATGGGTTACATTCTGACAACACTGTTTGTGCTGCGGATTTACTTCCGCCGTCGCCATGGGGGTGCTGAACTGCCCGCCGAGATGCCAGGCTGGCAGGTTACCGCAGCTAATTTGGGGCATTGGGGGCTTTACGGCCTGATGGCAGCGCTGTTTGCAACAGGCATTATTACCGCCAGTGCTGCCAGCCAGCCTATTGTTATTTTCGGCGCATTTGATGTGGCTTTCGGTACGTCTGATGAAGCTTTTTTCCAGTCAGTGCGGCAACTGCATGAGCTGTGTACCAATTTGATTATTGCCCTGATTGTGGTGCACGTCGCCGCGGCGCTGTATCACCAGTTTATTGCGAAAGACAGGACTACGCGGCGCATGCTCGTGTTTTGGAAGCGCACGCAAGCGTGAGCACGTATAACCCTGCAAACCCATCAAGTAATATCACTCTCGGGCGCTTAGCCTGGCGCACCGCACTGTTCGCTTTAATGCTTAGTGTTGTGGGTGGGACGCCTGCGGCACACGCCGCCGCAAAAGACGCCCCCAATATCATCATCATCATGGCTGATGATCTGGGCTGGAATGATGTTGGCTATCACGGAAGCGACATTGCAACCCCCCATCTCGACCGGCTCGCCGCCGAAGGTGCGCAGCTGACGCGATTTTATGTGAATTCGGTATGTAGCCCGACGCGGGCTTCGCTCCTCACCGGCCTGTCATCTGTGCGGCTGGGGATTACATCTCCTATGCCGAAAATTACGCCAACTGGTTTGCCATTGGTGCTAGATACTTTGCCGGAATATTTGCGACAACTGAATTATCAGACCCATCTGGTCGGCAAATGGCATTTGGGCGTCAAAAGGCCCTATCAACCAAACCAGCGCGGTTTTGACAGTTTTTACGGCAATTTAAGTGGCGCTGTCGGCTATTATGACCACGTGCATGGCGGTCATTATGATTGGCAACGCGATGGTAAAACCGTGCGCGAAACCGGCTATGCCACCCATTTGCAGGCTGATGAGGCTGTGCGGATTTTGCGTGCGCATGATGCGGAACAACCGCTATTTATGTTTTTATCTTTGGCCGCACCGCATTTGCCAAATGAAGCACCGCAGGCTGCGATCGATGCCTACGCGCATATTGAGGACGAACGTCGCCGCATTCACGCTGCTATGGTAAGCGAGATGGACACGGCAATAGGGCGCGTGCTGCGCGAACTGGACGCGCAGGGCATCACCGAAAATACACTTGTTTGGTTTATGAGCGATAATGGTGGCCTGACGGATTATCGTAGCATGCCGGCGCCTTTCTATCGCATTGTGGATACGGCGAAATGGATTTTCGGCGACAACATTCCAATCCGTTTCATCGAGTTTATGCGCACAAACACTGAAGATGGCGGGTCGGACAACACACCTTTAAAGGGCGCGAAAGGTGCCATCACCGAAGGTGGCATTCGAGTGCCAGCCATTATTAGCTGGCCCGGCTCAGTTCAATCGGGCAAGTTTGAGACGCGGTTTTCTATCGTCGATGTGCTGCCAACCTTGCTGGACATTGCTGGCGACAAAACCCTTGGGAGCCAGCCGGTTGATGGGCAAAGCTATTGGCCTGCTCTGTCCGGTGCAGCTGATATGCCCCATGCGCCGTTCATTACTGAAGCGTTTAATGGTACTATCGCGTTGTTTCACGAAGACTGGAAGATGATAATAACCGCCAACGGAGATACGGCCTTGTACAATATCCAGGCCGATCCGACTGAGAGCGTGAACCTCGCAGCGATGCATGGCGATGTCATTGCACTAATGCGTGCGCGACTAATGGCTCTGCCAAAAGGAAAAAATCTGGCAGTCCCGCTATGGAAAGTCGCGATTGACCCAGATGAATTTGGCGGCGAAGAACGCGAACCACCCTTGGCCGAGTTGTATGACTAAATCTAAGCCCACCATAATCTTTCTGGTCGGAGGCTTGCTCGCCGCGCTTGGTCTGTTCGGCTATGTCCGTCAGGGCGACGAGACTATTACCGTCGCCCAAGATTGTGCAGCGTCGCAGGCCCCGACCCGGGCTTTGCCAGGCGGCAGTTTTACGATGGGCGCACATCCGGTTTACAGCGAGGAAGGGCCGCCGCGCGTGGTTGAGGTGGAGGCGTTTGACATCGACGCAACGGAAGTGACCAATGCACAATTTGCGGGCTTTGTGGCCGCGACCGGCTATGTGACCGACGCGGAAAAACCCCAGCTTGGCTTTAATGTTGCG
>DKNW01000144.1 GCA_002469805.1 Rhodobiaceae bacterium UBA7378
ACCACCGACACGCGGATTTTCAGTCCGCTGCTCTACCAACTGAGCTACCTGGGCGATGCGGCGTGAAACCCCACCAAGACTGGGGTTTATATGTCATTAACGGTGCCGTGTCCAGATGCGGCGCACGCGGGCGATCACACCTCTGTCACATCGGAACTACACATGGCCTGCATCAGAAAACGAAATGGTAAATGGCAGGTCCAGGTCAGCCGTAAAAATGAAGGAGCTGTCGCCACGTATCGTTTTTTACGGCTTTGAAAAACTTCTAACTTCCCTGCCCTGAACAAAAGCATCAATGACTTCAGCCAATTGCGGGCCCACTTCTTCCTGCACAAAATGACCGACGCCCTCTATCACGATGCGCGATGCGCCTGGCACACGCTGTTCAAACTGGTCGGCCATATCGGTCGGACTGGAAACCGGATCTTCATCCGTGAATGCCACCAGAAACGGTTTTTCCCATTTTTCAAATACGTTTTTCCAGACCGCAGCATTCTCGCTCAATTGCGATGGAATGAGGTAGGGAAACACCTGCGCACCTGCCTTGTAGTTCCCGGAAGGGTAGGGTGCCTCATAACCCGCGATAATATCGGGGTCTGTAATCCGTCCCATATCGCGCATTAGCTCCCCTACGGCCAAATCGTTACCGTAATATGCGTAGGCAATCCAGCTTGTGAAATTCTGCCGTTCGCGCAACTCCTCATAAGTCATTGGACCCTCCCACCAGACCGCAAGTTTCAAAAGTGGATAGCCGATTGCCGCGCGGATCCCTTTGGCCGAGATAAGTCCGGTATTAGATACAACAATTCGGGAGAACCTTTCGGGCATTTCGGCAACAACCCGCAGACCTACGAGTCCGCCCCAGTCTTGACCGAAAAAAGTGGTATCTTGCAAATCAAGTCGTGCAACCAACTCGCTCATCATGGCGATGTGCTTGGGGTAGGTGTAGGCGGTTTTTTCAACCGGCTTGTCGGAACGCCCGAAGCCGGCCATATCGGGCACAATCACCCGATGGCCCGCATTTGCCAAAACCGGGATCATGTGGCGGAAAAGATAGCCCCATGTCGGTTGCCCGTGCAGCAAAAAGATGGGCGAGCCGTCTTTCGGACCTTCGTCAATATAGTGTATGCGCAGCCCGTCAATTTCCATGTAATTAGGCGCGAATGAATAATCCTTCAGATTGTCAAACCGGGCGTCGGGCGTTCGCAGCACACCCGGGCGCACTTCTTCAGCATTTGCAGCTATTGGAAGCATGGCAAGAAAAAGTGAAAGCAGTAGTCGTTTCATGGTTTAACCTCAGGTTTGCGAGTGTTCAGGATTCCGCATAAAATTCAACTTGTGATACGAAAAAGCGATCTCATTTCAGTCACAGTTTTTACAAATGCCATGTATCTCAAAATTTGCGTTTGGTCGGGTCTTTAACAATCTCGTTATTTGGTGCGCCCCGTGCAAGAGCCACACGGTGGGCGGCATCATCGGGGAGCTAATGCGTACCTTGTCCGGCGTCGGTTACAAGCAGTCACCGGCGCACCTTATCAACATGGTACCGAGAGTACCGTCTTTGTGTGCACAGGAAAAAAACCCAACAGCTTTGTTGTCGATTATCTCGCAAAAAACCAAACTAGGCTGATACGCGCCGTGATCTGGAATTTCAAAGGCTGGCGGCGAGGGCGCGTGTGCCGGCTAACATTTGCTTGAACGAGGGGCGCAATTGATTGGCGGTGGTTTGCGGACTTGCAAAATTCGCAATGACCAGATTTTTTGCGCGGTTGACATAGATCACCTGCCCATGAACGCCCATTGCAACACGCTCGCCTTGCGCGGCATCAAATTGCCACCAAAAGCTCCGATATCCGCTGAACCCGTCAATAAACCGCGCATGCGTCGCATCGGCATTGACGCTGGCGGCACCCGCAGCGCGGTCGGCATCGTTCAGGGCATAGGTATCCTTGATCCAGCTTTCGGGCGCGATCTGCGTTTGTCCGAGATAGCCATCGTTCAAGGCCATCAAGCCGAAGCGCGCCGCATCGCGCAAGGTTGTGTTATAGCCGCCGGTGGCGATGGGAGAGAATGACACATCTGTGGTAAATACCGCATCGTGTTCCGCGCCAAGGAGTGCCCAGATGTTCTGCTGAATGAAATCGACAAGAGGTTCGCCGGTAACACGCTCGACGAGCCAGCCTATCACGTCCACATTGGGAGATTGATACTGAAACATGGCGCCAGTCGTGCCGTCATCGGCCTGACGAAATTGCGGCAGCATATCGCGTACGCCACGCGGCTCATCGGACACAGCGGGGTTGATCGCATAGAGCGAAAAATCGGCCATAAACCCCAACCGGCGGAAATATTCCAGATGCACGCTGCCGGGTGTCATCTCGTCATATTCTTCTGTGTAATCGAGCGCGGTCACCATATTGAGCACATCGCGAATGGAAACTTGCGCGAAGATGCTGTCAGCCAGTTCGGGCAGGTAGTGCGCGGGCGGCTTAGTTTCATCGATACCGAACCTGCTTTGGGCAATGCCGAAAGCAGTCGAAATTAGTGATTTGGTCATGGAGAACCAGATGTGGTGGTCGCTATCGCGGAAACCGTCATAATAGCGTTCAAACACCACCTTGCCGTCATGCACAACCAGATATCCGTCAATACAGTCATCAGCCATGGCGGTGCCGAGTGCTACCGCTTTGCCTTGCCAATCGAAACTTAAATTTTCAATGTCGCGTGACGTGCCGGTCGGTAAGTCATAGATAGGGCCACCACGCGGTACCATGAGTGCGGGCAGGGTCGACAGATTGCGCAAGTGCCAACGCACATTTTCCGGATCGCGCCAGCCATTAAAATGCGCGGTGCGCGGCATCATTCTTGTTGCATTGGTCATGGGATACTCCTCACATACTGACGCGTGGTCTCACATACGCACCTGCAGGGTCGGCAAAGTCGTTTTGCTTGTCAAGCAAGCTGGCAAGCTGGCAATGTGGTAAGTCGTGGGCGCAGTAAGGATTTATCTGCGGTTTTGATCTTATGTGCGCAGCAACATGCCGCCATCGACATTGAGGTCGTGTCCGGTCACAAAGCCGCCATCATCGCTGGCCAGAAATAATGCGCCGCGCGCAATATCTATTGGCTGCCCCAGTCGCCGCAAGGGAGATTTTCTGGCCCATATATCGGCAATGTCATTATTCGAAAATGCGGCATGCGTCATGCCGGTTTGAATGGCGCCCGGCAAAATACAATTTGCGGTAATGCCGAACTTGCCAAGCTCCAGCGCCAATGTGCGTGTATAGCCGAGCACGCCGGCTTTGGATGCACAATAGGCTGCAAGGCCGTAATCCGTGTGTTGGGCCATCACTGATGCGACGTTTATGATGCGCCCCGCAGGGGCGTTTTTCAGATGTGGAATGGCCGCTTGGCAGATACGAAACGGGGCCGTGAGGTTAACATCCAGTGCCTTCTGCCACATTTCAGGGGACATGTTTTCACCCGGTGCATTGCTGCCAATGCCGGCATTATTCATAACAATATCCAGTTGACCAAAGCGTGCCATTGCCGTGTCGATAATAGTTTTCGCCGCGCCCTCTTCGGCAATATCCATCGCCAAGGTTTCGATATTGGGGGTGTCGTCATGGTGCTGGTGCAAGCCGTCGGCTTGCAGGTCGACACCCAGCACGCGCGCGCCTTCCGCAGCAAACAGCTGTGCCGTCGCCGCGCCGATGCCCGACGCAGCGCCGGTTATAATTGCTACCCGGTTTTTAAGACGCATAAGGGTCTCCTCCCAAATCTGCTAGTGAATTTCATCCGATATGTCGGCATCGCGCAAAGCGGCTTCTATTTCACCGTCGAAATCATCGGGCGGCTCGACCGCCGGTATTGCGTAATTGCCACCAAGCCAGCGATGCAAATCAATATCGGCACATCGTTTGGAACAGAACGGTCGATGCATGGCCTGCGTCTCGGCGGATTTGCATATCGGACATTTCGCCATCTTCACACCCTATTAAACCGTGTCGATACCTGCCTCACGCAGGGTTTGCGATAGTGTCATGCCGCCGCGCCGCCGGGTCATTTCGACCACGCCAAACTCGGAGATGGGCCCGATACGCACGGGTTCTTTGTCGCTGGCAAACCCGTCATCCAATGCGTGTAGTACAGCCTCGGCATCGTCTGTTTCTGTCATGTCGATAAAGTCAATGGCGATCAACCCGCCTAATCCGCGCAGGCGAATCTGGCGAGCAATAAGACCCGCGGCTTCCACATTTATCGCGCGTGCCGGCGCGTCGTGACTGCCGGAGTTCACGTCAATGGTTGTCATGGCTTGTGTTGTTTCAAGCATTAGCCAACCGCCAGATGGCAACTCCACGCGTGGTGATAATGCTTCTGCGACTTGCTGATCAATATTGTGCCGGTCGAATAAATATTCGTCGTCGTCTGATGTCTCTAAGCGCTCACTAAGTGCGGGCGAATGTGTGCGGCAATAATTTTGCGCGGCGGTGAGCGCGCCATCGCCTTCAAGGCACACGGTTGTGGTGTCGCTGCGCACAAGGTCGCGCACGGCGCGTTCCACAGGCCCGAGGTCTTCGTGAAGCAGGGTGGCGGGTGTAGCGTCCTCGGCCCGGTCGATCAGGACCTCCCATTGGGCGGCGACAGCGGCCATGTCGCCGGCCAAATCGCCAGCTTGCATGCCGACCGCGGCCGTGCGGATCACCCAGCCCGCTGGCCCGTCCATGCCTTCGACGTCTATCGGGTCGCCATGTTCGCCAGCAATAATTTGAGCCGCAAGTTCGCCAAGGCGCGTGCGTTCAGCATCGTCTTCAATGCTGCGTGAAACAGCAACCCGGTTGCGGCATGGCGCGATAACCACGACCCGGCCCGGCAGGGTCACATCAGCCGTAATCTGAGCCCCCTTATCGCCAACCGGTGGGCGCGTGACTTGGACGAGAAGCGTGTCGCCGCTTTGCACGCAATCTTCAATCGGCGTGTCGCGATCAGCGTCCGGGACCAGTGCCCGAGCCTCGCGTGCGCCTAGAAACCCTGCGCGCTCGAGACCGATATTCACAAAAGCGGCTTGCAGATGCGGCACCACGCGCTCAACCTGCGCTAGATAGATGTGCCCGACTAATTGTTCGGCTGCATTGTCCTCTTGGCCCATGCGCGCGGCCTGAAAACCAACCAGTTGCCCCGCCTCAATCTGGGCTATCCTCGCCATGCCATCGCGGGCACTTATCAGGACTTCATGGCTCATTTTTTTCTCCATTTTCCGTCACGCTAAATCCAACACCCGCCAACATGGAGACAGTTTCAAAAAGAGGCAAGCCCACAATCGCCGAATACGAGCCGATAATGCGGGTCACGAAACGCGCGGCTTTGCCTTGAATAGCATAGCCACCAGCCTTGCCCTGCCACTCGCTGCTTGCCAGATATTGGTTGATGTCGTGGGCGTCTAGGGTTTTTACCCGCACCCGGCTCGTCACCACACGCGATGACACGCAAGCACCCGCCGCAAACAGGCAAACGCCGGTGCTGACACGGTGCCCGCGGCCCGATAAGAGACGCAAACATTCTTCGGCCTCGGCGCGGGTTTGGGCTTTTGGCAAAATACGTCGCCCAACACTCACAACTGTATCTGCCGCCAAGACCAGCATGTCAGCATCGTTGGCAAGCTGTGCGGCGACGTAAGCGCCTTTTTCATGGGCAAGTCTAGCCGCAAGCTGGGGGGGTAATTCCCCATGTTGTGGCGTTTCGTCAATATCGGCTGGTTTTACGACATCAGGTATGATGCCAACTTGCGCCAGCAATGCTTGCCGGCGCGGTGATGCACTTGCGAGGCAGAGCCGCTTATTTGTAACGATAGGTGATCCGTCCTTTTGTGAGATCATAGGGTGTCATTTCTACTAGAACTTTATCGCCAGCCAGAACGCGAATACGGTTTTTCCGCATTTTACCGGCCGTGTGCGCGATAACTTCATGGTCGTTTTCGAGTTTTACTCGAAAAGTCGCATTCGGCAGCAATTCGACGACCGTTGCGTTAAATTCCAGTAGCTCTTCTTTTGCCATATGTCTCACTCAGTTAATGTTGCCGGAGAATGGTCAGAATATGTCGAAAAATCAAGTCTTTTTGACCTATCCCCGCATTTGCAACACGCTGATCAGCGTAAACAGGCGCCGCGCCGTATCTTCGTCAATCTCGGCGTGACCGGCAACACGCGTGCGCAATGTCTCTGCGCCTTCGTTATGCAGAAGCCGTCGGGCCTGATCAATACTCTCAATTTTTTCCGGTGTGGCGCTGCGAATGGCGTCGTAATAGCTCTCACAAACCATGAAGTAATCGCGGATATGGCGCCGAAACGGGGCCATAGAAATGTCGATCTGCTCAAGCGGTTCGCCATCGCTATCGGATATATCAAACATAATACCGCGCTCACTGAGCGAGAGCATCACCTTGAAAGGGCCTTGATGCCCGCTAATCAGGCGGAAATGATTACCTTCGATCAGGTCAAAAATAGCGACGCGCCGCTCGTGTTCGATATCCGGATTGCGAGCAACGAGCGCCGGATCATCAAGCGAAATATGGATGATGCGGTTAACGGTGTCGGTATCGTCTTGTGTGTCAGCCATTATTTACCATCGTTAACCGTCATCACGCGCGCCGGGCGGACGTTGGTTAAGCCGAATGGCGATGGAGCGTCCGTGTGCATGCAATCCTTCTTCTTCGGCAAGCAGCAGGGCGTCCGGCCCGATTTTTGCCAGCGATGCAGCATCGCAGCGCACCAGCGAACTGCGTTTCATGAAATCCAGCACGGATAATCCCGAGGCGTAGCGCGCAGCGCGCGCGGTCGGTAAGACGTGGTTCGGGCCGGCAATGTAATCGCCAATGGCCTCGGGTGTGTAGCGCCCCAAAAAGATGGCACCGGCATGACGAATATCTTTTGCAAGGGCTTCGGGGTCCTCAACCGCCAGTTCGAGATGTTCGGGGGCCAATGTGTTTACAAGGTCTGCAGCATGGGTCATCACGTCGTCAATGATGATGATTGCGCCGAAATCTTCCCAGCTTTGTCGGGCAATATCGGCTCTTGGTAATTGCTCTAACAAATGATCGACAGCGGCCACAACTGCATCGGCAAATTCGGTGCTGTCGCAAATCAACACGGCTTGGGCCACGGCATCATGCTCGGCCTGCGACATGAGATCGGCAGCAATCCAAGCCGGGTCATTATGGGCGTCCGCGACCACTAAGATTTCTGAAGGTCCGGCAATCATATCAATGCCGACTTGCCCGAAGACCTGTTTTTTGGCCGCCGCGACATAGGCATTGCCCGGTCCGACAATCACGTTCACCGGATCAATGGTTTGCGTGCCATAGGCCAATGCTGCGATAGCCTGTGCCCCGCCAATGCGAAATATTTCGTCCACGCCAGCTCGTTTTGCCGCTGCCAGTACGAGCGGGTTAATCACCCCGTCCGGCGTTGGCACAACCATGGTTACGCGTTCCACGCCTGCCACGCGTGCGGGCAGGGCGTTCATCAAAACAGATGACGGATAATTTGCGAGGCCGCCGGGCACATAGAGACCTGCTGCATCTACTGGCGTCCAACGGTGGCCCAACTCGACACCGGCATCATCCGTGAACCGATTATCGTCCGGCTTTTGCCGTGCGTGAAAATCGGCTATGCGCCGGGCGGCTGTATCCAGCGCGGCGCGCGTTTCGGGCGCACAGGCTTTTTCCGCCGCGTCAATTTCGGCGGCACTCACCTGCATAGGCGTCGTCGTCAGATCAAGCCGGTCGAATTTGGCGGTCAGCGCAATCAGCGCATCATCGCCATCGGTCTGCACGGCTTCAATAATTGCTGCGACATCGGCATGCACGTCCGCGGCCTGCTCCCGCTTCATCGACTGAAGGGCAGTAAAGCGGGCTGCAAAATCCGCATCGGCTGAGTTCAGTATCATTTTGCACGTCATTCGCAGTTCCTATCGGGTCTATACCAAGTGGCCCGTTCCTATAAATCCGTATCCTAATCGCGCGCATCAGAATCTGGACGATGCGCAGGTCGGCGCGTTGTCGCCCATGGCTGGGTTATATCCTCCAATATGGCTTCGCAAGCCTCTACCCCCCAGCGGATTTTGCCACCACCGGAAAAAATAATCGACA
>DKNW01000076.1 GCA_002469805.1 Rhodobiaceae bacterium UBA7378
AATAATTTGCGGATGCTCATCAAGGACCATTTCCGCAATCGCGCGGGCATCCATCCAATCAAGAATTTCGATAGGCCGGTCGCTACTGATAGGCGTGATACGCCCGAGCACTGATTGGGCCTTGTCATTGCCCAACGCTTTGTTCATCACATTTCTGATATAGGTATCCGTGCCAAGGCCAAGGCTGGTTTGTTCCTTGATGATGGCCAGAAATTCGTCGAGCACGAGGTTCACGGTTTCCTGATTTAGCCCCTGCACCGAGTACATGGCAGAGCCTAAATGCTGCACTTCCTTGGGCGAAAGATTGCGGACAATTTCCGACGCTTCATCTTCGCCCAGCAACATCATCAGAATTGCCGACTTCTGGGTGCCTGAGAGCGAACCGAATACGTCCTTTTTCTCTTCCCCATTTGTTGCCTGTGTATCAGCCATCAAACTGCTCCTTAAACGCTACCTAGACGCGATTTTCTCGCTACTTACTCGCTACTTACTTCTTCTCGCATCATCGACTTAAACACATTCGATACGCGACCGGCTTCTTCCCCGACAATCATCCGAATGACAGCAACTTTGTCATCATAGGTGTTCGCCGTGTCGAGCAGATCAGCAGAAATGCTCTGTTTCTTGGGTCGAAGTTTGGCTTTGATTTCTTCCAAGGATTCACCCTCACTCACTTCTACAGCATCGGCTTCTTCATCTTCAGACTGACCGACAATTACCAGACCCGGATCCCCAGGGCTTACCGGCACCAGAATTCTGTTGAGCAGTGGGCGGATAACGCCAAGCGCTACAATCGCCAAGATAAGAATGGTCGTGATCTGCTGGGACACTTCTTTGAACCAGGGTTGTTCGAACCACTCAACACGCTCGCCTTCAACAGCGGCCACAAACGGCGCACTCGATACAGCAAGATTATCACCGCGCTCATCGTCAATGCCAATAGCATTTCGCACCAATTCGCGAATTTCATCCAGCTTTTCTTTCGATAGCGGCTCTGTTTCCATCTGGCCAGTTTCAGGGTTTAGCACTTCGCCATCACGAACAAGAACCGAAGCAAAAACACGTGCGATCTGGTTTGACGGGTTCTGCGTCGTGGAAACAACGCGGCTTATCTCGTAGTTTCGCACCTCGTTAGTCGAGCGTGTGCGTGTCGACGGCCCATCGGCACCCTCCGCCTGCTCTTCAATCTCTGCCAGTTCGACTTCCGAAGGCGGTGTATTTGCCACCGCGCCGGGAATACCGCGTGCGCGACGTTCCGTTGTTTCGTCAGACGAAACTTGCTCGCTGCGCAGCGCATTGCCTTGCGGATCGACTTTCTCTTCCGTTAACTCGCTGCGGGTAAAATCGATATCGATATTAACCTGCGCGTTTACATTACCGGCACCGACAATCGGCGTTACCAGCGATACAATGCGCATACGGTAGATATTTTCCAGACGCATGCGATATTCCAGCTCGCTATCGCTCAGGCGACCGGCAGCATCCGCCGTTCCTTGCGACAACAAAGAACCGTTCTGGTCGATAATTGTTACATTTTGCTTGGGCATGCCCGGCACGGATGACGAAACAAGATGGACGATCGCATCAACCTGCTGGCGGCCAAGCACACGCCCATTTGCCATTTGCACCATTACAGACGCGGTTGGCTCAGGATTATTGCGCACAAACACCGATTTTTCTGGAATAGCCAAATGCACGCGGGTCGACACAATCGAGTCAATCTCGCTGATCGAGCGCGCCAGCTCAATTTCCTGCGAATGTTTCAGCCGCATATTTTCCACTGACCGGCTGGTGCCCATAGGCATATCGTCGAGCTGTTTGTAACCATCGGGCGTGGAGGCCGGTAGGCCCTGCGCGGCCAGCAAAATGCGCGACCGGTGAAAGTCGCTGGTCGGCACCAGCACTTCACCCGAACTTGGGTCTAGAGCCACATCGATACTGGCATTTTTCAGCGCATCAACAATGCGCGCTTTCTCATTTTCGGGCAGCGACGCATAAAGCGTTGTCCGCTCCGGCTGCTGCAAAAGCAAATAAGCCAGAAGGCCCAGAAACACCACGATCACCGCGGCGGCTGTCGGAATAGAGCGTTGAACGCTAGGCTCAGCGAAAAACTTGCGGACCGTGGAAACCATGTTCCGGGCACCCGTCTCCGCGGGTACAACCGCGCTATCGCCGCCTCTCATATCTACTGCTTCAGACATATTTCTTTCCAATCCCTAAATTTCTAAGCCATTACCAATCGCAACGCCGCTAAACCGGCATGTTCATAATATCCTTGTAAGCACTCAGCATTTTGTTGCGGACGTTCAAAACCATTTGGAAGCCCAGCGATGAAACCTGCTGGGAGACCATGACTTTGGACAAGTCCTGCACTTCGCCCATTTCATACGCGCGCGTTAGCTGGGCGCTTGTGTTTTGGGCGTCGGCAACTTCTTGCACCGCGCCGCCCATGCGCTCACCAAAACTTGGGCCTTCGTTTTCTTTACCCAGCGCAGCGGCAGCGTTATCCAGAACCTGCTGGCGCATCGACACGGCATCGGTTGATATCGGTTTAATGGTACTCATCATCTACTCCTTACGAACCAACATGTTGAAGTTTCAGATCGGTCGGGGTGGCAAGTGCCAAACTTTGAACGCTCGGATCGGTTATAATATCGGAGGCGTTGATCACATTGCCCTCACACAAAACGAGAGCGCGCTGGAGAACATTTTCCAGCTCCCGCACATTTCCGGGCCAGTCATAGCCGGTCAAAACTTGCAGCGCTTCGGAAGACAGCCACGGGATTTGATCTTTGTTTTCGCAATGGCGTTTCAAAAGAACTGTCGAGATCGGAATAATATCCGCGCGTCGCGCCGACAGATGCAGCGTGGTTAATGGGAATACATTCAAACGGTAATAGAGGTCTTCGCGAAACTTTCCATCGCGAATTTCACTCATCATATCGCGGTTGGATGTCGCCAGCACGCGAACATCGACAGCAATATCCTGATGCGCGCCAATAGGGGTTACCGCCTTTTCCTGCAACACGCGTAGAAGTTTGGCTTGTAATGACATCGGCATTTCAGAAATCTCATCAAGCAATAATGTGCCGCCATCGGCCGCGCGAAAAATGCCCTTATTGGCCGAAGATGCTCCTGTAAAGGCACCCTTTTCATGGCCAAACAATATTGCCTCGAGCATGTTTTCGGGAATTGCCGCGCAATTAACAGCAACAAATGGCTGCTCACCGCGCGTAGAATTATTATGGACGAAGCGCGCCAAAACTTCTTTGCCTGTGCCGGTTGGCCCATTGATAAAAACCGTCACATCCGTGGCTGCAACGCGGCGCGCCATGGTAAGAAGGCTCACGCTGGCATCGTCTGAGACGGCAACATTGCGGGCCTCGCTAACAAGCGTGGCCGCCATTTGGACACCAAATTCGCTATCCGCATCGCTGGCATTTCCTGGCAGCGCCATATTCCAGACACGCCCTCCCGTGCCGCAGGCTATTTTTGCAGCGTCGGCATTTTCCTGAATGATAAGAACATTGCGGGCCTTGGCTTTGCGGGCAAATTCGAGCAGCGCTTCAGGGCCACCCAATTTCTTAACCATTGCCTTGGACATAACCAGCGCATGACACGCCCGCGCAACCTCTCCAGCTTGATCGGTTACATCATCGACGATGGTCGTTTTAGCCATACGTGCGGTCAAGGCCTGAGACAATTGCTGGGCAATTGATAAACCAAAACTAAGAATACAAATCTCACCCATGCGGTGCTCCTTTTGCGTTGTACACGGACATAGGCAAGAAGCGGGCCAAACTGCAAAAACAGGTTAAATTTTCCTTAATTCAACTTATTTGGGCTATTTATGAGCTGTTTCCGTCATAACGTCAGGTCTAGTGTTCAAAATCCTGACACTATGCTGTAGATGTTTGGCGAATTGTTGACAGGGCGTGTTGCGGAGCGGTTTTGTAAAAAATGCAGGCGATTGACGAATTAATTACCGGCCAATCGGCACCGATCAAGGAGCTTAAAAACCTGATCGAGATTGTTGCGCCATCAGCCAGTTCTGTGCTGATCCAGGGCGAAACAGGTACGGGTAAGGATGTGGTCGCCAATGCCATTCATGCCGCTTCGCAACGCAATGGACGTATGGTTTCGGTGAATTGCGCGGCAATTCCGTCGGAGTTGCTAGAGTCTGAGCTGTTCGGGCATGAAAAAGGATCGTTTACCGGTGCCGACCAAGCCCGCCAGGGGCGCTTTGAACTGGCAAATGGCGGCACATTATTTCTCGATGAAATCGGGGACATGAACCTCAATCTGCAATCGAAGCTCTTACGTGCGCTTGAGAGCCGCACCATTCAGCGCGTCGGCGGCAGTGACGATATTCCGGTAGATTTTCGCCTTGTTTGCGCGACGCACCGCAATTTGGACAGCTATGTCGATGACGGACGTTTCCGAGCGGATTTGTTTTTCCGCATTAATGTTTTCCCGATACAAGTACCTAGCCTTGCCGAGCGTTCGGTAGACGTTCCCGCACTGGTCGATACGATTATTTCGCAGATTGAGCCGCACACGGATCAGGAAATGCCAACTTTCGACGAAAGCGCGCTGGGTGAGATGTCGCGCTATAATTGGCCAGGAAATGTGCGCGAATTACGCAATATCGTCGAGCGCGCGGTGCTTTTGTTCAGCGGGCGTACAGTAACCGGCAAGGAAGTGCGTAATAATCTCTTGCGCCTCAGAGTGCCGAGCCGCAATGAAGAGCAAGAAGCGCTTTGGGCAGCATCACAAGACCTTGAGGGCATTTCAGGCGATACAGACCTTGAGAGCCAGAGCCCGCTGCCGCATCCAACCCATTATAAAGAATGGTTTGCCTATTTCGACTCGATTGATCTGCGCCGTCACCTGCGCGATGTGGAAGTTGTGCTGATTGAGGCGGCGCTGGAAAAAACCAATGGCACCATAAGCGGTGCCGCCGATGCGCTGAATCTGCGGCGCACGACACTTATTGAAAAAATGAAGAAATTAATGATCGAAAAGCCAACTGACAGCTAAAAATCGCTATAGCGTATATGCTTTCATGGCTTTTTGCGACTGCGCGAGCGCACGGCGACCCTGCATCAACCCTTCTTCAAGCCGATCGATCATTTCTGCATTATGCGCTTCGGCATCAGCCAAAAAGCGCTGCAAATCATCATCGTTCTCCGGCATTTCAGTAATAGCGGTGCGCAACAAATCCTGTCGCCGCTGGTCGCACGCCAAAGCCGTGTCGAAATCACCCGCTGCCAAAGCGGTTTCAAGCGCACCAGTTTCGGCAGCATAAGCGTCACGCAACAAGGTCATTTTGCAGCTCCTTGCGTATAAGCTACCTGCCAAGCGTCAAAAACCTCACCAAGCGTGGCACAGGCCGATGAACTGCTGGCATCATGTCCGGTGCGCATATCATTGATGATCGCTTGACGCGCGTATTCATAGAGCTGGAACAACCTACCCGCCAGCGCACCACCCTTATCCATATCGAGGCCGGATTGCAGCGCGTAAATAATCGTCAGCGCGCGGGAGAAGTGATGCGCGCGAATTTCTGGTTTGCCCTCACGCGGATTTACATGGGTGGTGAACAACCGCATGGATTTAATCAACTCACCGAGCACCACAAGCGTTGCTTCTTCCGCATTGCCAGCATAGAGGCCGGTTTCGGCTTGGGTTTCCTGGTAAGCAGCTTTCGCGCGGGCGTTGCCAGTCATAAAATTCACTCCTCGGCTTGTACGCCGGACCAATTTGGCATAAAACTTGCCTATGGCAGTTTATACATCCACCGACACGCCGTTTCGTGCGCCTTATGCCCTTGCAGGGATAAGCACAGCAGGCCAGCATGTCGCGTTGAATACATTTGCAAACCCCGTGCCAACTCTGCAGCAAACCGCAATGGGTATTTCGCCCGTCGGTGCGGCCAATGTTTCGCGTGCGACCCATGCCCACGTGCCGAACCGCGCTGATGCTGATGCGCCGCGGGCCATGCGCACGCACCCGCGTCAAGCACCATCAACGGTTTTGACCGAAAACATGATTTCGTCACGCGCGGGGTTTCTGCCCGGCTTTCAGCATAATGTTGCCGCCGTGCGCATGGCGCTCACATCATCAATGCAGGCCGATATGCCGCGTTACAGCGGACAAGTGGACTTGCTCGCTTAATCATCTAGCCCGCCGGTTTAATTCTCTACTTGCCGTGCTTCGCGTTGCAAATCCAAATAAGCTTGGAATAAATCGGACTCGTTCACCACGCCGATCATACGCTGCGTGCCCGCCTCTAAAATCGGCAGGCTTTCGCCCACAAAACTACTCGCTACCTGCACAGCATCAGCAACCGATGCCGCGGCCTCAATAATCAGCGGTTCTTCCTCAAGGTATGCCATCACCGTGTCCTGCTTGCTAGATGCCTGCGCACCATCATCCCCTTGTTCAACGAGAGAAAACAGCGCAACTTTGCCGAGAAAAATAGCACTATTATCAAGAACATAGGCTTCTGATACCGCCGCTGCCGCCATTTTTGCCACAGCATCGGCGCGCGTACAGCCTGGCTTAAGCGCCAGATATTCATCTCGGCGCATATAGTCCTGAACCGGTAATTCCGACATCCGCAAGTAGCCGCGCCCCATAGTGATATCAATATTGCGATCTTTCAGCTGCCGGCTGAAATAG
Organism: Rhodobiaceae bacterium UBA7378; assembly: GCA_002469805.1. GTDB lineage: Bacteria > Pseudomonadota > Alphaproteobacteria > RS24 > RS24 > UBA7378. The sequence continues at coordinate 6,685 of DKNW01000076.1, forward strand.
GAATGCCCGAACAACAGATACGAGACCAGCGTCGACATCACCACGCAAATCATCGCCGCGACCGCGAATTCATATGACCCACTCAATTCAAAAACAATCATTACAGCCGATATCGGCGCGCCGATAACCGACGCACTGACCGCCGCCAATCCGCCGACAGTGAGTACTGGTGCCAGGCCAACAAAGCCCAGCATGGCGGCCAGTTTCGCGCCGATCATGCCACTGCTGGCCCCGACAAGCATGGCCGGCGAAAATACCCCGCCAAAAAGCCCCAGCCCTAGACAAATTGCGGTAACACCAATTTTCGCGACCAGCAACATAACTAAAAACTGTAAGGCCATGTCGCGCGCAAAAATATCATTGATGACATTTGTGCCTAGACCGAGGATTTCTGGAATAAACGTGCCGACAAGCCCACAAATGATAGCCGCCATGAGTGTGAGTGTGGTGATCGAAAAGCCCGTCATTTTCCCCAGCCGCCCGATACCGCGCACCGACAACATGAAAAACACGGCGATTAATCCGAAAACCACACCTGAACTGATCAAAAATGGCAATACACCAAACAATTCCGGTGCATCATATTCGATGACGAATAATTGTCGTGTGCCAAATAACGCGCTGCCAACAGCCGAGGCGGAAATGCCCGCAACTGCGATAGGTGCAATGGCGCGCAACGAGAAATGGCGCACAATAGCTTCTTGCGCAAAAATAATGCCCGCAATCGGTGCCCCGAAACCGGCCGAAATCGCGCCGGCAACCCCACAACCAATGAAGACATCTGGCGAGAACACGCGGCCAGAAAGCCGGTGAAACAAGCTGCCCATAACCCCACCAAAATGCACCAGCGGCCCGTATTGACCGACCGATGCCCCACCACTTGCGGAAATAAAGGCCGCCAGTGTTGATGCAAACCCCTTTTTGTGGTCGAGCCGGGTATCGGGCATGTGCGCTGCATAAATGCTATCAGCTGGCGTTTGCCAATTATCAATCCCAGCAAGCCTACGCGTCGCTAACACCAGTACGGCGGCGGCCAATAGCCATAAAATGACGATCGGATTGGCGGACAACCCGAATAATTCGCCGCTGAACCTGTCCATGCCCATGCGCATATTGGTGAAATACACAACGCCGAGAACAAATCCGTTCGACACGACCGCCATAATACTGCCCGAAATAATCCCGAGGCCAATACTGCGCAGCAAATCCAACAAAAGAACCTTCATGAGCTAATCATGCCGGACATTTATTTCCGACACTATCGAAAGTTTAAGAAAATCCAGAACAGCGTCTAAAGCAGGGAAAACAGGGAGACTTCCTCGGCGACCAGTTCGCCTAGCCAGTCGATATTTTCTTCATCGGCAAGCTTCCAGCTTTCCGGCGCGAAAAACTCCGTTTTTGCGCGCAAACCAAAAACAAAACTGCGAAAATTGCGCATTGTTTCGTCAACCGAATAATTCGGCTCACGATCAGGGTCTAACGCGGTCGACAAAAGCGATTTCATCTTGCGCGGCTTGCCTTTGCTTTCGAATTTTGTGCGCTTGTAAATGAAGCTATGCAGACATTCAGCAGCACCGTCTTCGCCAATTTCAGCTAAAAAGCGCAGCAATTCTTCGGCACCTTCCGAGATAAGCGAGTAGCTCACAACTTCATAATGTTCACCAAGGCCGCGTTCATATTTCTTGGCGTATGCGTCCAGTTCCAAATCACGCGAGATGAAATCCAGCGCTGTATTGGCACTGGCAATATCAAAAATCCATTGGGGGCAAAAG
>DKNW01000008.1 GCA_002469805.1 Rhodobiaceae bacterium UBA7378
GATGACGATTAGGCGATGACGACTAGAGCGCCGGTGGTTAATTTCGCGCGTCCATTGTGTCGAACTCTGCATCAATTTGGCGGCGATATTCGCGCAACAGATCGCGGAACTTCTCCGAGCCAGCATCCGCCACGCGAAATTCTCCAATGCGTTGTTTAAGCGCCTCCGACGCGACCGGATTATAATTGGCAACTTGGTTTGCAAACACCAAAGCCGCTTCCCAATCGCGCTCAAGCAAATACATATCAACCATGATCTGCCACAGCTTGCGCCCCTGCATATGCGAGAGGACATGGGCCGCGAACATGGGTCGCAAAAAACTCGCCGTTGCCACAACCTCACCATCGCGCAGCGCGCGTATGGCGAATAGAAACACGCTCTGCCGAAGCGCAAAGCGCCCGATAAGCGGGTGCGTGATATCGTTTTGCTGCAACCGCAGTGCCAAGGCATCGCGCAAGGGCATCTGCATAGCAGCGCGGTGGCGCTGGGAAAAAACATTGGCCATGATAGCCGCATGCACACTCACAACCAAAATCATGGCGGCAAGGCCGGCAATAAAGCCGACCGGTAAAAACCGCGACGGATGATCAGGCAAATGCAAGACGCGTAAAGGGTGGCGCAGGTTATGCATGCGCTGGCCGACAAGTGACCCGAAAACCAACAGCATCAACAAATAATGCGACCCTGACCCTTTATGCGGATACTCCAACTGCGTGTGCAAAATGAGCGGGAACAGGACCGCCACCAGAAACCAGTTTTGCGGGCGCACGCGTAAGGCGCGTACACCAATTGCCAGCAGCGGCGCAAGAAAAAGCACTGTGCCGCTTATACCGGCCTCCACTAGCAGCCACATAACGAGATTATGCGGGTCTGCCGTATTGTCTTCAATGACATAGGAAAATGCCGGTGCAAAACGGGGGAACATTTCATTATATACAGCCGGGAAACTGCCCAAACCATGACCAAAAACCGGTGCTTCGAGAAATGCGAGCCATGAAATATGCCACATCATTAACCGGTTCTGATAGCTGTCGCCCGAAAATGCGTAATCGGCACTATCGACCGGCGCGACCAATTCGGCCAAAATATATGCACCGCCAACCGTCAAAGCCCACCCCATGAACATGCGGCGAAGCGGGGTCGAACGCCGTCGCTTGCAATACACGAATGCCAGTAAGAACGCCCCGCCGGTAAACCCCAGCACGCCCATTTTTGAGCCGGTTAAAAACACCGTGAACGCCAATAGGCCAGACGCGAGAATGAGCACGATCCGCGCGAGGCGCGCCATTGGCAACCCGCCGGATAACGCCCAGCCGAGCCAGAGGGTCATTGTCGCATTAAATGTTGCAAAGTGGTTTTTCTGGAAAAATCCACCATAGAATGTTGCGAATTTTTGCGGTAGCGCAAAGTGCAGCGCAGGAATGTCGAGCAACGTCCAGTGAAACAGACCAAGGCACGTCTGAACCACCAAACCGAAACCCATTACGAACATAATGCGCGTCCAGTGCCGGCGGGGAATATCGACCTGCAAATATCCCATTATGACGCCGGCCAACAGGAAGGCGATTACGAGGTAGATAACGGGTTCGATGCCCACTGGACGCATGCCCAGCCAGACCTGCAGCGCAATCCCAAGTAAAGGCCCGAGAAACAGCGCCAGATGTTCGCGCGTCCACACCAACTGGCGACGTCGCACCGTGCTGATGGCCAAGACCAGCAAGATTGCCGCCAGCGTTGCGAAAGCGAAGAAGCTACGCGGCGAGAAATTATTGCCCAGATTAAGAAGTTTGTACTGGAATAAAAACAGGCTGAAAAAAGCCGTTAGACCCAGAATAAGATGTGATGCTTTTATGTCACGCATCAGCAGAAACTCGCTATCAAAAGAAGAGGGCGGCCTCATGACCGCCCTCCACTATGCCTAAACCGGTATTGCCGGTATTAGTCCCAATCTACGTCCCAGCCGGTTTCGGTCACGAGAACGCTTGTGCTGCCTGATGGCACACAGTAGTGCGTTTGGATCAGTGTACCGCTTGTAGAAACGAGAACGTCACCATTGACCGCATTGGCATCGATCGCCGAGCACAGCGTCGAGCCGCTAGTGATCGACGAGTTTGATGACAGGCCGCGAATGGCCGTGTCGCCTGTGCGACTGGTGTTATACGGATTTTTGAAGCTTGCGAACGGGCCGTCGGTGCTACCGATGACGGACAAACACGCCTGAATAGTGGCTTCAGAACTGGCCGAATTGGCACTGCACGATGTGGGATCAGCATCAATGCCAGCGGCACGTACTGTATCCGTGTTTAAAACCCACTGCTGAACAGCCTTAGCGTTTGCTTCCGTTACAGATTTTTTGGTGCTGTCAATATATCCTTGGTAACCCACCACACCAACTGCAGCAAGCACACCGATGATGGCAACAACAACAAGAAGTTCAATAAGGCTAAAGCCTCTTTCACTATTTGCGTGAATGTACATGGTAACTCTCCTCTAATACAAAACGCGCCGTGGCGCGAATACCCCAACAGCCCGGAAACTACCAAAATTTTCGGACAAAAAGCAAATATAATTCTTTCGAAATTTATCGATTGTTGTATTCAAATTACACAGTATAGTTACGCCGTAGAGGGAATATTTATATGGCTTTTCAATTTACTAAAGATAAGTCTAATGCATTGATGCTCACACTTTCCGGCAATATAGACCTTGAGGTTACGCCAGAAATCAAGGCGCAATTGTCTACACGCATCACTGACGTCGCCCACCTGAAAATTGATGCTGCGAATGTGAATTACATCGACAGCTCTGGCGTGTCTGTACTGATAATTGCAATGCAGAGTTGCAAGAAAAAATCCATTTCTTTCGAAATTATCGCTGCAAGCGACGAGTTAATGCGGGTTATTCGGCTGGCAAAACTTGAAAAACTTTTACCGATCACGCGCCAAACAGGGCCAGCGCACATGGTGGATTCACAGGCCGCCGCCAGCGATCAGACCAGCATTGAAACAGGAATGCCGGATTTTGGCGATGGCGGCGCGAGCGACGACGACCTGATCGCGGATCTCTCCGGCGGTAATCTCGGCGTGACGAGTGCGCAACCCGACCCCGCAACCGCAGATCGCACGCAACCCAAGGCACCTTCTAAACCCGATGAGCCGGCCCCGGACGCGTCATCTGCCGAACCCACAAGCCCCAGTAGTTCCAGTGGTTCGGGCGGCATCAAGCCGGGCACATTCGGCTAATTTTTTCGAATGCAGGACGCCAAACAACAACTGGACATCATTTACACAATGATGGCAGCGTTTGCGTCGAGCGCCGATATCACCCGTTCACTGCAGGAGGGGCTGGAGTTTATCCGCGCCGAGATCGGAGCTGAGGCGGCGAGCTTTTTCTACCTCACGCCTGAAACGCAGACCTTGCGCTGTGTGGCCTGTATCGGGCCAACCGACATTACCGGTATGGAATTGCCGGCTGATCAGGGAATTATTGGCGCGGTCACCCAGTCAGACGATATGCGCTTTGTCGCCGATACACTGACAGACCCAGACTTCGACAATTCCGTTGATCGCGAGACCGGCTTTGTTACGAAATCTATGATTTGCGTGCCCGTATCGGGGCGTGGCAAAAGGTTTGGTGCTATTCAGCTGATCAACCGGATGGCAGACGACGGTATATTCTCGCCGGGCGATGCCGCGCTGGTGTCGGTTCTTGGCAAGGCGGCAGCGCTGGCCATAATCAATTCAGAAATGGCGGCAAGCATGGTCGAGGCCGACGGGCTGAAGCGCGATCTGGCAATGGCATCACGCGTGCAAGAAAGCCTGTTTCCCCAAGAGGATTTCGACTTCATTCACGGCGTCAACATTCCCAAGAAGGGCGTGTCTGGTGATCTATTCGACTATGTTCACCGCGACGGACAGATTTATTTCTGCATGGCAGATGTCTCCGGCAAAGGCACAGAGGCTGCGCTGGTGATGGCCAAAACCCACAGCCTGTTTCGTAGTTTGAGCCGCCCCTGCCCGTCACCTGCAGAGCTTGCGGTCGCCATCAATAGAGAACTCGTGGAAACAGCGACAAACGGCATGTTTGTGACCGCGATTATCGGCACATATACCCCCGAATCAGGACGGATGATGTGCTGCAATGCCGGACACGAACCAGGGCTCATCATCGCGCCTCATGGTGAGTTGAGATATATCGAGGCTAGCACTCAGCCGCTTGGTATTTTAGAGATGGCGTTATCCGAACTGGAAACACAAGAGGCAGACCTCTCAAATGCGCGCTTTTTCTGTTATTCGGACGGCATTACCGAGGCGGAGATCAACGGTACCATGCTGGGCAATACGCGCCTTGCCAACATTCTCGCCGAGCAAATGGATATATCACTAAGGGTGCAAATCGAAAACACCGTCACCGTCGTTCGTTCCAAAGCCGCAATCCTACCCGATGACCTGACCCTGCTAGGGCTTGGGCATGGCGCAGGCACCAGTGGCACACGCCCTATTCCGACGACACAAGTTGAAACGATAGAGGGCGCCACGGATGCAGATGAAGACTTGCTTTTTGACATAACCCTGCTGAATGAGGTGAGCGAATTGCGCCGCGTGCGTCGCGCGTTAGACGACCAATTCACAGATACGCTGCTGGCCCCACGCCTCGACGACATCAAGCTGGTGGTAGACGAAGCGCTGCAGAACATCATTCAACACGCTTTCCCCGAAGATAGTGCTGGCCGCATTCAGCTGCGGGGCCACATTGCGGCGCACGTGTTGCACATCGCGATCACCGACACAGCACCATTGATCGACCTTGGCGACATATCCCCGCGCGCGCTGTCGGATGTGCGTGAAGGCGGGCTCGGCACGCATTTTATCACCAGCGC
>DKNW01000127.1:0-8168 GCA_002469805.1 Rhodobiaceae bacterium UBA7378
TGTCATTTGAGGCAGCAGTAAAGCTACTTCTTGTGTCGTTCGACTCGACCATTAAAGCAAATTTGTCCGTTGGTCTTCCGCTCGATTTATATATTTATCAAAAAGACAGCTTTGATATTTTTCACAAAACGCGCATTTCCGGTGATGATCCGTATTTCAGAGAGTTATCGCGCACGTGGGGAATTAGGCTGAAAGACGCATTTGTGGAACTGCCTGATTTCGAGGTCTCCAATCTCTAGCTTCGGGGGCGCGGAGCAGTAGGTATCAACCACGTCGCTACAACCAAATTCCCGTTGAAATTCGCGTGCCCATATCGCGGTTAAGCAAGTGAATTGCATTATGCCTGACCGCTATGGCAGAATTAGGAAGAGCGTGCGGAGGGAAAGAAATTGATAGAGACGGATTATGAGGTGCTCGTCATTGGCGCTGGCGTTGCCGGCATTTGCCAGATAAAGAAACTTCAGGAAAATGGTATCAAATCGTTGGTGCTCGAAGCTGGCGGGGGCTTGGGCGGCACATGGTATAATAACCGCTATCCCGGATGCCGGTTTGACAGCGAAAGCTACACATATGGCTATGCGTTCTCGCGCGACTTGCTGGATAGCTGGCATTGGAAAGAGCTGTTCTCGCCGCAACCGGAAAATCTCAAATATCTGAATTTCGTGGCCGACAAGTTCGACCTGCACAAACACATACGCCTTAACGCGGCAGTCGAAGCTATGTGTTGGAACGAGGCGCAGCGCCAATGGTCGGTTACCTTGGCGAGCGGGGAGGTTTTGACCAGCCAGTTCGTGATTACATGTACTGGTGCGCTGGGCGTGCCGACATTGCCCTCATATCCGGGCATGGATGACTTCGAGGGGCCTAGTTTTCACAGCTATAACTGGCCGCATACGCCGCTCGATCTAGCCGGTAAACGGGTCGGCGTAATTGGCACGGGCGCGAGCGGCATTCAGATTATCGCCGACATTGCCGACGAGGTTGGCGCGCTGACTGTGTTCCAGCGCCGACCAAATTGGAGCGTGCCGCTTAACAATCGTGAGATTTCCGAAGCGGAAATGGCCGATATTCGCCGCCGCTATGATGCGATTTTTGCGACCTGCGCAAAAAGCAATGGTGGCTTTGACCACCTGCCCGATCGTCGTGGCTATGAAACGGTTAGCGTGGCCGAGCGTCGTGCGCTGTGGGATAGTTTATATGACGCGCCAGGCTTTGCGCTGTTACTGGCGAACTTCCCCGAGACGTTTTTGGACGCCCGCGCCAATCGTGATTTGTCAGATTATGTTGCCGAGCGTATTCGCGCGCGCGTGCATGACCCTGATGTGGCCGATCGCCTGATTCCCAAAGATCATGGCTTCGGTATGCGCCGCATGCCGATGGAGACGGGCTATTTTGAGGCGTATAATCGCGACAATGTTGAGTTGGTTAGCCTTCTGGAGACGCCGATCGAGCGGGTGACGCCGACTGGTGTGGAGACCAGCGCGGCGAATTATGATTTCGATGTTCTCGTCTACGCGACTGGGTTCGACGTTATGACGGGTGCTTTCGACAAAATCGATATTAAGGGTGTCGATGGCGACCGGCTGAAAGATAAATGGATCGGTAGCCCAACGACATATCTGGGCATTATGGTGCATCGTTTTCCCAACATGTTGATGGTCGCGGGGCCGCAAAGCGTATCCGGCTCAACCAATTATCCGCGTGCTATTGAGGTGAGTGTTGACTGGGTGACCGGATTGTTGACCCATGCGCGCGCGACCGGCGTGTCGCGGATAGAAGCGCAATCGGCGGCTGAAACTGAGTGGACCAAAGAAGTTATCGAAATGCAGGAGAACATGCCGTTCAGCAAAGTGAAAAGCTGGTTCACCGGCTACAATTCAAACATTCACGCCAGAGATGCCGCGCCGCGCTATGTCGCCTATTGGGGCGGTGCGCCGCGCTACACCAAAATTCTCAACAAGGTTTCGTCGGAAGGTTTCGCTGATATTCAAATGGATTAACACGCGCTTACTGGCGCAAATTCTGAATTGACGAGCAATAAGAGAATTGAATAGGCTGCGGCGATTAGATTTTTAGTCGTGTGTATGTGTCAATGACCCTTGAAAATGCCCAAGATTTGACAAGCTTTGCCTTGCCCGTTTTCGCTGTATTGATTGTCGCTGAATTTGTGCTTTCTGTCTGGCGTAAGCAAAAGGCCTATGACTGGGCAGATTTCGCCGGAAGCATGTCACAATTGGCTGGTAATATTGTGATGCAGTTAATGGTGCGGGGCGCGCTTTTGAGCTTTAATTTCTGGCTCTATCAGTATCGCCCGTTCACAGTCCCGATCGAGTTGCCTTTTCTCATTTTGCTCGCTGTGGTGCTGGACTTCCAGTTTTACTGGTACCACCGCGCTTCGCATCGCATACGCTTACTTTGGGCCATACATGTGTCGCACCATTCGAGCGAGCATATGAATTTTGGCACCGCGCTGCGCCAATCTTGGTTTGGCCCTCTATCGCGTCCGCTATTTTACTGGCCGATACCGCTTCTGGGGTTCCATCCGCTTGCCATAGCCGCGGTTGGGGGGCTGCTAACGATTTACGGGTTCTGGACACACACCAAACAGGTGCGCGACATTGGCATGCTTGGCAAGGTGTTTGTCTCGCCAGCACATCACCGCGTGCACCATGGCAGCAATGAACTCTATATCGATAAAAATTACGGCAATTTCCTGATTATTTGGGACCGACTATTCGGCACATATCAAGACGAGACCGAGACAGTGCGATACGGGCTGGTGCAAAATATCAAAACCTACAACCCATTTAAAATCGCAACACACGAGTTTGCCGACATCATCCGTGATGTACGCAATTTGCGCGGACGCAAGCTCTCGCGCGTACTTTTCGGCCCACCAGATATAGCGTCCTAATTGGTGACAACCAGATCGACCCGAAACGGATCCGCCGCATTTGTGGCGAGCGCGCTGGATGCTGGATAGGTAATATTGTGCGGAACGGCAATGTCGGTGTTGAAAAGCAATTATTTTGGTACGAAACATATTACGCGACATGAACTAACTCCCTGTCGCCACTAACGCATCTTTGCTTCTGTAACTACAGCGGCTTGCTTCTGCTCACAGATAATAGGCGGAAATGGCTGGCCAGCGTGCGTTCCATGGCGCGGCTTGCTCCAGTTCATACGCCAAATGCAGCAGCGTGGCATCGTCGCCGGTCGGTGCTGCGAACTGGCTTCCAATTGGCAGGCCTTCCGTGCTCGTAAATAGAGGCAAACTAATAGCTGGATTGCCCGCGACATTATATTGCGGGGTATACGGCACATAATCGAGCACGCTGTCATATAATTCATCGAATGATTTGGCGCTGTCTTGCGTACCAATGAGTAAAGGTGGGCGGCTCAAAACTGGTGTGAGCAAGACATCGTAATCCTCGAAAAAGGCAGTGTAGGCGGCTTCAACTTGGGCGCTGTAGGCGACAGCTTTTTTCATGACATCGGGGTCTTTGGCGCGGTTCTTCTCGAACATGTCAGCGAGGCCGAGCGTCCATGGCTCAAGCATTTTCTGCGGACCTACCCAGCGTCCCTGCATCAGACCGATAAGCCGTGCATTTTCGACAACCAGGTGAGCGCCCGCTGCCCAGATGTTCAAAAAATGAAACAGAAATTCGGGACCGACAATATCTTGCGTGAGGGTGTCGACATCGTGACCCAGATCAGCGCACAGCGCCGCCGCTTTGCGTGTCGCTGCGGCCACATCTGGCGCAGGTTCCGTGCCGGTAACAGTGCGGGTGCTGAAGGCTATTTTCAGCCGTTTTTTCGATGGGCCATCAACAAAACCTGTCGGCGGTAGTGGTGCATCCGAGCCCTTGTTTTCAGACGCATTCAATATCTGGGCCGTGTCCCGCACCGAGCGGCTGACTGCCAGGCGCACGACAATATCGACGTCGCCGGGTGTTGGTTGTTTTATGAATAACCGTCCCCGGCTCGGTTTCAGACCTACCAAACCGTTCACGGAAGCGGGAATGCGGATCGAGCCGCCGCCATCGGATGCATGGGCGAAGGGCACCAGACCAGCCGCAACTGCTGCCGCGGCTCCACCTGAACTGCCGCCGGTATGGTGAGCTGTATTATACGGATTACGAGCGGCACCGAGCAGCTGCGATTCGGTGGTTGAGATGAAACCAAACTCTGGCGTATTGGTTTTCCCAATAATCACCAAGCCGGCCTGCTTAGCGCGCTCCACGCTGCCATTGTCCATATTGGCAATATTGTTTTGGAATAGCTTCGAGCCAAATGTCAGCGGCGCACCGTCAAGCTCTGATAGGTCTTTGATGAGATAGGGTACCCCTTGGAACGGACCATCGGGCAGGGGAGCTTGCGCCGCGGCGCGGCCTTTGTCGTAAAGCTTGTGTACAACAGCGTTCAAAATCGGGTTGATCCTTTCGATGCGCCGGATAGCGGCCTCGACCAGTTCGAGTGAACTAACCTGACCGGTGCGGACCAGCGCGGCCTGACCCATACCGTCATAACTAACAAACTCGTCGGTCATGGCTTGGCTGGTTCGCATTGACATGGCGGTGAGTGCAAGCGTGCTCGACCCCAGCAAAAATTCTCTTCTTTTCATTATTCCCTCCCTTTTTGCTAATCCTAAGCAAGAATAGCGCATGGGAGAAATGTGTAAATGATGTGCGTATGAAGTTGGTGCTTGCGATTGCCTATATGTCGCTGGCTTCTTCTTCAAGCTGACGGCGGAATTTTTTGCGTTCGTGTTCCAGCAGATATTTCTTTCGCAGGCGCAGGCTTTGCGGTGTTACCTCAAGCAATTCGTCGCTGTCGATATAGGCCATCATATCTTCAAGCGACATACGCCGTGGCGGCACAAGTGTTACCGCTTCATCCGCGCCAGATGCGCGCACATTGGTAAGTTTCTTGCCTTTTAGCACGTTGATTTCGAGGTCATTATCGCGGCTGTGCTCGCCAACAATCATGCCCTGATACACGGGCATTTGGGGGTCAATAAACATCACGCCCCGGTCTTGCAGATTGAAAATCGCATAGGCTACGGCAGTGCCGGTTTCAGACGCAATGAGCGCGCCATTGCGCCGGCCCGGAATGTCGCCGCAATATGGACCATAATTATTGAACACACGGTTTAAAACACCCGTGCCACGCGTGTCAGTCAAGAAGCGGCTGGGATAGCCGATGAGCCCACGAGACGGTGCGTGAAAAACAAGCCGGGTTTTGCCCGCACCCGCCGCACGCATATCGCGCATGGTGGCTTTTCGCTTGTTAAGCGCATCGACCACCGAGCTTGCATATTCCTCGTCGACATCAATAGTCACCTCTTCGATCGGCTCAAGGCGTTCGTCGTTTTCCACGCGCACCAGAACACGGGGGCGCGAGACGTTCATCTCAAACCCTTCACGGCGCATGGTCTCGATCAAGACGCCGAGCTGCAATTCACCGCGTCCGCCTATCTCGAAAGCGTCTTTGTTGGCGCTTTCGTTAAAGGTGATCGCAACATTTGTCTCGGCTTCGGCCAACAGGCGTTCGCGGATGACGGTCGAAGTAACTTTCTTACCTTCCTTGCCAGCAAAGGGGCTGTCATTAACCGTAATTGTGACTGACATGGTTGGGGGGTCAACGGGGGTTGATTCGAGCGCTTGTGTAACTTGCGGATCGCAGATCGTATCGGCCACGGATGCTTTTGTTAGGCCCGCAATGCAAATGAGGTCGCCCGCTTGCACCGCCTCTACCGCCACGCGCTCTGTGCCTTCAAAGCGCAATAGTTTGGTCAGGCGTCCGGTTTCGATCTGGTCGCCCGCCAGATTTATCGCTTTTACCGGCTCATTAACTTTGGCTGTGCCTTGTATCACCCGCCCGGTAAGGCAACGGCCAATATAGGGGTCGCTATCCAGCAATGTTGCGAGCATGGCAAAAGGTTTATCGGGTTCAACTTGTGGTGTCGGCACATGCGTCAGAACGGTGTCGAGCAGCGGGTGCAGATTATCGCGGGCATGGTCAAGCTCGGTGACGCACCAACCGTCGCGGCCGGAGGCGTAAAGAATAGGGAAGTCCAGCTGTTCATCGCTGGCATCTAGCGAGACAAATAGATCGAACACTTCGTCTACCACAGCATCGGGGCGCCCGTCGGGGCGGTCGATTTTATTAATCACCACAATCGGACCTAGGCCCTGTTTTAGTGCCTTGCCCAGTACAAATTTTGTCTGCGGCATTGGCCCTTCGGCAGCGTCGGTAAGCAAAATTACACCATCTGCCATGCCCAATACGCGCTCGACCTCACCACCGAAATCCGCGTGACCTGGCGTATCAATGATATTAATGCGGGTGTCTTTCCAGACAACAGATGTCGGTTTCGCCAAAATCGTGATGCCGCGTTCTTTTTCCAGATCACCGGAGTCCATTAGGCGTTCTTCGACGTGTTGGTTTTCACGGAACAAGCCGGTTTGCTTCATGATCGAGTCGATGAGCGTCGTCTTGCCATGGTCAACGTGCGCGATAATCGCAATATTACGGAGCATAGGAGCCACTTTTTCGGGAGTTAATAAATTGTTATTATAGGCTTCTATAGGCTTACGGCGTGTAAGCAAAGGGATAATTGGCACGAAATAACAACGCCGTGGGCCTTTTTGCAACGCGCCACCGCCCAGCGCGATTTTTGACGCGCGCAGCGCGCCCGCTTTACCTCCCTCTTGCCGAAAATATTGCAGGTGGATAGTATTTACGCCTTGGTTATGTGGGGGAAAATAAGATGAGCGCAGTTTACAATCATATGGATCCATTTCTGAGCGATGATGATGCGACCGCCATGCTGCGGTTGGCTGAAAGCCTAGAAAGTTTTGGAACATATGCCGATGAAGCGTCGAGCGAGGGACTTGGCGAGAAACTTCCTCAGCGATTTGATGCAGCACTTAATTATGCCGCGCGCGGGATTGAAGGCACCGGCAATACGGATGATTTCAAAACGGCGACGCACCGGACGAATTATTTTCGGGAGACCTATGCGTATGGTGACGATGTGCGTGCGTCGGGCATTGCGCCTTTTATGCAGCAGCCCGATTTGCAGGACCTGGCGCGTAAAGTGTCGGGGCGCGAAGTTATTGTGCCAGCCATTGTTTATGCGAATTTGCTAATCCCCGGGCAAGAGCTTGCCGTTCATACGGATGTGCCCGAATTCCGTGGGGCCAACCGCAAAGTGCTGCCACAATGGTTGCTTGTCGTCATGCTGCATTCGGGGTTGTTTGATGCGTGGCGTATTCCCATCGCGACATGCGTGTCTTGGTTTGGCAAGGCCAAGGGCGGCGCGTTCACTTTTTTCCCGCATGGACCAAACGCCCAACGCGAGGCCATTCCTGCTGCACATAACTCGGCTATAATCATTGATACAGATCAGGTGTTTCACGGCGTCGAGCGTGTAAGCCAAAAACAGATTGCTCTGCCGCCAATTGAAAAAACCGCGCGCCTGCATTTTATGGGCGACGATGTTTGGCAGTTGCGCGATGGCGACGCGGTGCTGGGCGATTATAATTGGTCTGAAATTCGCTATTCGATTTCGTGGAAAGCATATTGTTTTACAGATGCCGCAGAACGCGACCTGTGGGCGGCGGGGGCCGATGACCTGTCGGTCGATTTCATCGTTACACGGCTCGAAGAGGCGTTGCGCGCGCAAGGCGTGCTGCACGGTGATCGGCCAGAGCCTACGGCCTTTGCCCGCCTGCTGGTCGACCATTTTGTGCGTTTCCCTGCAATCGATGGCGCTGCGGCTTAGTTAGCCTCTTAGATAGGATACACGACATGTCTTTGCGCGAAACTGAAAACGAAGTCCGGGTCGATAGCGATATAAATTTTGACCCCGACGCCTTGCGCGAAAAATATAAAGCCGAGCGGGATAAACGCATCCGCGCTGACGGTAATGATCAGTATCGCGAAGTCGTCGGCGATTTTGCTTATTTTGTCGACGACCCATATATCGATGCGGCCCTGCAACGTGGGCCGATTGATGACGCGGTAGATGTCGTGATTATTGGCGGCGGTTTTGGTGGGATGCTGGCGGCTGCACGCCTGCGCGACGCTGGTATTGATGATTTCAGGATTATCGAAAAAGGCGGCAATTTTGGCGGCACATGGTATTGGAACCGCTATCCTGG
>DKNW01000127.1:8540-10009 GCA_002469805.1 Rhodobiaceae bacterium UBA7378
AAATTCGCGCCGCAACAAAAATACACAAATGCTGCCGAGACGCTAAATTACTGCCATGTGATTGCCGAGAAATACAATCTGTATTCAAACGCTCTGATGCAGACAGAAGTCACCGGCACTGAATGGAACGAAGATATCCAGCGCTGGCTGGTGGCAACGGACCGGGGCGACGCAATTAAGGCGCGGTTTGTCGTGCATTCAAATGGACCGCTTAACCGGCCGAAACTGCCAGCGATTTCGGGCATCACCAAATTTAAGGGGCACACCTTTCACACGAGCCGCTGGGATTATGGGTATACGGGCGGCAATTCGGATGGCGGATTAGATGGGCTGAAAGATAAACGCGTCGCCGTGATCGGCACAGGCGCAACCGCGGTGCAATGCGTACCGCATCTGGGGGCTTCGGCGGCGGAACTTTTTGTTTTCCAGCGCACGCCATCATCGATTGATGTGCGCAATAACCAGCCGACGGATCCCGAATGGATGGCTTCGCAAAAACCGGGGTGGCACGAGGAGCGTCGGCGCAATTTCGAATCATTATTGGCCGGTGTGCCGGTAAAGAAAGACCTTGTTGATGACGGATGGACTGAAGCCTTCCGTCTATTGTTCGGTAGCCTGCGCAGCAAAGCGCCTTCAAAGCTTCGGCTTACCTATTGGGCTTTGACGGCGCTGGGCAAGCGCGATTTCTACCGCCAGGGTGCGAAAAAATATCTCACGGCCAAAGCCCTGGATTACATGCATTTCGAACAGGAAATGGAGATGGCTGACTTTCGTAAAATGGAAGCCATTCGTTCGCGGGTCGATCAATTGGTCGAGGACGGCAATACCGCCGAGGCCTTGAAACCTTATTATCGTCAGTTTTGCAAACGCCCGTGTTTCCACGATGAATATCTGCAGTCGTTTAACCGACCGAATGTGTCGTTGGTAGATACGGGTGGGCGCGGCGTCGATGAAATCAATGAGCGCGGTATTGTTTTCGACGGCAAAACCTATGAGGTCGATTGCATTATTTTCGCGACCGGATTTGAGGTGGGTACGGATTATGCGCGCCGCGCGGGGTATCAAATTCACGGGGCTGAGGGTCAGTCAATCTCAGATAAATGGGCCGATGGCATTTCGACGCTTCACGGCATGCACGCGAAAAATTTCCCCAACACGTTTTTCTTTGGGCCAATGCAGTCCGCGTTTACCGCAACCTATACCTACGCGCTGGACGAGCAGAGTATCCATCTCGCCTATATTCTGAAAACGGCCATGGCGCGCGGGGCAACGCGCATTGAGGCCAATGAAGCAGCAGAGAAAAAATGGGTCGAAACAATTATCGAGAAGGCCCGTCAGACGGAAACTTTTCAAGAGCAATGCACGCCCGGTTATTACAATAATGAAGGGCATGTGAACCGCCTGCGCCAGAACACATTTTATGGTGGTGGGCCGATCGAGTTTTTTGACCTGATGAAAAAATGGCGATC
>DKNW01000109.1 GCA_002469805.1 Rhodobiaceae bacterium UBA7378
CTGAAATGGCGGCTAATTTTACCGCCATCAAACGCAAGAAGAAGGCGAAGCGTCAGATTTTGCTGGGCGATTTAAACATTGCACCCGGCGAACACGATGTCTGGTCGTCAAAGCAATTGCAGAATGTTGTTAGCCATACTGCGGTCGAGATCGAAGCTTTGGCGCGTGTTCAGGCCAGTCTGAACTGGGAAGATGTATCGCGCCGCTTCGTGCCAGCCACGGAAAAACTTTATAGCTGGTGGAGTTACCGCGCGCGCGATTGGGCGGCCTCAGACCGTGGCCGGCGGCTCGACCATATTTGGGTGACGCCTGGGCTGAGCGATGACGTGACGCACTACGAGGTGCTGCGCGACGCGCGCGGGTGGGCGCGGCCATCCGACCATGCACCAGTGATGATCGACGTGCGGTGATCGATGAAAATAGTAACCGGGATGAGTGTCGGCTTACATAAATGGATCGATGCGCGTAAATGGGTGTGTTGACTGGTGCTTGCAACCCTTTTCGTGAACGACTAACGTTTTCAAATATAAAGACCTCATATAAAGACCTCGGTGAAAAAGGTAATCTGATGCTTGATACTTATTCCCCGTCATGGATGACGGAAGATCTGGAAATTTTTAAAGACGCGGTGAACAAGTTTTACACGCGTGAATTTGTGCCGCATAGCGAGAGGTGGACCAAGGAAGGCATCATCGATCGAGATGCTTGGTACAAGGCGGGCGAGGCCGGTTTGCTATGCGCTTCAATTCCAGAAGAGTATGGCGGCGGCGGCGGCACGTATGCCCATGAAGCGATTTTGACCGAAGAAATGGAGCGCTGCGGCGTCGCCGGTTTCGGGAACACGGTTCACTCGCTCATTTGTGCGCATTATTTCAACGCCTATGGCACCGAAGAGCAAAAACGTAAGTGGTTGCCCAAAATGGCAAGCGGCGAGCTTGTGTGCGCGATTGCGATGACCGAACCCGGCACAGGTTCCGACCTGCAATCGGTGAAAACGCGGGCCACGAAACAAGGCAATCAATATGTCATTAACGGTTCCAAGACCTTCATTTCAAACGGCCAACATGCCGACCTTGTCATTGTCGTCGCCAAGACCGATCCTGAGCAGGGCGCGCGGGGTATTTCGCTTATCATTGTTGAAACCGGCGAAGCGGATGGCTTTCGGCGCGGGCGAAATCTGGAAAAAATGGGCCAGCATGCTGCTGATACGTCGGAATTATTTTTCGACGAGGTAAAGGTGCCGACGAGCAATTTGTTAGGTGGCGAAGAGGGGCAGGGTTTTTATCAGCTCATGCAGCAACTACCTGCCGAGCGGCTGATTATCGCCAATCAGGGTATTGGTGCCATTGAGCGTGCGATTCAGCTTACGGTGGATTACACACGCGAGCGAAAAACATTCGGTAATGCGGTTTTCGATTATCAGAATACGCAGTACAAGCTGGCTGAGTGCAAAGCAACATGGATGGCCGCGCGTGCCATGGTCGACCAGTTGGCTGACCAGCTCATGCGGGGTGAACTTGATGCGAACTCGGCCGCCGCAGCCAAATTCTGGGTCACCGAGCGGCAGTGCGAGGTTATCGACACTTGCTTGCAGTTTTTCGGCGGGTACGGGTATATGGACGAGTATCCGATCAGCCGCATGTATACCGATGCCCGCGTGCAGCGGATTTACGGCGGGTCTAACGAAATTATGCGTATGTTGGTCGCCCGGGCGCTCTAAGCCTGCTGCGATAAAGTTCTTGAGTTTCATTTCTCTACTAAAAGGGCTGAGAACGATGCAAGTCATCTATGCAAAATCCGCACGGTGGTTCTCATTTTTAGTTTTTACTGCGCTGCTTTTCAGTTTTGCCGCGTCGCTCGTGCCCGATGCGGCCATGAGCCAGGAGGCACTTGACATAGCAGAGGCGGTCGGTGCGGCAGAGGCAGCGCAAGACGCGAGCTCCGATGGCGGCTTCTGGTCGCTTTTGTTTGAAAAGGGTGGCGCTGTCACTTGGATTATCGCGTTGTTGTCGGCAGTTGGCCTGCCGATCGCGGCGGTGAAGATATTCCAGTTTATGCGCATGCAGATATGGCGACCCAGAGAGATTGAGGCTGCGATGCTGCGTTATCGCACCGGTGATGTGCGTGGGTTGGCGGGCGAGCTGGAAGATATCGCCCACCCTGCGGCACCGCTCATTGCTTATGCCATTGCCGAGGCGAACCGTTCGGGCGCCACCGGCGAGGCAGGCGAACTGTTGCGCGAAGAAACCTCAAGGCGGGCGCAATATCTTTTGCGGCATCTGGGCGGCAATATTTGGGTGCTTGAGCTGATCGCCGCATCCGCACCACTATTCGGTTTGCTCGGTACGGTTTTGGGTATGATCGTCGCTTTTCAGGGCGTCGGTCAGGGGGCGGGCGGTGCCGATACGGCATTGCTCGCTTCGGGTATATGGGAAGCGTTGCTGACGACGGCGTTCGGGCTGGCTGTGGCCTTGCCGTTTTCTATTCTTGCGGCGGTCTTTAATAATGCTGTCGATTCCACACGCGACCTTTTGGAAGATGCGTTGACCGAGATTATGGTGCGCAGCGCAAGCGTCGCCAAAGCCAGAGGTTAGACGCCGCATGCGGATCGAACGCCCACGACGCAAGCTGGAAGCAGTGGGGCTTACTCCGCTCATCGACATGATTTTTCTGCTGCTCTTGTTTTTCCTGTTGGGGTCGGATTTCGTGCGTTTTACCCAGAGCCAGTTGGCTCCGCCACGTGGTACGGGCGGCGAGCAGGGCGTAAGCCAGCCGGCTATCATCGCGTTGGCGGCAACGGGCGCGCTTCAATGGAACGGCGCAAGCATTTCGCGCGTTGACATGCAATCCCGCGCTACAGATCTTTTGCAAGCCGACGCCGAACAGCTTTTTGTTGTCATGCCCGCTGCGGCAGCCGAGGTTCAACAAGTTGTCGGGGTTATGGATGATCTGGCGGCGGCAGGCGCCCAAGCCGTGACGCTTGAGCGGGATGTTTTCGACATTGATCTGTCGGATTTCTGAGGCGCTGATGAAAATTAACAGGCCCCAACGCAAATATAAGAGCATTGACCTTTTGCCGCTGATCAATGTGGTGTTTTTGCTCATTCTATTTGTGCTAATCGCCGGGCGCCCGACCACCGACCACCCCCAGCAGATTGAAGTTGCTATCAGCCGACAAGACACGGCTTATCAGGCCGCGCCATTATCTGTCCGCCTTGGGGCGGATGATAAGTTTTACCTCAAGAGCGATGACCCGCAATCCCTAGGCGCTATTGCAGAGCTGATTGCGGCGCAGGGTGTGGCCGAGCAGGGATTGCCGGTAGAGTTGATCGCCGACCGTCGCGCCCACGCATCAGCGCTCATGGATTTCCGGAGGGCGATGGCCGAGGCCGGCATCGGCGAGATCCGGATTAAAACTGAATACGCGCCGGAGCAGAAAAATGGCGACTAGCGAAGCCAAACCTGGTTGGCTGGCCCGGCTGAAAAGCGTGCCTAGACGCTGGTGGGTTGGCCTTTTTACGGTCTCTCTAGCTGCTCACCTCATTGGCGTGAGTGTGGTGCTGGTGTTGCTTTTCGGGGGTGAGCGCGGCGGTGGCGACGAAACCGAAAGCCTGGTGATCTCGGCGGCGGCGGATGGCGTGGAAGATATCGATCTTGAATTGCAAACCCCGCCAGCCGAGTTTGAACGCGAGGCCGAAGCAGAGCTAGACCTGTCCGAGTTGCTGGAGGTGCCGCTCGATACCGATTTCAATCAGGCGATGATGGAAGCCGCAAGCACGGCTGCGATGGCGCCGGCCATGCCGGCCCCGTCGCAGGCCGCAACACAGCGTGCCACGCCTGGCGGCGGGTTGATATCCGGGGTGCCGCAAAGTTTTGCCGATTATATCCAGTATTTGCGGCAAACCGGCATTGATGTTGTGTTTGTCATTGACGCAACGGGGTCAATGGTTTGGGTTCACAATCGCGTGCGCGCGCGCATTGAAACGCTGTCGCAATATGTGCGCAATCTGGTGCCGCTGGCCCGTTTCGGCGTAATAGCCTATCGCGATTATCAAGACCCGGAATTCGTTATTCGGCTCTCGCAGCCCAGTTTTGATATTGCCAAGGCACGCGCTTTCATGAGCAAGCTGGACGCCTTGGGCGGCGGTGATATTCCAGAAGCGGTGACGGAAGCGTTGCGTCAGGCAGAGACTAAAATTCAATGGCGTGCCGGGGCACAGCGGGTGATGATCGTGATCGGCGATGCACCGCCGCATGGATATGAGGCTGATGAAGCCCTGACGATTGCAGACCGCATGAAGCGCCGGGGCGCGCGCATATCGCTGGTGGACTCGCGCGTTGAGGCCAATCAGAATTATTTGGGACGGGTCAATTCGCTTGGCGGGGCGAGTCTGCGGCGGCGCGGTGTGTTGCCAGCCTTCCGCGAGCTTGCGCAATCTGGCGGCGGGCTTGCCGTTACGCTGGCCGCCGAACACCAGTTGATGAAAACCCTCGCGCTCCTGATTTTTGACGACCGGTTTCATGATGAACTCGCGCCATTTTTGGCCAGTTTGGAATAGCCCATGCGATATTTCCTTTTTGCAATTCCGGTTTTATTTGGCGTGCTTGTAACGCCTGCGCTGGCCTGCCGCTTGCCACCCGATATTTTGCTAACCCCCGCCAAGCCAATGCTCAATGCACTCGAAAGCGATCCAAAACCATTTTTGCAAGCCATGGACACATTCGCCGCCGACCTAGAGGCCTGCTATGATGCCCCGCTTGAGCCGCTGGAACTTGCCCAAATCAGAAATGGCGCAGTCAAGGTGCGCGCGGGTATCGACGCAGTGCGGGCGGCAGCAGAAGCCCGCGTGCGCGGCAATGAGATCGATTTTGAGGGCTTGCTGTCCTCCGACCTCTGGCAAGACCTGGAAAGCCTGCGCGTGGCGGGTGCTTATGCGCAAGCATGGGGCAGCCTAGCCCAAGCCGCCCGCCAAGTTAGTGCCGAGATGAGGCATCAGGCGTTGGAAGATGCCATTGGCGAGATGCGCGCGCTAACACTGGAGTTTAGTCAGCCCGTGATTGTCCAGCGGTCGATGTATGGGCTGGCGACCGCGCAGATCGAAATTGGCAATGTGCCCACGGCGGTAGCGACGCTTGACCAGCTAAAAGCCTCTTTGAGCCGTGGTGGGCATGTGCCGCTCAAAACCGCTGTCGATGCATTTTATGCCGAGATCACGGCACCCGATTATACCCCGCCAGTTGTCGTGACATCTGCTGCCGCGGCTTCGGGATCGCAAAATTCGGGATCGCAAATTTCGGCTGACAACGTAGCCGGTGGAAGGCTGTTCGAAGGAAAAGTTGACCCGAAAATCATAAGCGCGGCCGAACAAGCACTTAACGCAGGACGATCCGCGGCTGAAATTAGCGCGCTTCTCGCCCCCGCCTTTGCTGGCGAGCCGGCGATGATAACCGCGGCACTTAATGTGTTGGCGCGCGATAAAACCCTCATGGCCGCGGCGGATTATCAGCCTGCTAGGGCGCTGCATATTATGGATAAGACGTTCACTTTAGGTCAGTTTGCCAGCGCGCGTGAGAGCTGGCGCGATATCAAACCCTATTACACGCTCTTGCCGCCAACGCTGAAACGGCGCGTTGATTATCAGCTTGGGGTCAGCTTGGTGAACCTCAATGCGCCGCGCCGTGCGCTTCCATTTTTACGCGCCGCGCATGCGGGGTATGACGGACGCGCGCAGAAAAACCAAGTCGACAAATTTATCGTGCTGGCGCGTTTGTCATCGGATGGCGATCCGGACGCGGACCTTCTGGCGCTGGCTCGTCGCTATGAGACGCTGCCTGAAATCACGCCCAAGCAACCCCTGACACTTGATCAGGTCATCGCTTTGCGCGCGCGTGTGGTGCTAGCGCGCGATGCCGCATCGCGAGGCCAATGGCGAACCGCCGATGAGCTGCTTTCTGGGTTTTTGCCGGATATGCCAGCCTATAAAATGATGACCGGCATGCGCGTTCGCTTGATCGCGCGGGGTGTTCGCCATGGTGAGGAAAGCGGTGAACCAGCCGCAAAGCGGCGAAAAACAGCGCGCGGCGGGCAGGTGCTTTATAGCCTATGGCGGCAAGCTAAGTGTCCACCGGGCTGCGTGCCGGGGGATGCGGTGGCGGTGCATCGCGCGGCAATCGATCTGGCGGTTAAAGGCCCGCTCGATGCTGCATTTTTCGGTGAAGCCTATGGCGCGTTTCAGTCTGCCGGTGGCGATGTCAGTCGGCTTACACCTGTTGCGCTATCATATCTGGTTGGGCAGCGTGATGCAGCCGGGTTGCTGAGCTTGCTGGAGCCCGCTGATGAAAGCGGCGCGGCGGCTGTTTTGGGTGTTTGGAAAAAATTTCTGCAAGACGAAGTTTTGGGGAAAGCCTCAACAAATATTCCAGACACAAACATCCCAGACATTGAGACCTATGGTTTTCTGCGCGACGGTTTGTCGGGCTTGCAGGGGCGGCCTGCGGCGGTGTTGCGCGAAGTGCTGGTGCAATTTAACCTCGCGCAAAATGCGCCCGATGAAGCTTTGCGCATAGCCGATCTGCTGGCGCAGGATTTTCCGCGCCGCCCGTCGGCTTGGTACTTGCGGGCTGAAGCCCTGCGTGCCAATGCCCGTGACGTTGAAGCGGCGCGTGCCCTATCCAGCCTGGCCCGGCGCACACCGGCCGATGATCCTGTGGGCATGGGCGCGCGGGTTGGGTTGGCGGCTATCTTCACCGACCTCGACAAGAAGCCAACGGCGTGTGCCATGGTGGATAAAATATTTGCTCGTCCGCAGGCGGCGCAGAACTGGGCCAAGGCGGTTGAGGTTTTCCCGCTGCTGGTGCAATGGGAACGCGAGGCGCGCGGCTGCAAGTCCGGCTAATGCCGGAAATGCCGCATGCCAGTAAACACCATGGCAAGCCCTGCTTCGTCTGCCGCGGCAATTACCTCATCATCGCGTATTGACCCACCCGGCTGGATAACCGCAGTAGCACCCGCTTCGGCCGCGCTGAGCAGGCCGTCGGCAAACGGGAAAAATGCATCCGATGCCACCACCGAATCCACGGCGAGCGGTGCCGACAGGTTTGCGGCGTTGGCAGCATCTTGCGATTTTCGCGCGGCGATGCGCGAACTGTCCAGCCGGCTCATTTGGCCTGCGCCAATGCCTACAGTCGCTGCGTCCTTGGCATAAATAATGGCATTTGATTTGACGTGTTTCGCTACCCGCCATGCGAATAGTAGATCGCGCATCTCATCAGAGGTGGGCGCGCGTTTGGTAACGGTTTTTAGCGTGTCTTCGCCAATCGATCCAGCGTCGCGGCTTTGGGCCAGAAAGCCTCCAGCCACGGTGCGAATGCTCAATCCATCGGCGTGTCGGTCTGGCAGACCGCCGGTTACCAGTAAGCGCAAATTCTTCTTTGCAGCGATAATATCGCGCGCTGCTTGGTCGGCATCCGGGGCAATAATCACTTCGGTGAACAGGCCGGTAATCGCTTTGGCGGTAACCGCGTCGAGCGGGCGGTTCATGGCAATGATGCCGCCAAATGCCGAAACCGGATCGCAGGCGAGCGCTTTGGCGAAGGCTTCGGGCAGATTTGCGCCCAGCGCTACGCCGCACGGATTGGCGTGTTTGATGATAGCACATGCGGCACTGTCGTGCGGGCTAAACTCGGCCACCAGTTCAAAAGCGGCATCCGTGTCGTTGATATTATTGTAGGATAATTCTTTGCCCTGCAATTGCTGGGCAGTTGCGACGCCTGCCCGTGTCGGCCCACCAACGTAGAAAGCCGCATGCTGGTGCGGGTTCTCACCATAGCGCAACCCTTGCTGCAAATGCCCGCCAATCGCCCGAAATGCGGGTGTTTCAACGCCAAGCTGGGCTGCCATCCAATTGGAAATCTCGGCGTCATAAGCCGCGGTGCGTGCGTAGGCTTTCTGGGCCAAGCGCTGGCGCAAAGCCAAATCCGTACCGTTTTCTGCCGTCAAGCTGTCAAGCACGGTGGCGTAGTCATCGGGATCAACAATCACGGTAACATCCGCGTGGTTTTTCGCTGCGGCACGGATCATGGCTGGTCCGCCAATGTCGATATTTTCGATACACGCATCATAAGACCCGCCGCTTTTAACGGTTGCCTCAAACGGATATAGATTGACGACAAGAAGGTCGATTGCGCAAATGCCATGATCGCGCATCGCATCTGTGTGTCCGGTATTGTCCCGCACTGCCAGCAACCCGCCATGCACCATGGGGTGCAGTGTTTTAACTCGTCCATCCATCATTTC
>DKNW01000028.1 GCA_002469805.1 Rhodobiaceae bacterium UBA7378
GCTACCAGGCTGCGCCACACTCCGTCGCCCTCAAAGGGCGTTTAGATGTCCCAAAATAGGGTTCCTAGACGCACTTTTATATAGACGAGGACAGATGTTGTCGCAATTAATAATTGCCAAATCATAAGGCGGAAGGACGGAAAAAGGGGAGTTTAACAATGACACATTCTGATACATCTGGTGCGCGGACCGGTTCCGGCATAAAGGGCTTTGTGCGACGGGGTTTTGCTTTACTAGTCATGCTCTTTGGAGTTTTTCTGGCGTATCTGTTTTTCTGGCCGGTACCGTTCGAGCCGATGGAAAACGCCGCCTTCCCGCCTAATCCAGCCGGGCAAGGTGTGTTTACGCCCAATCAGAAACTGGACGAAGCCCAGCTTTTGACCTTGGGCCCCGGCCCTGAAGGTGTCGCTTTTGACGCTGCGGGTAATTTATATACGGGTCTGGTTGACGGTCGTATTTTGCGCGTCAATGCGGGCGGCTCGATCTCGACATATGCCGACACGCAAGGGCGCCCTTTGGGGATGAATTTTGACGCCGCCGGTAATCTGATCGTGGCGGATGCAAAAAAAGGTCTGTTATCGATCGATACGAGCGGGGCGGTAACGCTGCTAAGCGACACGGTTGACGGCGAGCGCATGATTTTTGTCGATGATCTGACGATTGCGCGCGATGGCACGATTTACTTCTCGGACGCCTCGCAGCGCCATGGCTATGGGTACGATCTGCTGGAAATTTATGAAGGCCGCCCGTCGGGTCGCTTGCTGGCTTATGATCCGGTCAGCAAGGAAACCACCGTGTTGCTTGACGACCTTTACTTTGCCAATGGCGTTGCTTTAAACGCTGATGAGGATTTCATTCTGGTCAATGAAACTTTTCGCAGCCGCATTACCAGATATTGGCTTAAAGGCGAGAAGGCGGGCACGCATGAGGTGTTTCTCGATGAACTACCGGGGTTCCCCGATAATATAACCGAAGCTGCCGATGGCGGTTTCTGGCTGGCGTTGCCTGGGCCACGCACAGAAGAGATAGACGCGCTCATTCCCAGCCCCTTTTCCCGCAAAATCGCCTGGCGGCTGTTTAATCTCGGCATTTCATTGGTTGAAAAACACAGTTGGGCCGTCAAATTAACGCCCGACGGTGTACCAGTTGCATCGCTCGAAGACGCCAATGGGCGCATTTATATGGTCACCAGTGTGCTGGAACATGAGGGCAAACTCTACCTTGGGAGCCTTGCCACGGACTATATTGGCGTAATTGACGCACCTTGATGAAAAAAGAGGGCTAGACCGGAAGGGAATAGGCTTGTATTTTCCCCTGCAGTTGGGGTGTAGCCAAGTGGTAAGGCAGCGGTTTTTGGTATCGCCATGCGCAGGTTCGAATCCTGCCACCCCAGCCAACTTTCCAACTTTGTCTCGTCAATGAAATTTACGCGCACGCGTATATGTACCAGTGCGTAATGTTGCGGTTTTATGCGTCGGTTTTCAAATTCTGTAAGGCAGTGTAGCTAGTCGCCACCCGTCCGATTACCGATAGATAGACGATAGCTGCATAGATAAATGCAGCTGGGATAAAAAAGCCTGGCCAGATCATCACAACGACAAAAAATACGATCGTCTCCGTTCCCTCGGCAAGACCGGCCATATAGAAAAAACTTTTCCGACCTTGCGTGTCGGTCTCAAGCCCACGCTTTTCAGCCATAATGGCAAAGGCGAGAAACACGGTCATCGACATGGAAAAGGCGGAAAGCAGAACGGCGGCGGCGACCGCGTTGCCGCTATCCAAAATAATAAAGCCTAGGGGCAAAAGGCCCCACAGCACGAAATCAGCAACGATATCCAGATAACCACCCAATTCGCTGGGTGTGTCGCGGCGCGCGACGGCGCCATCAAGGCCGTCGGCGAGCCGGTTGAGCAGCAGAAAAACAAGTGCCGCCGTCATGCTGCCAATGGCGATAGCTACAAAACAGCATACCCCTAATATAAACCCACCAATGGTAATTCGATTGGCGCTAAGTTGACGCGGTAAGATCGACGCCACCCCCTTCAGGGGTGGGTCAATCAGGCGGCGCATCAAAGGGTCAAGCATGGACGCGTTTTAAGAAGCGCGTTGAATGAGGCTATCAATGGCTTCGCGATATTCGTTTTCCAGCCGACCAACGACGGCTTCAACTGGTTCAACATCTTGAATTCCACCGATACCTTGACCGGAGCCCCAAATGTCTTTCCACGCTTTTGATTTCATATTGCCGCCGGAACCGAAGTTCATTTTCGACTTATCAGCTTCGGGAAGGTTGTTCGGGTCGAGACCCGCTGCGGTAATCGAAGGCGCGAGGTAGTTGCCCATCACGCCGGTAAATAGTGATGAATACACTACGTCGTCCGCGGCAGACGAAATCAACATATCTTTATAGCCTTGGTCGGCATTGGCTTCTTCGGTGGCAATGAAGCGCGTGCCCATATAGGCAAGGTCGGCACCCATGGCAAGCGCGGAGGCTACGCAGAAACCATCGCCAATAGCACCGGACAGCAAAATCGTGCCATCGAACCATTCTTTGACTTCGCGCAGCAGCGCAAATGGGCTGAGTGCGCCTGCGTGACCGCCTGCGCCAGCGCATACGAGAATAAGGCCGTCAACGCCTTCTTCAACGGCTTTGCGCGCGTGCTTAACATTAATCACGTCATGGAAAACAAGACCGCCATAGGAGTGGGCCGCTTCGACAATCTCAGCCGGCGGGCGTAGGCTTGTGATGATAATCGGCACTTGGTGCTTCACACATGTTTCCATATCCTGCATAAGCCGGTCGTTTGACCCATGGCATATCTGGTTCACGGCATAAGGCGCGACAATCGCATCTGGGTTGGCAGCTTTATACTCTGCCAGTTCGGTGTTGATGCGCGTGAGCCATTCGTCCAGCACTTCGGCCGGTCGTGCATTGAGTGCGGGGAAAGATCCAACAATGCCCGCTTTACACTGGGCAATCACCAATTCCGGGCCCGAGACCAGAAACAGGGGGGATCCGACAACCGGCACACGCAGATTGTCTTTTAAAATTTCAGGTAAAGCCATTTGAAACCTCCATATGTTCAGTACCGGATATTGGGTCTCCGGTTGCCGAAAGCAAGCAAAACGCCCGATTTAGCGACATTTAAACGAAAAATTATTGTAGGGCGCTATAAACCAATTGCTGGAGTTGCGGGCGCAATGGATAAGTACCGGATGGCATAAGCTGGGTCATCAGAATGACCACCATTTCTTCTTGCGGATCGACCCAAAAAAATGTGCTCGCAAGCCCGCCCCAAGAATATACGCCGCGTGATGTGATGGTCGGTGCGTATTGCGGGTCGACGACGACTGAAAAGCCCAGTCCAAAGCCGGTACCGCCATAGCTCACTTCGGAAAAACTGCCGGTGGCGCGGTCCATCAAGGTTTCGTTATTTGGCAGGTGGTTGCTGGTCATATAGGCAACTGTTTTACGCCCCAAAATGCGCGCGCCGTTTAATACGCCATCGCGCCGCATCATTTCGCAGAATTTGAGATAATCCCCGATTGTAGATAGGAGGCCACCGCCACCTGATAGAAACTTCCGCCCAGGCTTGTAGATTGTTGTCTCGGGTGCATCGGCGAGGCTGGTAACCCCCGTGACGGGATCGCGCGCATAATTATGCGCAAGGCGGCCGCGCTTATCATCGTCGATGGTAAAACTTGTATCGTTCATGCCAAGCGGGATGAAAATATTTTCCGACAGGAATACGTCAAGCGTCTGGCCCGAAACCACCTCGACGATGCGGCCAAGCACATCCGTCGCCACTGAATAGTTCCACTGGCTCCCAGGGGTAAATTGAAGCGGCATCTGGACCAGTTCATCAATGAACTCTTCCAGTGTAAACTTTTCCGAACGCGCACCATTGATGCGCTTATTGCGATATAACGCATCGACGGGGTGCGACAGCATAAAATCATAGGTCAAGCCCGATTGGTGGGTCATCAGGTCGTGCACGGTGATCATGCGATCAGGCTCGCGCGTTGTGTATTCGCGTGGTGTGCCCTTTTCGAAAACACGTACATTGGCAAATTGCGGCAAATATTTCGTAATCGGGTCCTGCAACATGATACGACCCCGCTCGACCAGCATCATAATAGCGACGCTGGTGATCGGCTTGGTCATCGAATAGATACGAAATATTGTATCCTTGCTAAGCGCGTGTCCGCCCTCAAATGCGCTGTGACCGCGTTGCGACTGGTGGGCAATTTTGCCATCGCGTGCAATGAGAATGCTGTAGCCAGAAAGCTTTTCGCGCGCGCGGTAGCTTTCGAAAAAATCTGGGATCGTATCAAGGCGTGCTGGATCGAATCCGAGCGCGTCAGCGTCGTCTAACTTAAAGTCCATTGTCATTGTTATTCTCCCTAAACCCAGTGTGGACGAAAATTACAAAGGCGTAAACAAAAGCAATTTCGTGCAGCTGGTTGAACCTGCCTGCTTTGCCACCATGCCCGGCAGTCATTTCCGTGCGTAAAAGCGTTAACCCGTCATCGGTACGGCGCGCGCGCAGGCGTGCGACCCATTTTGCCGGTTCCCAATAGGTCACGCGTGGGTCGGTGAGCCCGCCTGTCGCCAGAATATGCGGGTAGTTGGTCGCGCGGATGTTTTCGTAAGGTGCGTAAGCCTTAATGATGGCATAAGCTTTGGCGCTTTCTATCGGGTTACCCCATTCGGGCCATTCCGGTGGTGTTAGAGGTAGGGTGTCGTCGAGCATGGTTGTGAGGACGTCAACAAAAGGCACCTCTGCCACGCCTGCCCGGAATAATTCTGGGGCTAAGTTAACGGTCGCGCCGACCAGCAAGCCGCCTGCGCTGCCACCGTGAACGGTTATATTGCCGGGTTGGGTCCATCCGCGCGCAATCAGTGCGCGCGCTGTCGCCGCAAAATCCTCAAAGCTATTGGTTTTCTGGGCACCGCGACCTTGTGTAAACCAGCTATGCCCGCGGGCCTTGCCGCCGCGAATATGGGCAATCGCATAAATAAAGCCACGATCGACGAGGCTTAGGCGGGCGACCGAAAAGCTTGCCGGAATGGTAATGCCGTAAGAGCCGTAGCCATACAGCAAAACCGGCGCGCTGCCATCCAGCGGCGTGTCGCGGTGGTGAAGAACCGAAACCGGCACCTCGGCGCCATCATGGCTCACGGCGGTAATCCTGCGGGTAATATACATAGCCGGATCATGCCCGCTGGGCACGCTTTGGCGTTTTCGAATATTACGCGCCTGTGTGCCCATATCATAGTCGATGGTTTGTGCTGGCGTGGTCATTGAGGCATAGATAAACCGCAGCGTGGCGGTATCATATTGGCCCATTGCACCAAAGCTCAGATCGTAAGCCTCTTCGGGAAAATCAATCGCGCTTGTTTCGCCGGTGGTTTTGTTTTCAACAAGAATACGCGGTAGCGCATTTTCGCGCACGAGAAACGCCGTGAAGTTCGCAAACGGAACCGCGTCTAAAACGAGGCAGCCGGGCGTGTGAGCGCGCAATATTTGCCATGAAGACATGTCGGCATCGCGCGTTGGCACAGGCGCGGTTGCGACCAAAAAATCTTCTGCCCGGCCTTCCGGTGCCCAATTTGTGACGATAACCAGCGCATTATTATTCACGTCATCATCGACATCATATTCGATGCCCAGTGTGCGCGGGGCGACACATATCGGTGCTGCTTCCGGTGCGTGCGCTGGGATCAGCCAGCACTCAGAGGTTTCGTGGTCATGGGCCGAAATAATTACGAAGCGCCCGCTGCGCGTGTCGTCAATTGAGACGAAAAAACCGGCATCGGCTTCTCGATAGACGCAAATATCATCGCGCTGGTCAGTGCCAAGGCGGTGGCGCATGACGTTGGCGGGACGGTGATTTTCATCAACTGCAACATAGAACAAAAATTTATTATCAGCCGACCAAACAGCTGCGCCAGTTGTGTCGGTCAGGCGGTCGGTCATATCTTGAGCGTCAGTTAGCTTGCGTACGCAGATTGTGAAATATTCCGATCCCTTATCGTCAAAACTCCAAGCTAACAGTGCTCCATCCGGGGAGGGCGCGTGGCCTGCAAGTTTGAAGTAAGCGCGGTCTGCTGCCTCGATATTGCCATCAAGTACGGTTTGCATGTCGTCGATTTTTGCATCGGGCGGGCCGTAGCAGACAAGCACATGTTCGCCGCCCGCAACGTAGCGGGTCGCCCAGCTTAATGTGCCAATATTGACAGGAACCGACGCATCTTCGTCCTCGAGCCTACCGCGCATTTCATCAAACAGCGTTGTTTGCAGGCTCTGCGTCGGTGCCATGACAGCATCGGTGTAGGCATTTTCAGCTTCAAGATGCGCGCGAATGTCAGCGTCTAGCGCATCTGGTTGTTTCATCACAGCCTGCCAGTTATCATCGCGCAACCAAGCATATTCGTCGGTTCGCGTGTCGCCGTGATACGAAACACTATGCGGGGCGGTGGTGGCCTGTGGAGGGGCGACCTTTATGTTTTCTGACATGTTTAGTTTTCAGCACCAGTATCAGAACCAGTTTCCGGCGCGAGCCACATGGCCGTGCCGTTCATGCAATAGCGCTGTCCGGTAGGGGGTGGGCCGTCGGGAAAAACATGGCCCAAATGCGCCCCGCAATTGCTGCACAGGACTTCGGTGCGGCGCATGAATAACGTATTATCGGCACGTTCGGCTACAGAATCCGGCGTAACGGGTTGAAAGAAGCTGGGCCAGCCCGTGCCGCTGTCGAATTTCGTGCCCGACACAAACAGTGCTTGATCACAGCAAATACAGTGATAGGTGCCAGGTGTTTTATCGTCCCAATTCGGGCCTGTAAACGCCCGCTCGGTGCCCGCCTCGCGGGTGACGTAATACTGTTCGGGGGTCAGTTGGTCGCGCCATGCGGCCTCGTCCTTCATAACCGGCCAAACAGTATCGTCGTTCTTTTTTCCCATAAACTGTGCGGACCTATTCGAACAGCAATGTCAGCGACTCGGCAACCAGCGCCGGCATTTCCTGACCTTCGACTTCAACCATCACTTCGCTGGTGAACAGCGTGCCGCCTGCCTTGGGTTCGGCTGATTTCAGCGTGCTGCGCAAACGGACGCGCGAATTAACTGGCACCATATTGGTGAAGCGCACTTTGTTTGAGCCGTAATTAATGCCGCGTGTCACGCTTTTGATGGCCGAAATATTCAGGTCTTGCGACGCCAGCAGCGATAGCGTCAAAAAGCCATGCGCAATGGTCGGCATGCCTAATTCGCGCTGGGTGCGCTCGCCATCAAGGTGGATCCACTGGTGGTCACCGGTTGCTTCGGCGAATTTATTAATGCGGTCCTGGTCTACAACCATCCAGTCGCTGACACCGATTTCATTGCCGACTTCAGCGGCGTAGGCTTCAAGGTTATCAAAAACTCTCATGTCAAAACTCCCCGTTTGATTTAGCCAAATGTGACGGCAAGGCTGCGTCGCGTCAAGACATGTTGTCCATATATTCACGGATGCTTTTTGCCAGCGCATCAAGCTCAGCATCTGGCATACCATGGGCTGTAAGGTGCGCGCATAAGGAGAACACGTAATCGGCATTTTTTCCGATCGGCCCTTCGGCGCGCGCAATGCGCGCAATCAGCTCGGCATTATCGGGCTGCCCGACATAGCGCGGGCTATCACGATTGACGATGAAGGTAATCGCGCGTTGCGGGCCTTCGGAGGTCTGTACGTCGGTCCAAATGCTGCGATATCCGGTGCCGAGCATTTCGCGCCGCCATAAAATGCGCGTTTCGCTGTCAATTTTATCGGCCCGGATGCGATGAATAACCCCGTGACAGGTACCACCATCTTCTAGCGCCAGCATGTAGCCCGGCGCATCCATGGTGCCGCGGCCGATGACGAGGCTGAGGCAAAACGCCCGATGGTACCCTTCAAGGTTGGCGGCGCGTGTTTCCTCAATGAGGCAGGCTGGATTCCAGATCAGGGAGCCATAGCCAAAGACCCATAAATCTTGACCAGCATCATGTGCTTTTAACAGCGCAACACGGTCTGCCTCGCGGTCTTCGTCGCTCCGAAATTCGAAGTTACCGTCCTGAGCTTGCGAGACGTCGCGCATAAAGCCGACAAAGTCTTCCGTAAACATATCGCGCGTCAACTGGCCGTTTGTAGGCAGGGCAACGCCTCGATTGCGCGCGAGGGCCTGTGTCGTCTTAGGATCAGACGATTTTTGAGTCACTCTTCCCCCAATACCGGTCGCGCACGAGACGCTTATACAATTTACCTGTCGGATGGCGCGGTAACTCTTTGTCGAAATCTACCGATCGTGGGCATTTGATTGCCGATAATTGTTCGCGGCAAAATTCAATCAGTTCGGCCTCAAGTTCTGGTCCAGATTGTGACCAGTCAAGTGGCTGGACGACGGCTTTGACTTCCTCGCCAAAATCTTCATTCGGCACGCCGATAACGGCAACATCGGCGACTTTCGGATGCGTGACCAAAACATTTTCGGCTTCCTGCGGATAAATATTCACGCCGCCCGAAATAATCATAAATGCCTTGCGGTCGGTCAGGTACAAAAAGCCGTCGGCATCCAGACGCCCGACATCGCCTAATGTCGACCAGTGTTTGTGGACGGGGTGCCGGCTTTCGGAAGTTTTCTTCGGGTCATTGTAATATTCAAAGCTGACCACATCGGCGTCTGGGGCTTCAAAGAAAATAGTACCGGCTTCGCCCACCGGCAATTCATTGCCCTCATCGTCGCAAATATGAATGATGCCCAATAAAGCACTACCGACCGATCCTTCATGGGCTAGCCATTGCTCTGAATCGATAGCGGTAAAGCCATTGCCTTCACTGCCCGCATAATATTCATAAATTACCGGCCCCCACCATTCGATCATCTGGTGCTTGATCGGTATCGGGCACGGCGCAGCGGCGTGGATGGCCGTTGTCATGGACGATAAATCATATTTGGTGCGCACGTCTTCGGGCAATTTCAGCATGCGCACAAACATGGTCGGCACCCATTGGCTGTGCGAAATCTTGTGCTTCTCAATCAGCTCCAGCGCAGCTTCGGGATCAAAGTTTTCCATGACCACACATGTGCCGCCTAGTTGCTGTACCGCCATGTTATAGCGCAAGGGTGCCGCGTGATAGAGCGGGGCAGGTGACAGATATGTGGTTTTCTCGTCAAACTGGTAAACCAAGCTGACAAGGGAAATCAGTGCGTCTGGGCTATCAATGGCATCGCCGGGTAGCGGGCGTCTTATACCTTTTGGCCGACCCGTCGTGCCGGAAGAATATAGCATATCGAGGCCTCGGCTTTCATCGTCAATAGGCGTCATCGGCTGGGCATCACGCAAGGGGAGATAATCCTCATAGCCGCCAATCGCGCCGTTCACCATGATCATCGCATCAAGCGTTGGTAAAATAGGCACAAGTTCGCCTGCAACGTCCTTCACGACATCGGAGGTAAAGAATGCTCTGGCCTGGCAGTCACGCACAATATAGTCAACTTCTGGCGCTGTCAGGCGATAAGAAATGCAGGTGAAATAGAGACCGGCGCGTTGCGCAGCCCAGCAAATTTCAAAATAATGCGGGTTGTTTTCCATGTATACCGCAATGCCATCACCCTGCTTCAAGCCGCGTGCGCGAAGTAGGTGAGCGATCTGATTAGAGCGCTCGTCAAGCTGTTTATATGTAACAACTTCCCCCGATGCGGCCATGATATAGGCCGGTTTATCAGGATTGCTGGCTGCGTGAATATACGGATGCATGTGAAACTGTCCCCCTACTTAGTAAATCTCAGCTTGAAGAAACTATAGAGATATGGAAATTTTGAGCAAGTCCATGCAGCTTTAGGGAGACAAAAATGGCGACTTACCAGACGATCGAAACACAAAAAGAAAGCGACGGCCTTCTGGTCATAACTCTGTCGCGCCCAGAAGCCATGAACGCGTTCAATGCGCGCATGATGCACGAGATGGTGGATGCACTTGATGATGCCGACAATGATGACGCAGTGCGGGCAATTATAATTACCGGTGCCGGTGAGCGCGCCTTCTGCGCGGGTGCAGACCTTTCCGAGGGGGACAAGACATTTGATTATGCCCAGCGTCAAGACGATGCGGCGCGACGTTCGGCGGTGAATGATGATGGGTCTATAGACTGGAATAGCGATGCGCTACGCGATTCAGGCGGGATGCTGACCTTGCGCCTATTTAACTCTATCAAGCCAATTATCGGCGCGATTAACGGTGCGGCCGTCGGCATAGGGGCAACCATGTTGCTGCCGATGGATGTGCGAATTGCGTCGGAAAATGCGCGCTTTGGTTTTGTGTTTGCACGCCGCGGTATTGTGCCCGAAGCGTGTTCAAGCTGGTTCTTGCCGCGCATTGTTGGTATCTCGCAAGCGCTTCAATGGTGCTATACGGGAGAGGTGTTTCCGGCTGCGGAAGCTCTGCGGGGCGGCTTGGTAAGCGAAGTTGTACCGCAAGCCGATCTGCTCGACCGCGCCCGCGAGATCGCGCGCGCCATGACCCAGATGAGTGCGCCAGTGTCGGTGTCGCTGACGCGGCAAATGCTGTGGCGCATGTTGGGTGCCGAACATCCGATGGAAGCCCACCGTGTCGACAGCCGTGCTGTTTATGGGCGTGGCCGCCAAAGCGATGCGAAGGAAGGGGTGAACTCGTTTCTCGAAAAACGCGCACCGGAATTTACTGATAGCCCAAGCGCGGATATGCCCGCGTTTTATCCGTGGTGGGACGAACCGAAATTCAACCAGTGACGATTTAGGTTTCGCTCGGGTGACGCCGGATCTGCATGACCGGCGTGCGCAGAATAAACCAGATGGTGAAAACAAACATCATCGCGGCGAAAATGCCCGTCGCCTGTTGTGGACCAACCCGTTCGGCTGTGAGGCCGGTGAGAATGGCTCCGATCGGTGCTGCGCCCAGAAAGCCTAAGTTATAAAGTGCCAGAACGCG
The DNA here is from genome assembly GCA_002469805.1 of Rhodobiaceae bacterium UBA7378. GTDB lineage: Bacteria > Pseudomonadota > Alphaproteobacteria > RS24 > RS24 > UBA7378. The sequence goes on from DKNW01000028.1 coordinate 10,988, forward strand.
CGCGCGCGCATGTTCCGGGGCTTCGATTTGCACGACCGTCCGGCCCATTGCCATGTTCACGCCAGCGGCCAAACCCCAGCCTGTTACCAAAACGCATAGCGTGGCGAAATTCGGCGCGAAGACAACGAGGATGAGGGCCACCGAACCAGCGATTTGCGCCAGCGCCATGGCGCGGCCACGTCGTTCAATTGGCCGACGACGTAAGAGCAAAAGCGAGGTGCAGATTGTGCCGCCCCAAAAGCAAAAACTCAAAACGCTGATCTCTAACTGCCCGCCGCCAAACACATTTCGCACGATGAGCGGCAGGGCGACCATGAATATGCCGATGAAAAAGATGCCGACCGAAACGGTCGACATGATGACGGGATAAAGTTTTGGCGATTGGATAACGGCGTCTAGCCCGGTGCGCCAGCCGCGATCCGGTATTTCAGGGCTGGCTATAATTTCCTTAGGCGGCAGCGATGGCAAAGCGAGCGCGCAAGCAAGGCCAAATACCATGACCGCAACTTGCAAGGCCAGCAACGCCCATGGACCGGCAACCGGCGCGGCCAATCCGGCGAGCATGAAGCCGATAAGCTGCGCCGCAAATTGGGTTATCAAAGCCATCATCACGGCACTTTGCACACCAGCACGCGTGACGCGCATCAACAGCGCATCCCGTGTGGGTGCTGAGAAAGAGGAAATGACACCGCTGATCAGCCCATAGGCGACAAGGTGCCAATATTCCAAGTTTGATGTCCAAACCAGCCAGCCCAGCACCATGGGCGGCAATGTGGCGATCACGTGGATGTTCACCAGCATTGTGCGCCCGTTTGTCCGGTCGGCCAGCGATCCAGCAAACATCAATAGCAGGAGTTGCGGCAGGGCCAGAGACATCTGCACCAGCGCCAGTTTCGTGGCCGAGGTTTCGAGATAGATGACCGCCAATGTCGGGATCATGACAAATTGCAACCCCATATTGGCGAACCAACTGGCCACCCCACCCAAATAGGCATTAAAGGGGGTGATCAATCGTCCGGCGGTCGTTGGCGATTGTGACACTGGCCTCTCCTGTAAAATGATGCCGGACTATACAGGCTGGCAGAGGATAAGGCCATTGGCTTTATGGCGCGCGCTTTTTTGAGCGGATCTGGGCTTTATACAGGGTCTTTGACGCGTGCAGACTGATTGCGTACTTTTTGAATATGCGGCCAGAATTTCTTGGCAAAATCATTAACTGCCTGTTTCATGGCCGGGGTCGGCACATAAAGCTCCGAACGTCCAATGCGCTGATTGGGTTCGATATAGCCTAGCTTTTCAAATCGCTGAAGCGAAGCGCGAACTGTGCCATAGGCGCGGCCCGTAATCTCGACGATATTTTTGGTAACCGTGGCGCGCCCTTCGGCATCGTTTGCCAGCACGACGAAAAGCATGATCCAATCTTCGTGATGCGGGGTTACCGTGTTGAACACCTGATTGCCAAAGCGGTAGCCATACAACAATGTGTTGATGAAATCGAGACCGTCGCGGTTCAAACCCCCAACGGGGCCATCGATTTGTTCGGGAAGTGTAGAAATTTTGGATGAATCCTGAGCAGCGCGTTTGGATAATTTATCATTCTGACGTCGGGCCATTTGCGATCCTTCTTGTTTTTTTATTTCACAAAATATTATTGCTTGCATGTGCATGCTACCTGCTTTGAACATTAAAAGTACACATAAAATAAGAATAATTGTTTGTGCTTACACATTCGTTAATCTATAACTATATGAATATATTGATTTAATTAATGCAACTGCCCGTTCAGTACTTTGAAATCAATAATTGGTGGCAATCAATAACAAAAAAGTGAATGTTATGCCCATAGAACCAATCAAAAGTCGCAAGCACGCATTATCGAAAATGTCAGCTGATCCTGAGGACTGGTCACATTTCCTCACATTGAGCCGCCTGCGTTTAGTATCCAGCTTTGTAAATTGTACTTTTCTCACCCGCGAAGCTCATATTCTGAGTGCAAGTCGCGGGCGCCGCCAATTATCAGCAGGTCGCCATACCATGCAGTATCTGGCGCATGTTGTGTTCGGCATCAATTTTACGCAGCTTGGCAAGCTGACGGCACGCGATCGAACGAGCGTTGCCAATGGTTGTCGGCGTATAGAAGATATGCGCGATGATCCAGTTGCTGACAAAGCTCTGTTTTTTTCTGAACTCGCCTTGAGCGAGATGGATAATCAGATGCACCGCCAGCACATTCAGAGCCAACAAATTCAAGATCAGGCTCGGAGTATTTTCAAAGGGGCCGGTTTTGACGCCGGGTGACGCGCAGACGCTGCGCCGGATCGGTAAGCGTTTTCTGAAATTAGACAGCCGCCTGCGCCCCGACAAAAATGGCGATGGTTTTCAACTTTTTTGCCATAACCGACGATTGGCTGGTGGTCAGATTTGTGGTGGCACGGTGAAACGCTGGATCGCGTCTGATCTGGTCAGCGAAATGCCCGACAGAGATATTATGTTAAATAAAACCGGTCGTGCATGGGTGCGCCGTGACCTAGGCCGCACAATTGACGGTGTCAGGGGCTTTCAGGCCCAGCATCAGGTCCGCGCGGGGCAACAGGCAGATGACGGCAGTACCGTCCAACGCAATGTTTCCCAAACGGTGCTGGAATGGGTGAAGCTTCGCCCAAGCGGCGCGCGGTTTTCAGTTTCAGATGCTGAATTTGCGGCCGGTATGCAACTGCAAAATGATGTTTTTGCGGCGCAATATACATCGCGCATGGGCATGGATTGGTCGCGCCCTGATTACGTGGATGGCGGCGGGCATCGCGAACCTAATTTCTATGCTGTCGACGCGCGCAGGCGCGTCCAAAAAGCGTTGTATTATGTCGGCCCAGGGCTGTCGCATATGGTTTTGGACATGTGCTGTGAATTGCGCGGGGTGGAGGAAAATGAAAAACTTTTCGATCTACCACGTCGGTCGAGCCGGCTTGTACTCAAGCTGGGGCTGTCACGGCTTTCAGTGTTTTATGGGCTTCAGTCGCCAAGCGCAGCGGCCGCGTCGTTTCGGATACGCTGAACCATGGAATAAAATCCGTTTGAACGCTGTGGGGTCAGATGCTCACCAAGGCCGAGTTGTTCAAATGCGTCGCGCGCATCTATTGCTAAAATGTCAGCCGCCGATCGATTTGAATAAAGGTCGAGCAGAATAGCGACAAGTCCACGCACAATATGGGCGTCACTGTCGCCGCGGAAGTTTAACGTGTCGGCTTGACGTTCGGTTACGAGCCAGACTTGGCTAACGCATCCGGGTACTTTATTGGCGTCGCCGTGCTCGTCCGCGCTGAGCGGTGCGAGATTATTGCCTAATTCAATGATGTATTTGTACCGGTCTTCCCAATCATCGAAAAGCTCGAAATCTGCCAGTAGGTTTTCCAAAGACATGTGCGTTCCCTTCAAAGTCAACCTATGCCGCTGGCGGCGTTGCCGCAAGGTTTTGGGCTGGTGTATTTTGCCGCGCCCCAATGGTCTTTGCGGCAATTCATGCTTCATGGTAAGCCGGATACATGTGGCGCGTTAAAGCAGAAATATATGTTCAGGCGCTCGTGCGCCGGGTGAACGCGGAATGCACGGCTGTTGTCGCGCGTCGCGGCGATGGCGATGCAGGCGGCATGTTCGTGCGCGTTAACCGGCTGGATGGATGCTCGGGCCTGCTTGTTTCATTCACAGATATGGATGGCGGCCGCCGCTGGCGCGTGCTGGCACCGCATTTGACACCCGATGACCAGATAGACGATATGTTAGGGCGGGAGATCAAGCGCGACCCTGACATGTGGGTTGTCGAGATTGAAGACAAACAGGCGCGTCACTTTCTCGAAGAACACGTCGAGGGGGATTGGTAGTAATGACAGACATGATACAGAGCTTTTTTTCGATGCTGTCGCAGGTCTGGGTGGACGGATTGCTGGGTATCAGCATTTCGCGCCTGATGCTGGCGGTTGGCGTGTTTATGTTTTTCACGATGTTGCGCGGGCTGTTCACTCGGTTCGTGCTAAAGCGCTTTGAGCGCATCACTGCGCGGACCGAAACTGAGTTTGATGACCTGCTGCGCGACGCCATTGAAGAGCCGCTGAAGCTATTGTTTCTGGTGGTCGGTGTATTTTTCGCCGAACACACGCTTGGGCTTACTGGCATACCGGCAGAAATTGCTGACAAGGTTTTGCGCAGCATGCTTGCGATTTGCATTTTCTCTACCCTATATGCCGCGCTGCCACCGGTATTCTTTGGCTTGCGCCGCATTGAGCAATTGCTGTCCAAGGAAATTGTCCGATGGTTGATGACAATTGCGCGATGGGGGATCATCCTCACCGGCGCGGCAACCGTTTTGCAGATCTGGGGTATTCAGATCGGACCTATCATTGCCGGTTTCGGCTTGTTCGGCGTTGCCGTTGCGCTGGGTGCGCAAGACTTGTTCAAAAATCTGTTGGGTGGCGTTTCTATTTTGGTGGAGCGCCGGTTCAAGATTGGCGATTGGGTGCGTGTCGAAAACATTGTTGAGGGCACAGTTGAGGACATTGGTTTCCGATCAACGCGGATCCGTCGTTTTGACCAAGTGCCGGTTGTGGTTCCGAACAATTTTTTTGCCGACTACGCCTTGATCAATTTTTCCGATATGACGCATCGACGTATTTTCTGGCAAATCGGCGTGGAGTATAAAACCAGCTCGGATCAGTTGCGCGAGATTTGCGGCCAGATCGAAAGCTGGCTCGACGCGAACAAGAACTTCATTAGCGACGGGCGGGTGCCGCGCCTGATTTTTGTGGATGGCTTTAATGAAAGCTCGATAGACATCATGGTTTATTGCTTTACCGAGACGATCGATTGGGAGGAATGGCTGGCGCACAAACAAGCGCTGGCTTTTGCAATCAAGGAAATCGTGGAAGGGGCAGGTACCGGTTTTGCTTTCCCCAGCCGGACGATTTATCACGAGCAGGGGTCACTTCCGCTGCCCGAGATTTTCGAACCGCCCATCGAGTCGCCCAAAGAGCCATCCAAAGAGCCAT
>DKNW01000029.1 GCA_002469805.1 Rhodobiaceae bacterium UBA7378
GTTCCAATACCAAGTTCCACCGACGCCACTTCCAGCCTCGAAAACCTTAACGCTCAACCCCTGCTCTCTAAGCTTGTGAAGTTGATACATGCCGGAAAACCCGGCCCCGACAACAATCGCATCAAATTCATCGACCGTCGCCAGATGTTCATCAATGCGCGCCGCGACCCAATCGAGCGCCTCCACCCCGACAGGCAACGCATCCGGCATGGCAAAAAACCCATGCATCTGGCGTTTGAAATCTTTGTAGCTTACCTGAATATCCGCCGCACGCAGCTTATCGGCATAAGCCGCGCCTTCGCTCCGCAAAATATCAAACTCGGCCGTCAGCACAATCGCGGGTGCCACGCCCTTCACATCTTGAGCCAAAAGCGGCGAGGCTTCCGGATCCAGTAATTGTTCCTCATCAACATAGTGCCGCCAGAAATATTTCATCAAATCGCTTGTAAGAAATAGCTGACAGGCATCCGAACTCCATGTCTCGGAATTCATACGGCCATCGGTGACCGGATACGCTAAAATTTGAAGGTCAATGCTAGGCCCATTTTCTCGTGCGGTCTTTTGAGCCACCACTGCCGCGAGATTGCCGCCCGCANNTTCAAATCCGCCTGGTCCTACCAGATTCCAGAAAACGCCCGGCTCATCGAGTCGGGCGTTTTCGTGTGCGTGTCATGAAAATCTGCCGCGGGATTGGTGCGCGCCGCTCAGACAAGCGTCTCGTCGAGGAATTCGCGTGCTTCCTTGAGGGCGGCATTGGCAGCGCTCAGCAGTGGGGCGAAGCCGACGAACACATGTGGCATGTCCGGCCACAGACTCAAGGTGACGGGCGAGCCGCAGTCCTGCGCCTGAGTAGCATAGCGACGGCTGTCATCGAGCAGGATCTCCGCCTCGCCGCACTGGATAAGCGTCGGTGGTAGCTCAAACAGATTTCCCTCCAGCGGCGAGATGCGCGGATCACTCATGTCGGTGCCGTCCTGCACATAGGCCATGCTCACGAAAGGCAGCAGATTGGGATCGAGGACCGGGTCCACCTCGGCCTTGCGCGACAGCGAGGCGCTGCCCCAGCTGAGGTCCGTGGCGGGCGAGAAGGCGATCACCGCATCCGGCAGCCGCTCACCTGCGCTCTTGAGCGCATTCACGGCCGCCAGCGTGAGGTTGCCGCCCGCACTGTCACCGGCCACTATTACCGGCAATTTGCCGCCGGCAATCATATCCATATTGTCGTGCGCCCAGTGGAGTGCTGCATAGCAATCATTAACCGGCACGGGGAATTTGTGTTCAGGCGCCTTTCGATAATTGACCATAACGACAATAGCATCGCACCGCTTGGCGATATGACGACCCACGAGATCGTAATCATCAATATTGCCCATAACCCAGCCACCGCCGTGGTAGTAAATAATGACTGACTTTGCCGTGCCCGATGGTCGCAAAATCCGACAATCGATCGACCCACCATCGACGGGCACCTCTAATGTTTCAGATGCCACATCTTCTGGTCCTGGCGGCATGCTTTTATATATTTCCGAAAACGCGAGGCGTGTTTCATCAGGTGTGAGTGTGTCCATTGACGGCGCTTCTGCGAGCGCCATATTCGCGAGAAACGCCGTCGTAGCAAAATCTAGGTTCATAATCTTTTCTCCCTGCGAATATGGTACGACCCAAAATTTCGAGGGTAAAGAGATATTGTCTTGTAACTTTTATGTCTGTTTGGCAAAAAATTACGAGCTATAGAACTTTAAACTATCAAAGACCCGTAGGCACAAATTTCACAGTCGATGTAGACGTCGCGATCAATTTGTCATTAGCCGACAATTCGGCCGACAAGAAACCGATAGACTTGCCCATTTTTATAATTTTCGCGGTGCATGTGTGCGCACCCACCGGACAGGGGGCAATAAATGAGGTGTTGATATCAAGCGAGATCGGGTTGGTTTTACCTGCGCTTAAACCCAACACCAGATGCGCCATCGTCATATCCAGCATGGCTGTAACGAAACCGCCCTGAACAATCGTGCCATTGGTGTGCGCAAAATCGACCGTGGTTTCAAACGTCATGGTTATCGTCTGGTTTTCACCATCAAACGCCACCGGATAACCTGACAGGGTCTTCGTCACCGGTTGGGCAAGGCTTCTCAGCAATTCAAGAATGTCGGTTTCCAAATTCATCTCCTAAAACCGGAAAGGCAGGTTTGTCTTCCTAGCATTTTCTGCGAGTAGCTAGATTAAGAACCTAAAGCGACAGAAGTTTCCAGTTCATTTTGCAAATTTTTATGTCACTCTCTGGTAAATCCGCGACGGCGCACATGCGCCCGTCAACCACGAGCAACAGGGAACAAGATGACCGAAACGATAAAATCCATACAGCTTGAAACCCATGGAAGCCCTGACGTGCTTCAGCTTGTTGACATTGAATGTCCGGTGCCAAAACCTGGTGAGGCGCGCGTGCGCCTGACCGCTATCGGCATTAATATGGCAGAGACCTATCAACGCAATGGCCTTTACCCGCTTGCCCTGCCCGGGGGCATTGGCAGTGAGGGCGCCGGAGTGGTGGAAGCGCTTGGCGAGGATATCGTTGGAGATATCGGTGGCGGCGAGAGCAATATACGCGTCGGCGACCGTGTTGCCTTTGTCATGGCCAGCGGTGCTTATGCCGAGGCCATTTCCATTGACGCAAATCTGCTGGTTAAAATTCCCGATGGCATAAGTGACGAGGACGCGGCGGCTATTTTGCTCAAAGGCATGACAATCGATTATCTTTTCAACGACACATTTCCAGTCAAAAGCGGCGACCGCATCTTATTTCACGCCGCCGCCGGCGCGCTCGGCATTATCGCCTGCCAATGGGCCAAGCATCTCGGTGTATCTCTTATCGGCACGGCTGGCACACCGGAAAAATGTGCCCGGGCCAAAATGCACGGCGCGGACGATTGTTTTGTCCTAGGCACAGTTGACATTGAGGATAAATTGCGCACCACGACAAATGGTCGGGGCTTTGGCGTCGTGTATGACAGCGTGGGCAAAGCTAGCTATCACCTCAGCCTGAAACTGCTCGCGCCGTTTGGCACATTTGTGAGTTTCGGCAACGCCTCTGGCCCCATCGACGCCGTGTCGCCCGCTGATTTAACAGCGCATGGATCGCTTTATTTCACGCGACCAACGCTTTTCACCTACCTGGCCCAACCTGGGTGGATGAAAAACTCAGCCGAAAAAATATTCTCCATGGTCCTGGATGGCGCGATAAAGGCCGAGATCAATCAACGCTATGCACTTGCGGACGCGGCCCAAGCCCATAGCGATCTTGAGGCCCGAAAAACTGTCGGTTCCAGTCTCATCCTGCCCGCTTCTTAAGCGGCTTTTGAGGCAGATTTACTCACGCTTCGGAGTGATCCCGTTTTGGCGCATCTTGTCCGCGTTTCTGGATTGCGTGACGCCGCGCTTCAACACTGGCCCCTTGAACTTCACGGTTGGCATCGCGTGTCCGGTCTATTTCCAGCGCGAGGCTGGCACCAAAATTAGTCGCGTAGCCATCATCGATTAGTGCCTTATAAGCGGTCACCGCTTCGGGAATACACGACAACATGTCGTCAGCCAGCCCAAACGCCGTCTCAATGAGCGCGTCTTCGGGAACAATGCGGTTAATCAGCCCCCAAGCGCAAGCTTCCTCAGCCGCAATAAAATTGCCCGTGAGTGATATTTCCTTAGCTCGCGACGGCCCCAATATGCGCGACAGACGTTGGCTTAGACCCCATGCTGGCAAAATGCCCACCCGCGCATGGGTATCAGCAAAGCGCGTATTCGGCGTACCGATAAGAACATCGCACCCCAGCGCAAGCTCGAACCCGCCCGTGATCGCAACGCCATTCACAGCGGCAATGGTCGGCCCAGAAAAACCCAGCAATGCCCGCATCGGATCGCCAGTGCCACCCTCCAACGCTGCACCGCCAGCACTGCCCAACTCCTTGAGATCAAGCCCTGCCGTAAACGCGCGCGTGCCCGCGCCCGTAAGGATGAGCACACGCGTCTCGGCATCTGCCTCCAATTGATCGATGGTCGCAGTTAGCTCATCGCGCAAAGCAAAGGATAGCGCGTTCATAGCTTCGGGGCGGTTCATCGTCACCAAAGCCGCGCCATTGCGCTTTTCGACAAGAACGAGGCTCAATTGTTCCACCATGGCTGTTCGGCATAAGGCCGGACATCAATTTCTTGCGTCCATGCCGAGCGATGTTGATGGGCGATGTGATAGTAGGTCTCTGCCAGTTTTTCAGGAATCACAAGACCATCCTTACCATTGGCTTTTTCCGCCAGCAACTTGCCGTATAGTTCCTCACCCAGCAGACGACCCAGCGTATCAGGCGCTTCTACAGCGGCATCGACAACAATATGGCAGACATGAATGTTCTGCGACGCAAGCTCCGCATTGAGCGATTGACACAATAGCCGACGCCCGCCAATCGCTGCGGCGTGGGCATGCTGACCTGCATTGCCGCGCATTGATGAAGTTGCCGAGGTCACCAGAATTTTGCCACCGCCACGCGCGACCATCAGCGGCGCTAGGGTTTTGGCGACACGAAACAGCGCAAAGCTTGTCAAGCGCCAGCCCATTTCAAACGTCTTATATGTTGTGTCAGCCAGCGTGCGGTCGCCAAACTGCGCGCCTAGATTGAAAATCAAAACTTCGATCGGGCCAATATCGCGCTCAACATTGACGATGAGGTCTTCGATGGTGTTCTCATCGATCGCATTGATCATCATGCCATGGGCCGAGCCGCCATCTGACTTGATGTCGCGGACAAGTTTCTGCAGCCCTTCTTCATCACTGCGACGGCACAAAACAGTGGTATAGCCTTCTGCCGCGAACTTCTTTCCAACGGTGCCGCCAATGCCGGCGCCCGCGCCCAACACTAAACATACGGGGTTACCTGTGCTCACCTGACCCTCCTGTCAATAAATGACCTTCATTTGAACGCATAACTGATCGAAATTTCAACTTCAAAAATCATGCGACACGCATATGATGCCCAAAGCAGTACCATACGAGTTAATGCCATACCGATCGAGGAGACGCGCATGACCATGAAACCCAAACGCCTTCGCCGCACCCAGTTGGCTGTGCCGGGGGTCAGCGAAAAAATGCTGACCAAAGCCGCAGCAATCGGGGCCGATCATGTGTTTTGCGATCTGGAAGATGCAGTAGCTCCTTCAGCCAAAGCAGGTGCACGCGACACGATTGCCGATGCATTAAACGGTTTGGATTGGGGCAAAACTGTACGTTGTGTGCGGGTCAATGATGTTGGCACGCAATGGTGTCATGAGGACATTATTACCCTTGTTGAGAAAGCGGGCGCGAATATTGACACTATTTTATTACCAAAACCGTTAAATGCCGCCGATGTCCAGTTTGCCGATAAGCTGCTGACACAGCTCGAAATGAAACTGGGCCTTGAAAAAACAATCGGGCTGGAAGTGCTTATTGAAGAAGTTGAGGCCATGCAAAATGTTAACGAGATAGCGCGCAGTTGCGCACGTCTCGAATGCATGATTTTCGGCATGGGCGATTATGCGGCATCGCAAGGGCTGGTGATGAAAAACATCGGCGACACCCAAGGATACCCGGGCGACATTTTCCATTACCCACGCTACCACATGACCATTGCAGCGCGTGCGGCCGGGCTCGATGCGGTCGACGGCCCGTTTGTCGATTTCAACAATGATGCCGCCTATCGCGAAGAATGTCAGCGCGCGCTATCGCTAGGTATGGTTGGCAAGTGGGCAATCCACCCGTCGCAAATTACGCCAGCAATAGAAATCTTTTCGCCGACGCAAGACGACGTAGATTTTGCCCGCGAAGTTATTTCAGTTTACCGCAAGGCCGAGGCTGAAGGCATCGGATCGGTAGGTCATAAAGGCGTGATGGTTGATGCCGCATCAGCACGGCTTTTTCAAAATACGGTCGATCGCGCCGATCTCATCGGCATGTGAGCCTTAACCTCTGGTCTAACTTGCGGCGATCCATGACTGAGGGTTTGTCGGCAATTACTCAATCTTGGCTTCAATCGATGACGTGCGGGCTTCCAGTTCATCAAAACTGAAGTCGATCACTTCGTCGGCAATAATGCGATAGCCGGTTTCGGCATATTCCGTCACTGCGCCGAGCGTCCGCACTTGCCCCTGCACAATTACCGGCTCACCATATGTGCGCATACGGGTTGGCGCTTCAAGCGCGACGTAAATTGTCTGGTTTACGGGTGGTGGCGGCACGTGAATGCACTGGCCAGCGCTTGGCACAAGTAAAAACTCGAACACATCTAGGCCCTCATAGACCAGTGGCACCATGTAACCCGGCAACATGATCATTGCTTTATCAAGCTCGGGCCGAATTTTTCGCTCAGCCGCCAGAATTTTCTCCTGAAACTCTGGATCTGCCCAATCCGATGCCGTCATACCTTCAGCGGGAATAAAGTCATAAAGTCCTGCTGGTAACAAATGCGCCCAATCGGTCACATAAGACGTTGGTGCCGCTGAACTTGGTAATGGTGCAGCATGCCCCAGCGAACTTAGCGAGTTTAGAGACGGAGCGATCAATACCGCCAGTGCCGTCAACGTGATTTGGATAAGCCTGCGCATCAGCGTTCCACCATAATGCCGTCTTGCACAGTGCGCCGGTAGACCCGCAAGGCCGGCACCAAACCGGCAACCAGCGCGGCGGGAACCAGATAAACGACAATCATTAATTCTTGCCACCCGGGGAGCATACCGCCCGATGAAAGACCGACCGACAGCCCAAAGGTCTGGGTCAGCCATTGTTGCGCAACAGCACTAACGCCCATCGCAAGGCCAAGGCCAAGCGCCGACGCGCACACGGAAAGAAGCAACGCCTCGGCAAGAATAAGCCCCACCAAGGTTCGCGGCGATGCGCCCAGCGCCCGTAAAATAGCCATTTCGCGCCGCCTGCTATCCGTGCTCAACACGGTCATAGCTGTCATGGCGAGCAATACCAGCACAATAACCAGCAGGCTCACTACGCGGAAACCACGGTCAGCCACGCCGATGATTTGCCAAATTTGCGCCAGCGTCACGCCGGGTATCACGGCAGAAAGCGGCTCCGCGTCGAACTCGGCAATGGCACGCTGCACGCGAACCACAGTGCGCCGATCGGTCAACCCGACAAAAACAGCGTCCACCGCATCTAGCCCACCGGCAGACGCGTGATCGTGATGCTCATCTTCGTGATGTTCCCCATGATGGTCATCATGGGTCGTCTCGGCTTGCGTGCTATGTTCGATGTCGTCAGGCGAGAGTGTCACAAGTTGTTGCCCGTTGCGCCAACCGCGATGAATGACTTCTATTGCCTCAACCGATACCAGCACCGCACGGTCAAATGGCGTGCCGGTAGGGGCCAGTATTCCGTGCACGACAAATGGCAGATCATCATGGTCGGCACCATATTCGCCGACCCCGTGCTGCAACACAATTTTGTCACCCAGCTTATAATCCAGCTTTTCGGCGACATCAGCACCAATAACAGCATCTAGAACATTGTCGAAGCGCGTGCCCGCCGCGAAAAGGCTATTACCCGACGGCGGGGCAATTACATGTTCAAAGAAATCAGGGGCCGTACCCAGCACCCGAAAGCCACGATGACTATCGCCCAGCGCCAATGGTACCACCCAGGACACGCCAGACATTTCAGCGACAGCCTCGACGCTTTTATCCGAGATCAGATTACTGCTCGCGCCAAGGCCGAAAACTGTGTTGAGCAAAATTTGAACATCCGCGCCGCGCGCCGCAACCACGAGATCAACGCCTGAAATACTATTTTCAAAACTCGCGCGTGTCAGGCGTTGCACATTTTGCACGCCGACATAAAGCGCAACCGCGAAAGCCAGCGTGACCACGATAAGCGAAAGACTGAAAGCGCGATTTGCCAGCGACCCGCGCAATAAAACAAACATATGCCGGTTCATGCCGCGCTACCTCCGCGTATCAAATCTTGCATATTAATGACCCGATCGAAACGCGGTGCCAGGCGCGCATCATGGCTAACGACAACGAGCATCTGCCGTGTTCGGTCAAGGCCGGCCATTAACAAGTCAAAAAATACAGTTGTATTCGCATCATCAAGGGCCGAACTCGGCTCATCGGCCAGCACCAGATCGGGCGCCCCGATGAGCGCACGCGCCGCCGCAACGCGTTGCTGCTGACCAAGGCTTAACTGTCCAGCAGGCTGATCGGCAAAACTGGCAGGGTCCAGGTCGAGGCGGGTCATTAAATCATGCACCCCCAACGACACTGATTTAGACATCCGTGCGCGGCGTTCGGGCGCAAAAGCAAGACCGAGCGCGATGTTCTCCGATACACTCAACCAAGGTATGAGGTTCAGAGTCTGGTAAACAAACCCGATATGCGTGCCACGGAAACGGTCCATCTGACTGCCCGACAAAGACGAGAAGTCTCGACCTGCAAGCGCGATACGCCCCTGGTCAGCCTGCATAACGCCCGCCAGAAGACTTAAAAATGTTGACTTGCCGCTGCCAGATGGCCCTAGAAGCAGACATGTGCTGCCCGTCTCAACACGTAAAGACGGTACATCAAGCTGAAACCCATCAGTTCTGCGGTAACCAAATTTCAGATTTTCGATATGCAGTGTCATCAACGCCTCATGCAGTAGTTGGTAAAACGCAAAACATCATCTTTGAGCCTCGAAACGGCGGTTTTTTTCCGACCGTGGCTTGTGATACAATGACATTATGAGCCAAACACTCACACCGTCAAATTTTTCGTGGACCTGTAGGCACAGTTGGCAGCAAGCCATGCGCAACACAGCTTGGTGTCTCGCCGGTTGCTCGATCGGTGATCTCGGCACCATTTTCTATTTTCAAGTGACCGGCACGCCGTGGCCGGTTTGGGCGATTATGAGCCTTGCTATCGTCAACGGCCTGTTGACATCCATCGCGCTGGAGACATTTATTCTGTCGCGGCAAATGGATTTAAAGCCCGCGTTCAGGACAGCGATCGGCATGTCAATGATTTCCATGGTTTCCATGGAAGTTGCAATGAACACGGTCGATGTCGCACTCACGGGTGGCGCGATGCTAACATGGTGGGTCGTCCCGCTCATGCTGGTCGCTGGCTATGTCACGCCTCTGCCGTATAATTATTGGCGCCTGAAAGCACACGGCAAGGCCTGTCACTAGGCAATTTGCTGTTATGCCAGGTTACGTTCAGTCATCTGGTTTGCGGTTTCGATAATCGACTCGCTCGCATTGCGCGGTTTCCATTTCAAAATATCGCGCGCTTTATCCGCCGGTGTGAACCGTTCTTCACCCAGAAGTGAGGCGATTTGCTTGGTCTCGCCATCAAACATACCCAACAATCGCACCACCCAGTTCGGCAGCAGGCGCGTCGGCGCCTTGGTGTAGCCCGCATCGCGCAACGAAGCGCAAATATCTGTGAACCATAATTCGCGCTCGCTGATGATAAAGCGCTGTCCATTGGCTTTGGTGCTGGTAAGCGCCGCGATATGCGCGCTTGCAACATCGCGGACATCAACAAAACCGAGATGCATTTGAACAGCGCCCGGCACTTCGCCGCGAATGATTTTGCGAATGAACACGTTAGACGTGCCCAGATCATCGGTCAGCACTGGGCCGACCACGCCGGCCGGGTTAATGACGACCAATTTTGTCTGGCGCGTGCCGGTCTGTTCATTGACAACCTCCCACGCGCGGCGTTCTGCCAGTGTCTTGCTTTTATTATACGCGGCAATTTTCGGATTATCTGCGTCGGACCAGTCTTCTTCGCTGAAATGTTTTTTGCCGTCAAACGTGTCTACAATCGCGGCACATGACGACGTCAGCACCACTTTTTTGATTTTCTTGGCAATAGCAGCCGATAATACGCGCTCAGTGCCTTCGACAGCGGGGCGGATGAGATCGTTTTCGTGCTTGGGCATGCCAATGATGAACGGTGACGCGACATGCAGTACGAAATCGCACCCCGCCATGGCATCCTCCCATCCATCATCTTTGAGAAGATCTGCTTCAACCAATTCAAGATTGGAGGTATCGACGCCGGTGTTTGCGAGGCCATCAAGAACTTCTTTCGCACGAGACTGGCTACGCAAGGTGCCACGAACGGCATAGCCACCTTCAAGCAATTGGTGAATGCAATGCAACCCGATAAAACCGGTAGCACCGGTAACAAGTACTTTCTTCATGGTTCTCTCCAATAATCAATGTTTATAACGCAGTAGCCCATCTCATCCGTCATGGTAAAGTGGCGAATTTACCGCAAGGCAGCAATGCCAAACAAATGAAGGGGGGAAACGGTCAAGCCACTCCCCCCCTCCTTGAGAAAAAGACGTTCTAATTGCGAATCTGAGCGCTTCCAAGCTGTCCAGTTATCGAGATGGCATCAACATATGTTACGCCAACAATATCGCGCACGCGGCTCAACTGACGCTGAAAATCTGGCAGAACACGCTTGGTTTGCGGATCACTTAGATAGTCAGCTCGGCTTTCGACACCGACAACGACCAGATGAGTAACGCCCGGCGAACCGCCAGCCTTAACCGCCCACAGATCAATACTCGCCAGACCGGAAAGCGAATCCGGTCCTTCTGCTGAGGCTTTCATCAGCTCGACATAGCGAGCCGGATTACGCACATTCACCCCATAACCAATAAACTGTTTGCTGTCTTCGGCGTTTTTGCCAAAGCCAACAACGTGTTCGTAAACTGTTTCAGATACGAACTGACCCGAGGTTGCCAAAGCTGCCTGAAAGCCAAGGAAATCCGGGCTCTGGGAAATGGCCGCCGAACGGGTTTCCCATTCTTTCTGGTTTTCATAAACCACAGCAAGGTTATGTGTCGCAGGGCTTGGACCGTTTGCAACTTGCGCATTCAAAAACATAATGCCCGGAAATGCCCGTCCGGTCTGTGTTGATTTATACTTGTTAAAAGCATTGATAACTTCGGTTTGCTTCACCGGGCTAACCGCAACTTGATAATCAACCCAAATTGCATTGGCACTTGCAGGTAAAACGCTCTGAACAGCTAGACCAGCCAGAGTAAATACAGAAATAAGAAACGCACGCATAATATATCCCCTCCAAAATATTTGAGAGGACATGGTGCGCTGAGTGTTGCGCCAGTAAAACCCCAAAGATTTTGGGCTATCAGATAATTTGAGCGACTGAACCGCGGTCTGCCCTGCCGTTTAAGAGCAGGCAGAAAATACCGATTGTTCGAATGTGTCGAAAACGTCGAGCGCGGCTTGATTGTAGACAGGCAGCATTTGCGTCATAGAGACACCGGCAATATCGCGGGCGCGGTCAATGAAGAAAAATGTGTTGTACAAGCCCGACCATGCACCTGAGCCGGCCGACCGACGCCCCGCAATATCGGTTTCGTTGAGCATCAGACCATAGCCCCATTTCATCGACGTGCCGGGGAACCATCCATGACCTTCGGCGAGCATCGGATTGAATGACGGCATATGCTTAACTTGCAAATCGCCGATCTGGTTCGTGAACATGCTGGCAACCATATGGTCTGGCAAAATCTGGCCATTCGGCCCCTGCCCGCCTTGCAATAGCATACGCATAAATTTCAAATAGTCGCCCACATTGGAATACAAGCCGCCGCCGCCCAAATAAGGTCCATCGGTTACTGTTGGCATAAGTTCTGTTATGTCGCTCATGGCACCGTCATCGCCCCGCAAGGCCAAGGGCACGAGTGCGGCAGCATCCAGATCAGCAATCGAAAAGCTGGTATGGCGCATATCAAGCGGTTGCAGAATATTTTCCTGCACATATTGATTGAGATTTACGCCGCTTACCGCCTCGATGATTTTACCAACCCAGTCAATACCAATACCGTATTCCCAATCTTCACCCGGTTGAAAAACCAGCGGTGCGTTCAAAAAACTCTCATCATTGCTGGCAATACCAGAGAGTTTTCCCTTCGCGACAAGCTCGGAAATAAGCGCGTGGTGAAAATCATACGCATAGCCCGATGTATGCGTCAGGAGATGCTGCAAGGTAATGTCTTGTTCAAGCGGTTCCAGCGCAAGCCCATCCCCCTGTTGACGAACAACTTGTGTTTCGCCCAAGGTCGGCAGAATATCTTTCATTGGCTGATCAAGTGCCAGATCACCGCGCGCGATAAGCTGAAGCGCCGCAACGCTCACCACTGGCTTCGTCATGGAAGCAATACGGAAAATATGGTCATCATCCAACGGCGCGTCGTCAACATTACCGAGGTGATTGTGCATGCGCGTCGCGCGCGCATCGGTAACGCCGAAACTGGCAAACGCAACGCCATGTGTGTGCATGGCGTTTTCCAGTCCGTCTTTCATTTCCTCAAACATAAACTACCTCTCATTAATATCCGCCGCATATTGCAGGCGCATTTACTGGCGCGTTAACCTCTACTCACAGGCGCACGTCGCCATCATCGATCTGCTTTTGTAAATCTGAGGTCAACTGGACGAAGTCGCCTGC
>DKNW01000019.1:0-1001 GCA_002469805.1 Rhodobiaceae bacterium UBA7378
CAGATAATCGAGCTGAAGATGTGGTGTGTGGGTAGATGTCATGAAATCGATCCTTGTGAAACTTGCAGATGGCGGAGGGTTTGTGCACCAGCGCCCAGCTCGGCGCTGATTTGTGCGATCCCAAGCTGCAGGCTAAGCGGTAAGCGATCAGCCGTGGCTTAAAATCAGGCGGCGATATCGCCAATAGCCCCGACGGGCCTTCAACCATCACCGCACGGGTAGAGGCATATGTTTCCCCCACGAGCGCAATGTTGCGGCATGCACCATCATTCAAGTCGGCCTCAACGCGCGCGCGCACCCATTCGGCACCGGCGCGGGTTTTGCCAGCACCGCGCCCACCCATCATCATCCAGCTTGTCCAATCACCGGGCGGCGGGAACTGATCTTCACGCGCCCAGAACGGCCAATGCCAATACAAAGCGTAGGCTTCGGCGTCGGTTAACGTCGCTGTCAGTATTTTAAGGGTTTCCCTTTGAACGCTCGTTTTTTGTGACCTGAGCCAGCCGATGTTCAATTTGGGAGATGATATCGCGCCGTGTTTGAACGTCATTGAGGGATCTATTATTTATCTTGTTCTGGGCATCAATCCGCAACAGTTTTTCTAAGGTCTGTATAAGCAAAGCAATGATACGAACATAACGCTCATAGGCCTCCGAAATTTCGTCGACATCTGCAGGCAGTCTGTCGCGAAAGTTCTCGAGATCAGCTACAAGCGCGTCATGCAGATGTTGCAATTTGCTGTGGGTTGAGCGATCCGACATAATTCTGAAATTTGAACGGACCGGTCAAAGCAGACACAGTTTCGATCATGACTAAAAATACCAAACGAGCGTCACGGTGTCAAGTTTTTTATAATTTTCAATGACTTAGTTGCTATTCGCGTGTATATCTATCTAAATCTGCCATTGATTCAAAGTGTTTACGTAGAAAGGTTCTCATCCCCTCTGGCCGCTCATGCCTTCGTTTTTAATGGCCAGTCCACAACACGGTCTTCAAAATCG
>DKNW01000019.1:1328-6356 GCA_002469805.1 Rhodobiaceae bacterium UBA7378
TCAAAATCGGCGTCAAAATCGGCTTCGGAAACCACGCGTCCCGTAACCGACATATCAGCCGCGCGGACACTATCGCGATCGCCCGTAACCAACGGATGCCAGCTCGGTAAATCGTGCCCATCTGCCACCAGCTTATAGGCACAGCTATCTGGCATGAAGGCGATATCATCTAAGTTTTCCGGTGTGAGTTTGACACATGTCGGCACCAGCGTGCAGCGTTGATCATATTTCGTGCACTGGCGGGTCTGCGTATCGAGCAGATGACAAACAACATCGGTGAATACAATGTCCTGTGTGTCCTGATCCTGCAGTTTGATCAGGCAACACTTTGCACAACCATCGCAAAGGGCTTCCCATTGCGCCGCGCTCATGTCCTGCAGCGGCACGGTTTTCCAGAAAGGGTTGGTCATGTCATCTCCGTTTATTGTATGACGCTATCTGCATTTTTGAACGGATGCCATAGGCCAAAAATAGATCAGACACAAAACAAGCAAGATGCCTGCCGAATATTTGCGCGCGTGGGCTGCAACGCGCAACAGCATCTATTGACGTGATAGATTGCCTCTGCCAGTTTGGTCTTGTGTCTAGGGAAGGAATGATAAGAGCCGGGTTGCGACTATTATACGTCGTTGGGGTTCTGTTTTCATTGAGCGGCGCGCGCGCTGCCGATGATCTCTTGAAGGTGCGCTTTGCAACAGACTGGAAAGCCCAAGCCGAACAGGGCGGTTTCTTTCAGGCTAAAGCGCTCGGTCTTTACGAAAAAGCCGGATTGGATGTCGAGATCCGCAGCGGCGGACCCGGCGTGAACATCCCGCAATTGCTAGGCGCTGGTGCAATTGAATTTGGCATGGGCTCCAACAGCTTCATTCCGCTTAATATGGTGCGCGCCGGTGTGCCGGCGAAAGCTGTCATGGCTGCTTTTCAAAAAGACCCACAAGTGCTCATCACACATCCGCGCGACGACATCACCTCGCTACAGGATATGCGCGGTAAACCGATCATGATTGCCGATGCGACGATCAACGCCTTTTGGGTCTGGTTGCGCGCGGAATATGGCTTCTCCGATCAGCAGGTCCGCAAATACACTTTTAACCTGGCGCCATTTCTGGTCGACAAAAAAGCCATCCAGCAGGGCTATGTGACCTCCGAGCCCTATACAATTGAGACCCGCGGCGGCTTTAAACCGAAAGTGTTTTTGCTCTCCGATTATGGCTATCCAAGCTACGCCGCCATGGTGCTAGCGCGCAGTGACTGGATCGATAAACGCCCGGAACAAGTGCAGGCCTTCGTAAACGCCACCATTGAGGGCTGGCGGAGTTATATTTACGGCGATCCCGAACCAGGCAATCAGCTCATTCTCGCCGCCAATCCTGATATGACCTCGGAAATTATCGATCAGGCCATCGAGCAGATACGTAGCCGCGCACTTCTTCATTCCCAAGATACACAGAACGGTTCGATCGGTACGATGACAACCGAACGCTGGGAAAAATTCTTTACCATTATGTCCAAGCACGGCGTTTACGAGCCAGAACTTGACTGGCAGCAAGCGTTTACAACGCGTTTTGCCAACCAGCCACCGGTGACTACACCGGCAACGCGCTAATCAGGATAGCCCGATGCACCAACCCCTCGCCCTTGACCAGGTGTATATCCGGTTCGCCGATGGCACGATCGCCCTTAACGGCTTATCTTTGGATTTCCCGAATGGCAGTTTTACCGCAATTGTCGGCCCTTCCGGGTGCGGAAAAAGCACCACGCTGCGCGCGCTGTCCGGCCTGCTTGCCCCGGCCGCCGGCATAGTGACGCGACCCACGCGCGACCAGATCGGTTTTGTGTTTCAAGACCCGACCCTGTTGGCGTGGAAATCGGCGTATGACAATATTGCCCTGCCGCTCAAAATTGCAGGTAAATCACGACACGAGATAGACCAACGCGTTGGCAATGCGCTCAAGCTTGTTGGCTTATCTGGACGCGGCGATGCACTACCGCGCGAGCTTTCTGGCGGCATGAAAATGCGCGTATCGCTGGCCCGCGCGCTTGCCATTGAGCCACAAATTTTATTGCTCGATGAACCATTTGCCGCGCTGGATGAACTGACGCGCTTGCGCCTTGATGATGATCTGCTGCAGATCTGTCAGCAAAACAAATGCACGGTCGTGTTCGTGACGCATAGCATTTCGGAAAGCGCGTATCTGGCAGACCGCGTAATTGTTCTAGACGGCTCGGGCCGGTTGGCCCGTATCGTTGACGTGCCCGCACCTGCATCGCGCGAAAACTTTCGTGAGACACCGGCTTATCATCAAGCGATGCATGAAATCGCTGCAGCTTTAGGCCACAACTTGGCGCCTGCATTGGGAGCAGAGAAAGGCAGCACATCGTGATCCGCTATTTTCTACCCGTCTTTGTCGGCGCATTGGCACTCGCGGTATGGGAGTTATCGGTCAAATTTGGCAATATTCCCCCTTTCGTGCTGCCCGCGCCACAGGCAATATTTGCCGCGCTTCTAGATAATTTCGACACGCTCATAGGCGCACTTTGGGTAACATTATATATCACCCTGCTAGCGTTTTTCTGGGCCGTAATATCGGGCGTTACGCTGGCCGTCATCTTCACCCGCGCGCGTATGATCGAGATGGCTTTTTACCCTTATGTCGTCACCTTGCAGGTCACGCCGGTTGTAGCAATCGCGCCCTTGATCTTGATATGGGTGGGGTTCGACAATGTTAACCGCGCGCTGGTTTTGATTGCTTGGATTGTTGCCTTCTTCCCAATGCTGACCAATACGGTGCAGGGCTTGCGCGCAACCGAAGCCAGTCTGCACGAATTAATGACGTTATCGCGCGCGCGCTGGTGGCAACGCCTTATCTATCTTGAGCTGCCCGCCGCCTTCCCCGCCATGTTGACCGGCGCGAAAATATCTGGCGGGCTCGCTTTGATCGGCGCAGTGGTTGCCGAGTTTGTCGCCGGATCAGGGGCCAGCACCGGTCTCGCATGGCGTATCATCGAAGCAGGCAACCGCCTCGAAATTGCTACCATGTTTGCCGCGTTATTATTGCTGTCGATGCTAGGTATCTTCATTTTCTACACACTCAGCCTGATCGAGTGGCTGGTCCTACGGCGGTGGCATGAGAGTTTTCAATCGAAATCTACATAAATTAAATGGACTTATATGTAAATTACAACAAGTTGACGGAATTAACGAAAAACGGCATTATCGGCGCAAATTTCAGAGAAGTAATTTATGGCACAACACAGTTCAAAGGGCGCGCGTTTTCAGGCGGTCACAGCCAACCGGTTGCTGGATGGAGAGGTTGTCTATCTGGCAGCTGACAATAGCTGGACCGAAGTTTTCGCCAACGCCGATATTGCGGACGGGGCTGATGCGGGCGATGCCTTGCTAGCCCGGGCATGTCCAGATGGCTATGAAAAGCACGTGCTTGAGCCATATCTGTTCGAAGCGCTTCACGATGACAATGGCTTCCACCCAGCCAGCGTGCGCGAGATTATCCGTGCCAAGGGGCCGACAGTGCGGCTCGACCTCGGCAAACAGTCACGAAACTAGCTACGGGAAAAAAAATGTATCGTTACGATGAATTCGATCACCAACTTGTCGCAGAACGGGTTGAGCAGTTTCGCGGACAGGTCGCGCGGCGGGTCAACGGGACGTTGAGTGAAGACGCGTTCAAACCCCTGCGCTTGATGAACGGTGTTTATCTGCAATTACATGCCTATATGCTGCGCGTGGCCATTCCCTACGGCACGCTTTCATCGCGCCAGTTGCGCCAGCTTGCCTATATTGCGCGCGAATATGATCGCGGATACGGACATTTTACCACGCGCCAAAACATTCAGTATAACTGGCCGGCGCTTGCGCGCATTCCGGATCTGTTAAGCGAGTTGGCCGATGTTGAAATGCATGCCATCCAGACATCGGGAAATTGTATCCGCAATGTGACCAGCGACCAATATGCTGGCGCTATCGCCGACGAGATTGAAGACCCGCGCATTATTTCCGAGATTATCCGTCAGTGGTCGACCTTCCACCCGGAGTTTTCCTACTTGCCGCGCAAATTTAAAATTGCCGTCACCGGCCACACCAACGACCGCGCCGCCATTAAGTTGCACGATATCGGTATTGTGATTGTGCGCAATGAAGCTGGCGAAACTGGATATGAAGTTCATGTTGGCGGCGGCCAGGGCCGCACCCCCTTCGTTGCCAAAAAGCTCGCTGAATTTGTGCCAAAAGATAAACTGCTGGCTTATCTGGAAGCGGTTATGCGGGTGTATAACATGCTGGGTAGACGCGACAATTCCTATAAGGCTCGTATCAAAATTTTGGTCCATGAAACCGGCGAAGAAGACATGCGCAAAATGGTTGACGCCGAATTTGCAAAAATAGATGCCAGCAAAATGCTGGAGGTGCCAGAAGCCGAGATTGAGCGGATCGCGCGTTATTTCGAACCACCTGCCTTCGATACTCTACCCGCCCAAAGCAGCAGCTTTGATGCAGCGCAAGAAGAAGATGAAAGCTTTGCCCATTGGTGCCGCACGAATGTTGTCGCCCATAAAATTGACGGCTACGCCATTGTCAATATTTCACTCAAGCCGATCGGCGGAGTGCCGGGCGACGCCACGGACGTCCAGATGGAGGCGATTGCGGATCTCGCGGAAAATTACTCATTTGATGAATTACGCGTGACGCACGAACAAAACCTCGTTCTACCGCATGTGCGCCTTGACGATCTGAAGACGGTGTATGACCGCCTGAAAGACCATGAACTCGCCACGCCGAATTTGGGCCTGATCAGCGACGCGATTGCCTGCCCGGGGCTTGATTACTGCAATCTGGCAAATGCGCGCTCAATACCCTTGGCGCAAGAAATCTCCCACCGCTTTGCCGATCTCGACCGGCAATATGAGATAGGCGAGCTAAAAATCAAAATCTCCGGTTGTATTAATGCGTGCGGCCACCACCATGTCGGACATATCGGCATATTGGGTGTCGACAAAAAAGGCACTGAGTTT
>DKNW01000080.1 GCA_002469805.1 Rhodobiaceae bacterium UBA7378
TCTTCGGGATATTGATAAACCAGATCATCCAGCGAAAACTGGCAGGCCGACACAACATTTTGAATATTCGCTACAGCTTGAGGAAACGCGCGGAACAACCGGTCTACATCGTGCAATGGTTTCAGGTGACGTTCGCCATTTGCCGCCAGCCGATACCCCGCTGTATCTAACGTGCAGTGATGGCGGATGCATGTCAGCACGTCCTGCAAACGCTGCCGCGCGGGGACATGATATAGCGGGTTAAATCCGGCGATCAACGGCGCATCCGCCCAACTTGCCACAGCTGCCAGGCGGTCAAAATACGTGGCATCATCCGGCCCGTAAGCTGGGGCCAATAATTGGTAAACATACCCACCACTTGCCGCGCCTGCCGCGACAAGCCGCGCCAGTTTTTCGCGAAAGACACCATCCAGATCAGCTGGCGGAATTACGATCCAGCATTGGGCGCTATGCTTTGCGAGGGTTTCTATATCCTCCATTTGCAACAAGCACTGCCCTTTCACCGCGCGCCGATTGCCCCGTGTCAGACATTGCGACAGCGCGGCATAGGCCGCCCGGTCACGCGGGTAGCACACCGCTTCAAAATCGCATTGTGTGACGAGCCGCGCACCAGGCAAAAAATGAATACCAGCCTCACGCGCGGCCACATGCGCGCGCACCACGCCAGCCAGCGTATTGCGATCAGCAAGGCCGATCGCCTGATAGCCGAGGCTTGCCGCCTGGTGAACCATTTCTTGGGGATGCGCGCCCCCGTGCAAAAAACTAAAATTGGAAATCGCCGTCAGCTCGGCAAAAGCGGCTTTTGCATCGCTCACGGAAACACCCCATGCATGAACCAGCGCGGGCGTCCGGTCTCACGCCCGTAAAGCCCATCGCGGTAAATCCAGAAGCGGCATCCATTACGGTCTTCCACCTGAAAGTAGTCGCGGGTCAGGCTGTTATGCTGGCGCGCAGCGGGCCACCATTCCGGGCTGATACGTTCTGGTCCTTGCGCGGTTGTCACCTCGTGCAAAACCCGCCGCCAGCGGAACCGGTAGGGTGCGCCTTCGGGAATTTCGGCAATAACTTCGATGGGCTCGGGCGCACACAACATAAAAAGCGGGCGCGTTTGCGGCGATAATGGCGTATCCGGTATTTGCTCATCGGGGGCGGCGGCATGCACGGGCCGGTAGCCGACCGCTTGCTCGGGAATATGCGAGGCATGAATGACGGGGCGCACGACAATTTGCGGACCCAGACGCCCAGCCAGCCGGTCAAACAATCCGGCCAGTGCCGCAACGGGTGGTGCTTTCAAAGCCCGATGACCAAGCGTTAACGGCGCTTGCGGCGGTTGAATATCAGCGGTGGAACTGGCTGCGAGACACAAGTTTTCAACCCCGCATCCGGCATCAAACCCGCGCGCTACCCGTTCAAGACGCGTCGTCAGCAATCGCGCCATATGCCCCGCCTCCGCAGAAGGCGCGGCCAAGCGTACCGACAAGGCTTGCGCCTCGTTATCGGCACGCGTCAGCACAAGGTCAAGCCGCACCGCCCCCTTGCCAGCGGCAAAAAGCTTTGCGGCTAGCGCGTCGCACATTTTTTCTGCGAGGGTCGCAATCGCTGCAATTTGGGTTACCCCTTGCGCAAGGGTTTGCCGAATAATGAAAGATGGCGCAGGCACGCATGGGTTCAACATTTCGCTAGCCTGCCCCAGCGCCTGCTCCAATCGCATGACAGGATAAGGGCCGAAACGACGGGTCAGCGAGCTTCGTGGAAACGCCGCCAGCGCCGCAACCGTATCAAGCCCCAGCCGTCGGCACAGATCGACCGCATCATCTGGTAATCGCAAAGCATCAGGGGGCAAATCCATCACCGCTTCGGGGCCATGCCCGGACGGTGCAACAATCGTGTCACTCGGCCCGTAATGCGCCAGCGCCCACGCGCTCCCGATCGTGTCAGCCACGGCTATATTTAATGTGATGCCGCGACGCATGAACCGCGCGCACATATCGTCAATCATCTGGCGTTCACCGCCAAACAGATGCGCGCATCCGCTAATATCGAGCAATAGCCCGTGGCTATCAGGGTGCGTATCGGCTCCCACCCATGGGGTATAGCGGCGCAACCAGCGGGCGCATTTATCCAGAAACACACCCCCGCGCGCCGGATCAAGCATATCAACATGCATGTCCGGCACCAGCGCACGCGCATCTGCCAGCGACATGCCGGTGTGAAGGCCACATGCCTCTGCCGCTGTGTTCACCGCCGCCAGACGCTGTGTCCCCCGCTGGTGTTCGGCCAGCACATAAGGGTTCATGCGTTTGTCAACTGGCATAACAATTTCACTCAACCAATAGGGGAACCAGAGTGCCGCAATGCGGCGACCTGTCGGGACGCTATTAGCTACCGGAACATTATCAGGGGCAGGAAAAACGGGCTCTCGTGGCGTGTGCGGCATGATGTATACACCCCGCCCTAATTGCCATATGCGGTTGTCGTATGAAGTTGCACATTCTCAGATGCGGCTTCCCCGTCAGATAAGGGCAGTTGTTCTCGCCATGGAAAAACCTGCCAGCCGGCTGTTGGTGGCGTTTGTGCGAAGCTGCCGCGCAAACGCTGCAAATACACCTGCCAACCATTATGCGGTGCGGCAGAAATCTGCCAGCGTGTTGTTGCCGCGGTTGATGCCTGCCCCGCCTCGGCACCAAGCACCAGCACCAACGGGCGATTGCTCGCACGGCACGCCATACTCAACCGACGACTGGCCGTAAAATCTGGGGCGCGTTCAAGGCTCATCAGCACAACACATCCAACCGCCGGACAGCTAAGTGCTTCTTCAGCCGCCCATAGCAAATCGGTCAGATCCGCCCCATCAATATGGATAAGTTGATGACGGTCTAGCCCCACCGTCGGCAATGCCAGCGCATAAGGCTGGCCGTGTTCGCTTACACATTGTCGGGTTTGCCCAGAAAGCACGGCCTTGCCGTCGGCAAAGCGCGCGCCCAGATGTGCACCAAAACCAACAGCACTCGCAAAATCACCTGTTTTGGCCGCGCATATTTCGTGCATCGCACCGCGCAACAAACCGTGATGCGGCGGCAAGCAAGCATCGATCGCATCGAAACCGCTAAATACGGCATCACCTACCGCCGGTATCAATTCAAACTTTTGAAGCTTTTGGCGCAGACGGGCAACCGTTAGACGCCGCCGCTCTGCCTGATATGTCTTTTCACGCATCGACCACGAACCATGACTGGAAATTTGTTCTTGTTTTGTTCTATTTCAGGAACAAATATGAGTCAAGCGCCGAGGGGTAATTTTGACGCATATTCGCAAAAATCTGTGTCGACAATTAGCGGATCCGGGTTACCGGATCTGGGCCGCTCCCCAATAAGTATAGCCAAGCACGCGCGGCGTCGACGGCACATACATGGTGTCCATATCGGTAATTTTAAATCCGCCTTCTTCGATCAATGTCGGAATATCGCGGTTCATATTACACCCGCCTGCAATGCGCCCCCACATGCCGTTCAGCCGGTCTTGCCAGTTGCGAATGGCGGGGTCGGGCGCACGCCCATGCTCGCAAAACACCAGCGTGCCACCGGGCTTTAGCACCCGCCGCATGCCCTGCATCGCGGCAAGTGTTCCGGGAATAGTGCACAGCGTGTAAGTAAGCAGCACCGTATCAACGCTATTATCTTCGAGCGGAATTTCCTCTCCCGGCAGATCGATGAACTCGACCGGAAACGGGGCTTCGTCAGCCAGTGGCTTGGCTTGGGCGACCATTTCAGCAGCTGGTTCAAGCCCGAAAACCATATCCACCTTATCTGGATCATAAAAAGACAGGTTCAAACCAGAGCCCATCCCCACTTCCAGAACCCGACCCGTACATGCCGGAACAACTTTTTCCCGCTGTTTGATAATCGGTTTGGTACCACACGCCGCATTCAAAAAACGCGGCAACACATATTTGTTGTAAAGCCCCATGACGCACCCCTTTTAAAGGAAAAGAGTGCCATGTTCGTCAGCAGAAAAAAAGGCCTATTGCGCGGTGTTACCCCCGACCAGCGCAAGGTAGTCATTCAGCAAATTGATGCTGATATCGCTGGGGGTGAATTTGTAGGGACCGATTTCGGACACGGGCGTGACTTCCGCCGCTGTACCGGTAATGAAGCACTCGGAAAAGCCATCCAGTTCTTCAGGCATAATGGCACGCTCGACGATCTCTAATCCGCGCGTCCGTGCCAGATCCATGACCGTTCGGCGTGTAATGCCATCCAGAAAACAATCCGGCTCCGGCGTATGCAAAACACCGTTATCCACAAAAAAAATGTTGGCACCTGTCGCTTCCGCTACGCGCCCGCGCCAGTCCAGCATCAGCGCATCAGCATAGCCTTTGCTCTCGGCCGCATGCTTTGACAGCGTACAAATCATGTAAAGGCCAGCAGCTTTGGCATGACACGGCGCTGTTTCCGGCGCAGGCCTGCGGTATTCTGCCATATCGAGCCGAATACCCTTAAGGCGTTGCTCGGGGTCAAAATATGACGGCCACTCCCATGCGGCGACAGCAAGATTAATTCGATTGTTCTGTGCCGATACGCCCATCATCTCACTGCCCCGCCATGCGACTGGACGCAAATACCCGTCAATTAAGCCGTTGGCCTCAAGCGTTTCGACACATGCCGCATCGATTTCCTCAACCGTGTAGGGAATGTCAAAGCCCAACTCGCGGGCTGAGTAAATCAGGCGCTCAGTATGTTCGCGCAGCTTGAAAATGGACCCAGCATAGGCTCGTTCACCTTCAAATACGCTCGAAGCGTAGTGCAAGCCATGGGTGAGAACATGCACATTTGCATCTCTCCAGGGAACGAGTGAACCGTTCATCCAGATAAAGCCGTCCCGCTGGTCGAATGCACCACTCATCTAATTGATTATCCCTTAATTGGTATTCGTGTATTTGGCGAAAACATTTTTTTTATGTATTGTTACGCTATCAACGTGCTTTTTATATGTCAACAAAGCTGACTAGTTTTGAGGTGTACACAAAATGTCAAAAACCGAAAGACACCTATGAAAAAGGGCAAAGAAGAATCGGGTAAGCACGACTATAAAGACGCCATTGAGTTGATGTTTTTTTCTTACCGCGATTTTATATCAGATCCCGACGCTATTCTACATGAGCATAATTTCGGGCGCGCTCACCATCGGGTTTTGCACTTCGTAGGATGCAACCCAGGGTTAAGCATTGCGGAACTTCTCGATATTCTGCGTGTCACAAAGCAGAGCCTAGCTCGCGTATTACGCGATTTGATAGATGAGGGTTATATCAATCAAGAAATCGGCTTGCACGACCGACGCAAGCGACTCTTGTTTTTAACGCAAAAAGGCCACGACTTACATGAAAGCCTCATCGCCCCGCAGATTGAGCGTTTTGACAAGGCCCTGAAAGAAATTGACGATACGTCTTTCAATAACTGGAAAAAAGTCATGCGCCTCATGATCAACGCCGCGGACCGTGAAAACGTGGACAATTTAATAGCAACCTCGCGCGGGGCCACAAAAGCACCTTCCGGGAAGGATGATTAATGTCAGTTCCGGATGAGGCTACTCCGCACATTCTAATTGTGGATGACGATACGCGCATTCGTGAATTGCTAAAAAAATACCTCGCCGATAACGGCTACAGAACGAGCGCCGCCGCTGATGCAAGCCAAGCGCAGGAGAAAATGGCTGCACTCGCCTACGACCTTCTGGTTCTCGACGTGATGATGCCCGGTATTAATGGCCTTGAATTTACCGAACGTCTGCGCAAACAGCAAAACGCTGTGCCGATTTTATTGCTGACAGCGCGC
The DNA here is from genome assembly GCA_002469805.1 of Rhodobiaceae bacterium UBA7378. Classification (GTDB taxonomy): domain Bacteria; phylum Pseudomonadota; class Alphaproteobacteria; order RS24; family RS24; genus UBA7378. The sequence goes on from DKNW01000080.1 coordinate 5,832, forward strand.
GCGGAGGTTGAACAGCGCATTGAAGGCCTGATGATGGGCGCAGATGATTATCTGCCCAAGCCCTTTGACCCAAAAGAACTTTTATTACGCGTGCAGAATATTTTGCGCCGTAGCCTGAGCGAAGACGACCTGCTTGACCCGCCAAAAGAAATTAGCTTTGGTGATTTCGTTTTTATTTACGCATCCGGCGAACTCACAAAGGCGGGAACACGTATTATGCTCACTACGCGTGACATCGAATTATTGCGTCACCTGACGGCCGCACCCGGACGCATTGTCTCGCGATTGAAACTAGCGCATGGCGAGCATATTTCCGAGCGCGCTGTCGACGTGCAAATTAACCGCTTGCGCCGAAAAATTGAGGCTGACCCGCGCGACCCGCTGTATTTACAGACGGTGCGGGGATCGGGCTATGTCTTGAGAGTAGATCAGAAAAATGTGGTTTAACCCGGCCGCATTCCTGAAGGCCTATTTGCCGACGGGCCTGTTCCCGCGCTCGCTTCTCATTGTCGTGGTGCCGGTTGTGATCACGCAGATCATCGTCGCTTTCGTGTTTATGGAACGCCACTGGACAACGGTGACGCAACGCTTGTCGCGTGCCGCGGTCTCGGATATTTCGATCCTCGCCGATTTGCGCATGCGCGAACAAGGCAGCAATAGCGAATTACTCAGCCAGCTGGCGGGCGATACGCTGTCAATGAGCGTTGCGTTTTTGCCCGGCGAAACACTGCCCGATGCGGACCCGCCGCCCATTGTCGCGTTGTTGCACCAGTCATTATCGCGTGAACTGGCGTCACAAATCGGGCGCCCCTTCTGGGTAGATACAACCACTTATGAAAACTATGTCGACATTCGCGTACTACTTCCGGGCGAAGTCATGCGCGTGCTCACCCAGAAAAAACGGGTCTATGCAACCAACACGCATATTTTCATCATTTGGATGGTCGGCACATCTGTCATTTTGCTGATGGTATCGGGTATTTTTCTGCGCAACCAGATCCGTCCTATTCAGCGCCTTGCCGAAGCTGCCGAAGAATTTGGCAAGGGACGCGATACGCCGGAATTCAGGCCAAGCGGTGCGTCCGAGGTGCGGCGTGCGTCCGCGTCATTTATCGAAATGCGCGATCGTATTCAACGTCAGATCGAACAGCGCACCACCATGCTTGCGGGGGTGAGCCACGATCTGCGCACCCCCTTGACGCGGCTGAAACTGCAACTCGCTATGCTACCGCAGGCTGCGGAGATTAATGATCTCAACTCGGATATTGTCGAAATGGAAGATATGCTCGACGATTATCTGGATTTTGCCCGCGGGTATCATGGCGAAACCGCAACCGAGATAGATTTTGGGCCATTTGTCGAACAACTGTGTCGTGATGCCGAGCGGCGCTGGCCAGATGTTCAGATCCGGCTAAATGATACGGTCGAAGAAGTGCTGCGCGTAAAGCATAACGCCTTACGCCGTTGCATCACTAATTTGGTAAACAATGCCTGCGCGCATGCCAAGCTGGTGCATATCGCTGCGCGGCGCGACCCCAATAATTCTAATATGCTAATCACGGTTGACGATAATGGCACCGGCATTCCGGCAGAAAAGCGCGAGGATGTTTTCCGGCCATTTTTCCGACTAGATGACGCGCGTACGGCCCAAATGGGTGGCACGGGGCTTGGTCTGGCCATTGCCCGCGATATTGCTCGCGGCCATGGCGGAGATATCACACTCGATCAAAGCACGCTGGGTGGGTTGCAAGCGCGCATCTCTATTCCGGGCTAGTTATCAGTTTTATCGGGGATTGCGAGCGCGCGCGCACGTTGAACAGCCGCCGAGGTTGCCCGCCGCATCAGGTCGCCAAGACCTGTTTCGGCCATTAAAACTTCCAGCGCCGCTTCCGTCGTACCGCCAGGAGAGGTGACGTTGCGGCGTAAATCGCCCGCATTGGCATCGGCCAGATCTAGCATGGCACCGGCGCCAGCAATGGTCTGGTAAGCGAGCCGAATAGCGGTCGACGGGTCCAAACCCAATGCTTCGCCGCTGCCTGCCAGTACCTCAGCCAGATAAAAAACATAAGCTGGCCCTGACCCGCTGATTGCGGTGACAGCATTGATCTGGTCTTCATGGTCCAACCAAATGGTCTCGCCGACCGCCTGCATCAGCCACTCGGCCTGCATACGCAGCTCCGCTGGCACATCCGCGTCTCCAATGAGGGCCGAAATGCCTAGCCCGATCGCTGCAGGTGTGTTCGGCATTGTGCGAACAAAATGAAAATCGCCTGTCATGAGCACTTTTAACCGCACGATCGGTGTGCCGGCCAACAAAGAAAGAACCAGACATCCGGTGGGCAGTGCGGCTGACAAGGGTGGTAAAACACTGGCAGCATTTTGCGGTTTGATCGCGATAATCACGATATCAGGCGCAAAATTATCGGCCTGTTCGAGACCCGCCACGACGCGCACACCGAGCGCCATCAATGCATCACTCGGATGAGGCTCTTGCACGAGAAATTGATCGGGCAGAAGGCCTGTTTGCAGCCACCCGCCCAGCAGAGCGCCGCCCATTTTCCCGCCGCCAATAAGGAGTATTTTCTTGCTTTTATCCATATAAAGGCTCCGCGTGTTACGCGTCGCCGCGGGTCTCGAAGAGGCTGCTTTCAAGCGCTGATTGGGGCGTATAACCGGCCCAGATAAGAAACTGGAAGGCCGGAAAAAACCGTTCGCAGGTTTCGATTGCATGGTTCAGCAATTCTTCGCACTGCCCTTCTGACAGCCCCTTGCCGCTTACGAACATGGTGTTGCGGAACAAAATAGCGCCATCGCCAGACCAGATATCAAAATGGCCGAGCCATAATTGCTCATTGATCAAGGCAAGAAGTTCGTGAATTTCTGCTTTCTTTGCCTGAGGTGCCCGTGTGTCGAGAACGCTGGCCACGTGTAGCCCGCCAAGATCAGGTCGCCAGCTTATGGCCAGATGATAGTCGCAAAATGTACCGGATACGCAAACATTCATATCGTCTTCGGTACCACGCTCAAATGGCCACTCGCGTGACGCCGCGAGCGTTTCTATCAAATCAATCGGGTGATCGATGAGTTGGCTGTCAGCCGACACATTTGTGTGCATATCACCTATCCTGTCGCAATCACTACATCTAGTTGGTCAGGGAAAGACCAACCACCACAGAAAGGGTGCCTGATTCACTGAGTCGTTAAAAGGTTAAAGTGCCAAAGCTGATGAGAAATCAGGGGAGCAGCGAGAACTGGCCGGATTACAAGGCTAATCGGCCTTTTTGAGCGCGTCGATTTCCGCTTGCAGCCGCTGGTTTTCAGCCCGTGCCTTCTCTGCCATTTCGCGCACCACTTCAAATTCTTCGCGGGTAACCAGCGCGCCGTCGGCCAGCATGGTATCAAGCATGCCGCGCATGGTCTGGGCGAACTCTTCACGCACGCCTTGCGCCGCTATACCCAGTCCAGAGACAAGCTGACTTACGTCGTCGAGAATTTTGCTTCGCGGATCACTCATGTCATCAGATTGGCGTTGCGCAGGCCACAATGCAAGTGCCATTATGCCGCGCAAAGAGGAGGCCGCATGCCCTTTCCCAGCCTTGATCCCATTATTTTCGAAATTGGCCCATTCGCGTTACGCTGGTATGCGCTCGCGTATATTGCAGGTCTCATGCTGGGGTGGCGGTATGTCATCATATTGAGCCAGTCGGCGCGGCTATGGCCTAATGGCCCGCTGGCCTCGCGTGAAGCCGTTGATGACCTGTTATTATGGATCACATTCGGGGTCATTATTGGCGGGCGTCTGGGCTATGTCATATTTTATAATCCGGGTTATTTTATCGACAATCCAAGCGATATTTTCGCTGTCTGGCAGGGCGGCATGGCGTTTCATGGCGGCTTGATCGGTGTCATTGTGGCGATCATTATCTTTGCGCGGCGGCGTGATATTCCGCTGTTGAGCATTGGCGATCTGGTGGCTGCGGCAGTGCCCATCGGCCTGTTGTTCGGACGGCTCGCAAATTTTATCAACAGCGAATTATTGGGTCGCGTCACAGATTTGCCCTGGGGGGTTATCTTTCCCAATGGCGGACCCGCACCACGCCATCCAAGCCAATTATACGAGGCCGGGCTTGAGGGGCTGGTTTTGTTTATCATTTTAAGCGGTCTTATATGGCGCGGCGGCATACTGGCGCGTCCCGGACTAGCCATCGGCATATTCTTGGTCGGATACGGGCTATCGCGCGCGCTGGTTGAACAGGTGCGCGAACCCGATATGCATCTCGGTTTTATTTTTGCTGAAATGACGATGGGGCAAATTCTCTCGATTCCAATGATTTTGGCTGGTCTCGGCTTCATAATCGTGAGCCGCTCATTCGCAGGCCGACCGGAAAAATGACCCCCCTGAAAGCCAGAATTGCCGCAAAAATTCAGACCGACGGTGCGCTGTCGTTGAACGATTACATGGCGATGGCCCTGTCAGACCCGGATGATGGATATTATATGCAACGGGTTCCCTTTGGCGCACCGACTGATGCGGGCGGCGATTTCACGACAGCGCCGGAGGTCAGCCAGATGTTCGGCGAATTGGTGGGCGCGTGGTGTATCGATTTATGGGACCGCATGGACCGACCCAGCACCGTCAACCTTATTGAACTTGGCCCGGGGCGCGGCACATTAATGGCCGACATGCTGCGCGTCGCCGTTCAGGTGCCTGCGTTTTCGGCGCAATTACAAGTTCATTTCATCGAGACCAGCCCCGCCCTGCGCGAAGAGCAAAAAAAGCGCGTGCCGAAGGCGCGTTGGCACGAGACGCTTGATACCCTGCCTCCTAATGTCCAACATGATGATGCCGTAACACTTGTCATCGCCAATGAATTTTTCGACGCCCTACCCATTACCCAGCACGAATACACCGGCAATGGCTGGCGCGAGATCGCTGTCGATATTGAGAATGATGAACTGGTTTATGCTCGCACCCCCCCACATGCACCTGCTTTTTCAGATGTGCAAACCGCGCTCCTACCCACCACCATGAAGTCTGGCGACATTATCGAGGCTAGCGCCGGGCGCGAGAAGGTAATGCAGCAGCTATCAGCGCTTTTAATGCGCACCAGAGGCGCAGCCCTGATTATCGATTATGGATATAGCCAACCGCAAACTGGCGATAGTTTTCAGGCGATGCGCCATCACGAATTTGTGCATCCGCTGGCCGAGCCGGGCGCTGCAGACCTGACGGCGCATGTCAATTTCGCCGTGCTTGCGCGCATTGCGGCTAATGCGGGCCTACACGCGCACCCCACTGCGCAGCAAGGAAGTTTTCTGCGCGCTTTGGGCCTCGACCAGCGCGCCACCCAGCTGGCAAACGTGACCCCCGAAGCCGGCAACAAAATTATGAGCGAACGCGATAGGCTAGCGGCCCCCGATCAGATGGGCCACTTGTTCAAAGTGCTGGGCGTGCGCCACCCCGACCTGCCAGCTTTGGCTGGCTTTGTTGCCAATGCCCCGCCGGAGGAAACCCCAGCTGAGGAAACATTATGACATCGAACTCCGAGCTTTCCCCGATTACCCATGAGGGCCTCACGCCCCTTCCGCACGGATTTTTTACCCGGCTGGGCGGCGTATCGACAGGCATTTATGACAGTCTCAATACAGGGCGCGGATCCGATGATGACCCGAACGCAGTAGCAGAAAACCGCCGCCGCATATGTGCGCATCTGGGCGCGACAAGCCTCACGACCCCGCACCAGATACACAGCACCCGCGCGGTCTATATCGATGGCAGTCCAGCCGGTAATGATACCGGTAACGCCGAAGCCGATTTGTTGGAAGCTGATGCGCTGGTAACCGATAAGCCTGGCCTCGCTATCGGGGTTCTGGCCGCCGATTGCGCACCAGTGCTCCTCGCCGACCCGACCGCCGGCGTTATCGGTGCTGCCCATGCTGGCTGGCGGGGTGCGTTTGATAATATTCTGCAATCTTGTGTCGATACCATGGTTGATGCGGGTGCCAACACCAAGCGCATATGCGCGGTTATCGGCCCGGCAATTTCAAGCCGGTCATATGAAGTCAGCGAAGATTTCGTGGCGAATTTTGCCGAGAGGTACCTGCTAGACACCGACCTGTTCGCGCCAGCATCCAGAGACGGGCACGCCTATTTCAACCTGCCGGTTTTTGTCCAGCGCCAATTATCGCGCGCAGGCGTGAGTGCACAAATCATCGACATCTGCACCTATGAGCGCGCCGACATCTTGTTTTCTTATCGCCGCGCCACCCACCGGGGCGAAGCTGACTATGGCCGACAGGTTTCAGCCATTTGTCTGCCAAAATGAACGATTTAACGGGGAAAACCGAAAACAAAAATTGCGTCTGTCTTCCGCCTTTGATATCCAGAGGTTATCGCGGAGGTCACATTCATGAAAATTCTTGCAGGTAATAGTAATTTGCCCTTGGCTCAGGAAATTGCCGCCTATCTTAATCTTCCGCTAGCAAAATGCGATGTCCGCCGATTTGCCGACAATGAAGTATTTGTCGAAATTCTGGAAAATATGCGGGGTGAGGATGTGTTCCTCATACAATCGACATCCTATCCTGCAAATGATCACCTAATGGAGCTGCTTATTATGATCGATGCCGTGCGCCGGGCTTCCGCGCGCCGCATTACCGCAGTAATTCCTTATTTCGGCTATGCCCGCCAAGACCGTAAACCGGGGCCACGCACGCCGATCTCGGCCAAGCTGGTAGCCAATCTCATTGAATCTGCCGGTGCCGACAGGGTTTTGACCCTCGACCTGCATGCCGGTCAAATTCAGGGCTTTTTCGACATCCCGACCGACAATCTTATCGCCGCGCCAGTGCTGGTAAACGATATTAACGAGCGATTTGACGAAGAACATTTAATGGTCGTGTCGCCAGATGTGGGCGGTGTGGTACGCGCCCGTGCGCTGGGCAATCGGATCGGCGCTGATCTTGCCATTGTTGATAAGCGCCGCGAACGCGCCGGCGAAAGCGAAGTGATGAATATTATCGGTAATGTCGAGGGGCGCCATTGCCTGCTGGTTGACGATATTGTCGACAGTGCTGGCACATTGTGCAATGCCGCAGCTGCCCTGATCGATGCTGGCGCACTCAAGGTTTCAGCATATGTCACGCATGGCGTTTTGTCGGGGCAAGCCTGCGACCGGGTCAATGCATCGAAGCTTGAAAAGCTCCTTTTCACCAACACGATTGAGCCAACCGACGCCATCAAGGCATCGGAAAAATTCGAGGTCATAAAAATCGCACCGCTAATCGGCGAAGCCATGCTGCGTACCTCAGAAGAAAACTCCGTCTCCAGCCTTTTTGATTAGACAGGCTTAACGCCGCTAAATTAGCCAAGCGAACAGGGCTTATTAGCAGTTGAAACTTTGCAGGTGGAGGTCTATAAACCGCCCATTGTCCGGCTTTACCCCCCTGGAGGAAAGCCGGTTTGACTTGTCTGGCACGGGCTAGGCAGGGAACGTCGTTTCAATGGAGAAAATTGATGGCAGATATTTTGAATTTATCCGCGCAGAAGCGGGACGGGGCTGGTAAGGGGAACGCCCGTGCACTGCGGGGCGAGGGCCGAATTCCAGCTGTGATTTACGGCGAGAAGAAAGACCCTGAGTCGATCTCGGTTGCCGTGAACGAGCTAACCAAAATCTACAATACAGGCCGGTTGCTGAACACATTGCTGGACGTTGATGTCGACGGCAAAAAGCACCGCGTCATCGCACGCGATGTTCAATTGCATCCGGTGCGCGACACGATTTTGCACGCCGACTTCCTGCGGCTTGGCAAGGGTGCCAAAATTGCGGTTGAAGTGGCAGTGACCTTCCTGAATGAAGAAACCTGCCCAGGCCTCAAAAGCGGCGGCGTTTTGAACGTTGTGCGCTACTCGGTCGAGTTGAACTGCCCTGCCGACAATATTCCCGAAACCATCGAGCTGGACCTTGCCGAAGCGCAAATGGGTGACAGTATCCACATTTCTGAGGTAAGCCTGCCGGATGGTTGCGAACCCGTCATTTCTGACCGCGACTTCACCATCGCTACAATTGCCGCGCCAGCTGCTGTGCGCAGTGATGCTGCGGAAGCTGACGAAGCTGAAGGCGAAGAAGGTGAAGACGGCGAAGCGGAAGAAGGCGGCGAGGAATAACCTCGTCGCTTTGACCGGATGTGATATCCGGTTGCGGAGGATCGCCCCATGTTGCTGATCGCAGGCCTTGGTAACCCCGAGGCCAAATATGCCAAGAACCGGCACAATATAGGGTTTATGGCGGTTGACGCTTTGGCTCGGCATTTTGTATTCCCCCCCTATCGTGAGAAGTTTCACGCGTTGGTAAGCGACGGCATGATCGGCCAGGAAAAGGTGCTGCTGGTTAAGCCGCAAACCTTCATGAACCGCAGCGGGGTAAGCCTCGGCGAAGCCGCCAGCTTTTATAAGCTGTCGGGGTCGCGGATCATTGTGTTTTATGATGAGCTTGACCTGCCACCGGGAAAGTTACGCATGCGACAGGGCGGCGGGTTGGCCGGGCATAACGGCCTGCGGTCTATCAAAGCCCATATGGGCGCGGATTTTCGCCGCGTACGCCTCGGTATTGGCCATCCGGGTACTAAAGACCGGGTGACGGGGCACGTGCTGGGGGATTTTTCGCAAGATGATGCCGGCTGGGTAACCGCTTTTATGGACGCCATTTGCGCCCATGCGGAACTTCTTGCCGGTGGTGAAGACGCCACGTTTCAAAATCGGGTTCACGAAGCGATGCAACCGTTCTTGCAGCCGCCCGACACAGATAGCGGAGAGGATAGCTAATGGGTTTTAGATGCGGAATTGTCGGCTTGCCCAATGTCGGAAAATCGACCCTGTTCAATGCGCTAACCAAAACGGCGGCGGCGCAGGCGGCCAATTTTCCGTTCTGCACGATTGAGCCAAATATTGGCGATGTCGCCGTGCCGGACCCGCGCTTGGACGCGCTTGCTGACATTGCAAGCTCGGCGCAGCGCATTCCCGCACGACTAAGTTTTGTTGATATTGCCGGGCTTGTGCGCGGCGCGTCTAAAGGCGAAGGGCTCGGTAACCAGTTTTTGGGCAATATTCGCGAAGTCGATGCAATCGCCCATGTGCTGCGGTGCTTTGAGGATGGTGATGTGACCCATGTTGAAGGCCGCATTGACCCGTTAGCCGACGCCGACACGGTCGATACAGAGTTGATGCTGTCTGACCTTGAAAGCCTTGAAAAGCGCGAAGCAAATTTGCGCAAAAAAGCCACCACAAAAGATAAGGACGCCATTGCTGAATTGGAACTGGTAGACCTCGCACTGGCTGAATTGCGCGAGGGACGCCCCGCACGATGCGCCGATATTCCGCAGGGGCGCGAACGCGATTTTAAGAGCTTGCAGCTAATTACCGCCAAGCCGGTGATTTATGTATGCAATGTTGAAGAAGACAGCGCCGCTGACGGCAATAGCCTGTCGGCAAAGGTCGCCGAGAAAGCCGCGGCAGAGGGTGCCGAGGCGGTGGTGATATCCGCGCGCATCGAAGAAGAACTGGCCCAGTTGGACGAGGCGGAACGGCTGGAATATCTGGACACGCTAGGACTGTCTGAGCCGGGCCTGAACCGGCTTATCCGGCAGGGCTATAATCTTCTGGAGCTGATCACCTATTTCACCGCCGGACCAAAGGAGGCCCGTGCATGGACCATCGCACGCGGCACATCAGCGCCGCAAGCGGCGGGTGTCATCCACACAGATTTTGAGCGCGGTTTCATTCGCGCCGAAACCATTGGCTATGACGATTATACCGAATTAAACGGCGAGCAAGGCGCGCGCGACGCAGGCAAACTGCGGCAAGAAGGTAAAGAATACGTCGTGCAAGATGGCGACGTGATGCTGTTCCGCTTCAACGTTTAGCTTGATGATAAGCGCTATTTAGTGCTGGTCGGCCCAGATTTTCCGCATGGAGAAATACAACAGGCCGGCAAAGATCGTTAAATAGATCAACACCATAAAGCCGGTGCGCTTGCGCTGTTCCAGCTCCGGTTCGGCCGCCCAATTAAGAAACTGGGTCACGTCGAGAGACATTTGCTGGACCGTTGCCGGTGTGCCATCGCCATATTCGACTAATTCTTCCAGTAGCGGCGCCGGCATCGCAATTTTGCCGCCAGCCATATACGGGTTGTAATAAAGCCCCGGGCGCATTTCCACGCCCTCTGGCGCCTCTTCATAACCGCTTAACAATGCATGAATGTAGTCCGGCCCACCTGAACGCGCCTTGGTGATCAGCGAGAGGTCTGGCGGATATGCACCCCCGTTAGCGGCACGCGCAGCGTTTACATTAGGATACGGCTCCACAAAACGGTCTTTCGGCAATGCAGGCCGTTCATACATATCGCCATAATCATCTGGCCCGTCCGTCACTTCATATTCGGCAGCAATAGCTTTAACTTCTGCTTCGGAAAACTCCGGACCGCCGGGTTGTGACAGATTACGGAAAGAGATCTGCTTCATGCCATGGCAACTGGCGCAAACTTCTTTATAGACCTGAAACCCGCGCCGTAATGCATTGCGGTCATAGGTGCCAAACGGGCCGGCAAAGCTCCAGTCAATTGCGTGGGGATGTTTGGCCTCGCCAGCGGCATTGGCCGGTGATGGTGCGGAAAGACCAGCCAGCAGCAAACAAGCAGCCAGCAGGGTTGGTGTGCGTCCGATCATCTGATGTTCCCCCTCGAACCTTATTCGGCAGGTTGCGCCGATTTACCCAAAACAGGTGACGAAATACTTTCGGGCACCTCTTTGGGTTTTTCTACAATCCCAAGCACCGGCAAGATGATGAGGAAATGTGCGAAATAGTAAACGGTGCCAACACGCGCTAGAACCACGTAGATACCTTCCGCAGGCATAGCGCCCAGATAGCCAAGCAACACGCAATCCACAATAAACAACGCAAAGAACTGGCGGAACAATGGCCGGTAGCGGGCCGAACGCACCTTGGATGTATCAAGCCATGGCAACAGGAACAAAACGAAGATCGCACCAAACATCAATGCCACGCCACCCAGCTTATCAGGAACCGCCCGCAAAATGGCGTAGAACGGCAGCATGTACCATTCAGGCACAATATGGGCCGGTGTCACCAGCGGGTTGGCCGGAATATAATTATCGGCGTGCCCCAGAACATTTGGCGCAAAGAAAATGAAATATGAAAAAAGGATCAGGAAGATCGATAACGAAAACGCGTCCTTCACCGTGATGTAAGGGTGAAACGGTACGGTGTCCTGCTCGCTTTTGACCGAGATGCCAACCGGGTTGTTATTGCCCGGCACGTGCAGCGCCCAAATGTGCAGGATCACAACCCCGAAAATCAGGAATGGCAGAAGATAATGCAGGGAGAAGAACCGGTTCAATGTTGGGTTGTCGACCGAGAAGCCGCCCCACAGCCAGATGGCAACGCTTTCTCCAACAACAGGAACCGCACCAAACAAATTGGTAATAACGGTCGCACCCCACAGGCTCATTTGGCCCCATGGCAGCACATACCCCATAAACGCTGCCGCGATCATCAGCACATAAATGATAACGCCAAGGATCCACAACACTTCGCGCGGCGCCTTGTAGGAACCGTAATACATGCCTCGGAAAATATGGATATAGACCGCGATGAAGAACATGGATGCGCCATTGGCGTGAATATAACGAATGAGCCAGCCATAATTCACATTCCGCATAATGTGCTCAACGCTGTCGAACGCGTAGTCAACATGCGGTGTGTAATGCATGGCGAGAATAATGCCGGTCACAATTTGGGTCACCAAGCAGAAAGTCAAAATACCGCCAAA
>DKNW01000083.1:0-187 GCA_002469805.1 Rhodobiaceae bacterium UBA7378
TGGCGTTGCCAGCAAAAAGCCCTGCCCGATGCCCGTGATTAAGGTTTCGCCCGTACGCCAGCCTGTATCATAATTGGCCCGCTTCCAATTGCGTCCGGGGACGATGCCGCTTTTCTCACTGCCGATTTCGATGCCGGTCTCTTTGCCGAAATTAAAGCGCTTGGCCATTTTCTCGATATTGTCGATG
>DKNW01000083.1:518-655 GCA_002469805.1 Rhodobiaceae bacterium UBA7378
AGGCGACGGGAAATTTCATAGAAGTATGTGTCGCAAGACTGCTCGATTGCATCTTCAAATCCCATATCGCCATGGCCTTCATCTTTCCAGCAATGAAACTCTTCGCCGCCGAAAGAATAAAGACCCGTGCAATCAAT
>DKNW01000083.1:860-5049 GCA_002469805.1 Rhodobiaceae bacterium UBA7378
ATTTCATAAAAATATGTATCGCATGATTGCGCGATGGCCTCTTCAAACCGCATCGGGCCGTGGCCTTCATCTTTCCAGCAGTGGAAATCTTCGCCGCCGAAGGAATAAATGCCGGTGCATTCGATCGGCTCGTCCGGAGAGATGACCTTTGTTTCAAGCGCCGCCAACCCGACCAGCATTTTAAACGTCGACCCAGGCGAATATTGCCCGCGCAGCACCTTATTGAGAAGAGGTTTACGCTCATGCGTGACCATCTGGTCCCAACTTTTCGTATCTACCCCTTGCGACAAGAGGTTCGGATCAAAGGCTGGCGTTGAAACCATGCACAATAAATCGCCAGTCCACGTGTCCATAACAATCGCGGAGCCGCTATGTCCCGCCATGCGCTCATGTGCGAATTTCTGCAAATTGATATCCAAGGTTAATTCCACATTGGCACCCGGCTTCCCGGGGTCAAAATTCAACTCGCGCACCGTACGCCCATGTGCGTTTACTTCGACATGGCGCACCCCTGCTTCCCCACGCAAGGCGGCTTCGAAATGCCGCTCGACACCGCTGCGCCCGACCATATCGGAAGGGGCGTTTCCGTGAATGCGGATATCGCGCTGGGTTTCAATGCCCACATAGCCAACTGTATGCGCCGTCGCATCAGCGAAATTATAAATGCGTCGGTCGCCAACGCGGGGCTGAACGCCAGATAAAAACGGCAGGTTTAAGTTAACTTGTGAAAATTTTTCCCAGCTCAGATTTTCAGCCACCGTTAGCGGACGAAACTTGGGGCCGCGCTTGGCTTTGCGCAACAGGTCGCGCTGTTGCCCATCAGATAAATCAAGCAACTGCGCCAGCTTCGCAATGGTTGCGTCAATATTGTTGACCTGTTCAGGGATCAAAACCACCTGAAAATCTTGATCATTGTCGGCGAGCTTAACGCCGTTCCGGTCGTAGATATGCCCCCGTGGAGGGGCCATTAACCGCACATTTACTCGGTTATCTTCGGCCAGCGTCGCATACAGATCGCTGCGCATCACTTGCAGATATTGCAGCCTGCCTGCCAGCAGCGAGAACAGGGCGATCTGAGATACGCCCAAAACCAGCCCACGGCGGGTAAAGGTTGTTGCATCTTCGTCAAACCCAGCCATTTGCGGGCCTATTCCTGCTCGTCGATTATTAACATGCCTAATAATATGCTGATTGGCGGAAACCACAAAGCTGATAGTCCAGCCGAGGCCATGCTCAGCCAAAAGAGACTTAACATATCGTCACGCACCGCCGCGATAAGATAGGCGATCAGAAAGGTTAAAAATGAAACTGCGGCATATCCAAGCCAGCGACCACGAAATTCTGCGCGAAGTAAGACCTGTTGTTGCCCATGCGCCGCGAAATAAAAGAAAGTAATGAGAACGCCCCAAAACCCAAAGGGCGTGCCATCAATAATATCTTTGAATAAACCCAGCAGCATAATCAATACCGGCGTCAGATTGCGTTTGCTGTGAAGAGCCAGGAAAAAAACTGGAACGAGAAAAAGCGCTGGGTCGAGATGCGTGGTTATCTCTAGACCGAAAGACACATGCCCGATCAAAATGAAGATGAAAACCAGAAACAACGGGAATATGTTGATCAATAATTGTTGACCCGGTGCTTGCACATTAGTGGATGAAAATTCGTTCATCGCCCCCGCTCCGTCAAAATTTGCGTATCAGGGTCGGAGGGTGGTGGCTCAATCGCGCGCGTCGAGATAATGCGCACATAGCTGAGATTGTGAAAATCCTCAAGCAGGTCAACATAAGGGCTGCCATTGCCGTCAAAACGGACAACACCGATCGGTATGCCAATGGGAACTTGCCCTCCCTTGCCGGAGGTGACAACTTGTGCACCTTCTTCGATACGCGCGTTTTTCGGCAAGAACCGCAAGACGGGTCTATCGGCATTATTGCCGGAAAGAATGGCACGCGTGTTTGACGGTGAAATGAGAACCGGGACATGGCTGTTAAAATCCGTCAGCAAAAGCAGTCGACTTGATACGCGCCCGACCGATACAACACGCCCGATAAGGCCGCGCCCGCCGGTTACAGCTTGGCCTTCTTGGACCCCGGCCATACGGCCTGTATTGGCAACCAGCGTCCGCACAAATGGGCTTTGAAGATCCGCAATAACGCGAGCCGATATTACGTGCAGGCTTGGCTCAACTGGCAACGCCAGTAGCTCCCGATAGCGGTCTAGCAACACGCGCGTACGCCTTAATTCAACAAGCTGCTCTCGGAGTTTCTGGTTTTCCTGCTCAAGTTCTGTATAGCTTGCCTGAAGGTCAACCAAATTGGTCGCCGCATTACGCATTTTCCGCAATTCCAGACTTGGACGAGAAATCACATCATAAGTCGGCGCAAAAGCGTCGGACATGAGCTGGCGCAGCGTTCCAATCACGCGATCATCACGTGCAACAAATATCAAACAGATCGCCGCGAATATAAGACAAATAACAGCGATGCCGGAAACGCTCAGGACGCGGAGTTCGCTTTTTCTCGACCTGAAACTCGCCACGCCCCGCTCCTACAATCTTTTCTGTATCAGTAAGCTGCCGAGAGTACGTGCTTCATCGTCTTGATATGCTCAAGGGCACGTCCGGTCCCCAGCGCCACACACGAAAGCGCTTCATCGGCAATCGATACTGGTAGCCCTGTCGCTTCGCGCAAATACGCATCGAGATTGTGAAGCAGCCCGCCGCCACCCGTCATGACGATACCTTTATCAACGATATCAGCTGCAAGCTCAGGCGGCGTTGCTTCCAGCGCCACTTTAACCGCTTCCACAATCGCGCCGACAGGCTCTGCAAGGCTTTCGGCAATCTCACGCTGGGTCAACGACACTTCGCGCGGCACACCGTTCATCAAATCACGGCCTTTAATTTTCACAGACGCTCCATCTTCGCCCGGTGCCATCATAGCCGTGCCGACTTCTTTTTTGATGCGTTCCGCGCTCGATTCACCAAGCAGTAGATTATGATTGCGCCGGATGTGACCGATAATCGCCTCATCCATCTTGTCGCCGCCGACACGTACCGACCTGGAATAAACAATACCACCAAGCGACAATACCGCCACTTCTGTTGTACCGCCGCCAATATCGACAACCATCGAGCCGGTTGGCTCGGTTACCGGCAAACCAGCACCAATAGCCGCTGCCATGGGCTCTTCAATGAGAAACACACGCCGCGCGCCAGCTGACATGGCGCTCTCCTGAATGGCACGACGCTCCACGGCGGTCGCCCCCGAAGGTACGCAAACAACGATTTGCGGATTGGCAAATGAGCGCCGGTTGTGAACCTTGCGGATAAAATGCTTGATCATTTCTTCCGTCACATCGAAATCGGCAATAACACCGTCACGCATCGGGCGAATGGCTTTGATGTTACCCGGGGTACGTCCAAGCATCATTTTCGCTTCATCGCCAACAGCCAGTACACGATTACGGCCTGAGGATTCGAAAATTGCAACCACAGAAGGTTCGTTCAAAACGATGCCGCGCCCCTTTACATAGACGAGCGTGTTCGCGGTTCCGAGATCAATGGCCATATCGGCCGAGAACATGGCTAAAAGACTGTTAAGCATCGGTTACTCCCTTTGTAGACAACTAGGCACTAATTGAATCCGGTGCCGTCTTTTGCCGTTTAATGATTAATTTGTTCAAAGCACTTACATAGGCGCGCGCGGAGGCGACCATCGTGTCGGTATCAGCACCGCGTCCAGTCACGGTCTTGCCATTCTCCTCTAAACGCACGCTAACTTCGGCTTGTGCATCCGTGCCTTCGGTTACAGCATGAACCTGATACAGCTGCAACACGGCATCGTGATCAAACAGCGCCTTGATTGCATTAAAGGTTGCGTCGACAGGCCCGTCGCCCGTGCTATGCACATCGAGCGTCTCGCCATTAATCTCTAATACCAGTTCAGCAGATTGCGGCCCGTCGGAGCCAGAAATCACACGCAAGGAGACCAGTTTGATGGCATCGGCACCTTTGGCAACTTCATCGTCCACTAAAGCAATAATGTCGTCGTCAAATATATGTTTTTTGCGGTCTGCCAGATCCTTGAAACGCACAAACGCTTCCTGCATCTGGTTGTCCCCCAGTTCGTACCCCAGTTCGCGGATCTTTTCGCGAAACGCATGGCGGCCAGAATGTTTACCCATTACC
>DKNW01000098.1:0-2129 GCA_002469805.1 Rhodobiaceae bacterium UBA7378
ATTTGCAGCGCGCTGCGTACCCGCAAAGATTTGCTGTCGGGCGTTTCCCAGCAAAACCGGTTCATCACCAGCACCACGCGGCGCTGGTCGTCCAGAAAGGTCATATCGCCGGTTTGCAAAACCGCGTCTTGAATATGCGCCGACATGATGTCCATATCATCTGCCGTTCTGCCGAACAGTTTGAGCGGTTTGTGCGTCATATTTTTTCCCGCCAGATTTTAGCACCGCAAGCCGACAGTTTCTCTTCGATGCGCTCATAGCCGCGGTCGAGGTGATAGACGCGGTTGATGGTTGTTGTGCCACGCGCCGCAAGCCCGGCAATCACCAGCGTGACGGAGGCGCGCAAATCGGTCGCCATAACCGGCGCGCCATAAAGCTGGTCGACCCCCGTGACGATGGCCGTGTCGCCTTCAAGCGAAATATCGGCACCCAAACGCGCCAGTTCCTGCACATGCATGAAGCGGTTTTCAAAAATCGTCTCGCGAATGCGGCTGACGCCATTGGCGCGGCACATGAGCCCCATAAACGGGGCCTGCAGGTCGGTGGCAAAGCCGGGATAAGGTTCGGTGGTGACGGGCGTCGCATTGGGGCGCGCATCGGGCCCCGAAACCCGCAATGCGGGCTGGGTGTGGGTGGTGTTTTCTTCCACCTGCACGCCAGCCAGACGCATGGCTGGCAATAAAGCGCCCAGTTCTTCGCCAGTAATGCCGGTGAGGTCGACCGACCCGCCGCTGGCAGCAACCGCCAGCGCATAGGCACCGGCTTCAATGCGGTCGCGCGACACGGTATGGTCGGCCCCGCCCAATTGCGCGACGCCGCTAATGTGGATGGTGCGCGTGCCCAGCCCGTCAATTTGTGCGCCCAAGGCTTGCAAACACCGCCCGACATCGACAATTTCCGGCTCGGAAGCCGCGTTGGTGATGATGGTTGTGCCCTCAGCCAGTGTCGCCACCATCAATAGAACATGCGTTGCACCCACCGAAACAAACGGCAGATCAAGGCGCGCGCCCTTTAGACCGTCCCGTGCCGCGGCGATGACATAGCCGCCCTCGACGGCAATATCAGCACCCATTTTCGCAAGCCCTGTAAGATAAAGATCGACCGGTCGCGTTCCAATGGCGCACCCGCCAGGCAGCGAAACCTCGGCTTTTCGCGCGCGTGCAAGCAATGGGCCTAGCACCCAGAAACTGGCACGCATTTTCGACACTAATTCATAAGGCGCGCGAACGCTTGTCAGATCATGGGCGTGCACGCGCACACCCTCGCCAGGGCCGCTGCCAAACTCTTCAACTTCTGCCCCTAGCTCCTGCAACACGCTAGCCAGCGTGCGTGTATCGGCAAGCCGCGGCGTGCCGCGCAAAATAACCGGCTGGTCGGTCAAAAGGCCCGCGACCATGAGCGGCAGAACCGCGTTTTTGGAGCCGGAAATTGCCAATGTGCCATGCAGCGGCGTGCCACCCTCGATGAGAATGCGGTCCATATCAGCGATTGCCTCCCGCATTTGGTTTTTGTGGGGCGCTGGGCGATTTGCGGCGGCGCAAATTGGCGCGGAGCGCTTCGGCCAGCTTTTTCTGCCTCGCCTCGCGTGCCTGGAGGTTTGACGATTTTTTCATTCTATCTGTTTGCCGCCGTTCAGGGGCATGGTCAAGCCCCGTTATCGCGTCGGCTTACTCGTCCAATTTGTCGTGCCGCGAAACGACACCGCGGCGCGGCCAGTCGGGCCGCAAAAACACCTCGTGTTGTCCGCATTGCGAGCATTTGAACCGGCGGCTCAAGGCCTGCAATGTTGTGTCGCCAAAACGGGCCAGCAAGGGTGCAGCCGCCAGCACTGTGTGATGGCTGCATTTTTCGCACCAGACCCATAATCCCAGTTCACGCGCAACCAACCAAGACAGGCGTGCCGGTCCAGGTGGTGTATTTTCGTCGCCACTTTTCTCGCCATCATCCGACACGCGACATAAACTTCCAAACGCAACAAGAACAAAACAGCAACATGCTAGGAGGCGAAAGCAGATAGGTCAACCCGCCATATCTGGGCAGTGTGCTTGATTTCCGGCACAATACTTGCCATAAGTGCGCTGCGCGCTGCCGTAGCTCAGGGGTAGAGCACTCCCTTGGTAAGGGAGAGG
>DKNW01000098.1:2425-5021 GCA_002469805.1 Rhodobiaceae bacterium UBA7378
GGTAGAGCACTCCCTTGGTAAGGGAGAGGTCGAGAGTTCAATTCTCTCCGGCAGCACCAGAAGCGCTTAAAAAAACAGCCAAAAAAACCCCCGACGTCATTACAACGCCGGGGGTTCTCTGTTGGGCCATACCGCGCGAGGCGCCCGGTAACGGATTAGAAGACGCTTAGTCGTCTTTTTCCCATTTCGCCATGGTGAACAGATATACTGTACCTGCGGCATGGATGAGCGTGGCAATTAGGCCAAGTATGGCCCATGATGGCGCCTCAAAGGGCTGTCCCGGTGTGCTACCCCCAGCAATCATAACGTCTTTAATCATTGGCGCACCGCCAGAGGCTGCTGCTTTAGAAAGCTCTGTCATCATTGTAAAGAACCCAGTATTTACGGCTGTGAAGCCCGTGAATGTAATGAAGATTTGAAAAACTGTAATAGCAGCGGCAAGGCTTCTGAACCATAGCGGCGTGTTGCGCAGCAAATAGGCAGCAATAAGCGCGGTCAGAGACAATAGGCCGTAGCCTACCGAATAAAGGCCATAAACCTGACGGTTTTGGGTGATTATGTGAATAAAATCTGCTTCTGTCATGGTGTTAGCTCCCGAAAAAATTACAACAGGAGGTTCAGAAAATTTCCGGCCAATAAAAACCCCAAAAAAATGGGATCAGCGCAGTCCTCGAAGGGCTGGGAAGGTTTTATAAAACCGCCATATTGAGTATGTTATGTATTAGCTTTTGGCGGGGAATGAAGGTGGACCAGAAAGATCGATTTGATAGCTTGTCCGAACTTTTCGACGAGGCCATCATCATTGTTGACGAAGCGGGCGTCGTCACGCGCTCGAACGCCAAGGCTTTTGACTTGCTTGGGACTCAGATCACTTACAATCCACTGGATAATTTTCTACGTCACCCAGATTTTCTGACCGCGCTGGACGCGGCTTCCAGTATGGGAAAGAAAACCGACCTTAATTATACCCGCATGGGCCATGTGCGGCGCGACTTTAAAATCCGCATCGCCCCGTATGAGGTCGATGAGATTATTCTCATCATATTTGATACGACCTTGGAAAATTCGGTTGAGCGTATTCAGTCCGAATTTGTGGCCAATGTGAGCCATGAATTGCGATCTCCGCTCACCGCGCTGGCGGGTTTTATAGAGACCCTGCAAACATCCGCAAAAGATGACACAGAAGCCCGCACGCGCTTTCTCGAAATCATGCAAAACGAAGCCGATCGGATGCAGCGGCTAATTGACGGGCTTTTGTCGTTGTCTCGCGTAGAGGCCGAAGAACATCGGCCGCCGCGCAATCAGGTTGATTTAATGCAGCTGGTTGAGACTGTGGTCGCGGCGCAGCAACATCGCGCAGGTGCCAATAATATGGAGATTGTCGTTCGTAATGAATGGCCGCCCCAAGATGAACTGCCCCTTGTTCGTGGCGCGGAAGATGAATTGTCGGAGGTTTTTCATAATTTGCTGGAAAACGCGATAAAATATGGCCGAGACGGATCGCAGATAGACGTGCGCGTCACGACCGGACGGGGCATCAATCAGCAATTTCGCCCTGACCTTGTGCGGGTTCAGGTTATAAATATAGGCGAAACCATTCCAGAAGAACATTTGGCGCGCCTAACGGAGCGATTCTATCGTGTTGATAAGGGGCGTGCGCGCAGTATGGGCGGATCGGGGCTTGGGTTGGCGATTGTGAAGCATATTGTTAACAGGCACCGTGGCCGACTGCGTATCACCAGTAGCGCGGGCGAGACCTGTTTTTCCGTTACTTTACAGGGTATTAAAAAAGACTGAGAGTTTAGCCGCCTTAAGGTCCGGCATTAAATGTGATCTGGCGCGTGCCTTGTCACAAAACTGTAATATTAGTGTCACAAAACGGCAGATGTGCGGGGTCAGTTTCGGCTCTCCGGAACGCGAAGTCTTTCCGGCTTGTCTATGTAATTTTTCGGTGGAGACGAAAATGTTTAACGCAAAACTTATCACAGGTGCTTTGGCAGCTGTTGCCATGGTGGGCGCCGCTCAGGCCCGCGATCAAATCGAGATCGTCGGTTCGTCAACGGTTTTCCCATTTGCAACAACTGTCGCAGAGCAGTTCGGTCGCACAAGTAAATTTAAAACACCGGTTATTGAATCAACCGGTTCTGGCGGCGGCATGAAGCTGTTCTGTAAAGGTATCGGCCTAGAACACCCCGACATTACCAACGCCTCGCGTCGGATTAAGGGCAAAGAGTTCAAAAAATGCCAAGCCAACGGCATTGACCTGACCGAAGTTGTTATCGGTTTCGACGGTATCGTTTTGGCAAACGCCAAAGGCGCACCTCAGCTCGAGTTGTCGCTGGAGCAAATTTACCTGGCGACTGCCAAAAAAGTGCCGGATCCCAATAAGCCTTGCCAGTCAAACTGGTGCGAGCCGGTGAGCAACCCTTACCAGAAGTGGAGCGAAATTGATCCGTCGCTGCCAGCCAAGAAAATTGAAATCCTCGGCCCGCCGCCCACATCAGGTACGCGCGATGCATTTCAGGAACTTGCTATGAGCGGGGGGTCGAAAGCCTATCCGCACATGAAGAAACTGAAGAAAACAGACAAAAAAATG
>DKNW01000084.1:0-40022 GCA_002469805.1 Rhodobiaceae bacterium UBA7378
ACAGCATCCCAGTCTTCGTCTTTCAGCCGCAAGGCAAGATTATCGCGCGTAATGCCAGCATTATTAACCAGAATATCCAACCCACCGAGTGTCTCTTCGGCTGCTGCGGCCAACGCGCCCGCGCCATCGGATGATGACAGATCGGCGACCAAAACGTCCGCCCCCTCGCCCAGTTCAGCGGCAAGTTCCTGCAACACATTTTCGCGCGTTCCCGCAAGGCCAACGCGCGCGCCTGCGGCATGCAGCTGGCGCGCAATATCGCGGCCAATACCGCCCGATGCGCCAGTTATTAACGCTGTTTTTCCACTTAGATCGAACATGGTCTTCTCCCTATTTTTCTTCCAGAAACGCCCGTATCTCATCAGGTGTCGATAGCGCTGTCGCACTCAGACGCGCATCAATCCGGCGCGCCATCGTTGTCAGCACTTTGCCGCTACCCAGTTCAACCAGCTCGCCTGCGTCATTATCAGCCAGCCAGATCATTGATTCGCGCCACCGTACGCTCGCCGTCACCTGCTCAACCAGTAAACGCCGAATATCTTCTGGATCTGCAACCGGCGTGGCGCACACATTGGCGACCACCGGCACGACCGGTGGCGATATTTTCGCCGCGCTTAGTGCTTCTTGCATTTCATCTGCGGCTGGTTGCATTAAAGCGCAATGAAACGGTGCGCTAACCGGCAACTCCATGGCACGTTTAGCACCGCGCGCTTTTGCCAGATCAATCGCCCGCGCCACAGCCGCCGCATGGCCCGACACTACCACCTGCCCCACCGCATTATCGTTAGCAGCGGCGCAAATTTCATCGCCTTTTCCAGCTTCAGCCGCAACTTCCACCACGGTCTCAAATTCGAGGCCCAAAAGTGCCGCCATAGCCCCAACGCCCACAGGCACCGCGCGTTGCATCGCTTGTCCACGCAATTTCAACAAGCGCGCCGTATCCGCCAAGTCCAAGGCGCCCGCGCTTGTCAAAGCTGAGTATTCGCCAAGGCTATGTCCAGCGACATAAGCAGCGTTTTTTACCAAATCTACGCCATTTGCTTCCAAAACCCGCATAACGGCGACCGAAACCGCCATCAGCGCGGGTTGAGCATTTTCGGTGAGTGTCAGCTCGCTTTCCGGCCCTTCCCACATGAGATGCGACAGCTTTTGGTCAAGCGCGTCGTCGACAGCCGCAAACACGGCACGCGCTTCGGCAAATTCCTCTACCAACGCCCGCCCCATGCCAACCGCCTGACTGCCCTGCCCTGGAAAAACAAATGCGCGCGCCATGCCAACCCTCCCGGTCATAGGTGCAGGCCTAATATGGCCTAATGCACCATGCTAACCCCAGTCTTTACAGCCGGAATTCGGGCTTGCCAAGCATTTGTTATCGGTGTACATCGCTGATTATTGAATTTCGGCTGGGGGCTGAACGGATCGTCCGCCATGGTGGTGGGCAGGTTTTACCGGGATCCCGTGTCTCCGCTCTCGCGTTACTTGTGGGCCTCTCCGGGCTCGCTAGGGGCTCGGCGCCGAAGCAGACGAAGGAGAGAGGTTATGGCTCTATACGAGCATATTTTCATCGCGCGTCAGGATATTTCGTCCCAGCAGGTCGAAGGTCTGACCGACATGATCACGGCTGTGCTTGAAGAAAATGGCGGCAAAATCACCAAACAGGAATATTGGGGCATCAAATCGCTGGCCTATCGGGTGAAGAAAAACCGCAAAGGGCATTATTCCTTGCTGAATATTGATGCCGAACATGGGGCAATTTCCGAAATGGAACGCCGCATCAGCCTGAATGATGACATTATCCGCTTTATGACCCTGCGGGTAGACGAACACGAAGTTGAAGAATCTGTTCAGCTGCGTAACAAAAACCGTGACGATCGCCGCCCACGCCGCGATAGCAACTCAGCCGAGGAGAGCCGCACATGAGCCAGGGACGCCGCCCTTTTGGTCGCCGCCGCAAGTCATGCCCGTTTTCAGGGGCGAATGCGCCGGTCATCGATTACAAAGACACACGCTTATTGCAGCGCTATGTGTCAGAGCGAGGCAAAATTGTGCCACGCCGTATCACTGCTGTTTCTGCGAAAAAGCAACGCGAACTGGCGCGGGCTATCAAACGCGCGCGCTATCTGGCGCTGATGCCTTACGCCATCGATCAATAGGCCCATGGTGGACCTCGCAACGACTCGAGGCGGGATAGTCCTATGACACACGCCATGGCATTAAGAGTTTGTTTTGCCGCCATTATAACCTGCGGTCTGCTTGCGGCTATCGTTACACTGCCATTTGCAGCGTTGCCGGTCGCCTATATCGGATTAACCTTGGGTCTCACTGCCGCCGCCGTAACTGCGGCACTGGCATCTGCCTTGCTCGGCGTGCTTGCTGGGTTTGGAACGAGCCTAAGTTTCGTTATCAGCTTTGGCGTTCCGATTTTATGGCTCATCCGGCTGGCACTATTATCGCGCCGTCCCGATGCTGATGGTGCATATGAATTTTTCCCGAGCGCCCTGATTATTGTGCAGGCCGTTATCATCAGTGCGGCGCTGGCTAGCGTCGTTTTTCTAGCAAATATCGGCGCCGATCAAGGACTGCCGGGCGTTTTCGCCCAAAGCCTCCAGCAAGCCCCGCAAATAGCGGCATTAATTCGCACTGTTTACGGTCCCGATACCGACCTGCTTGGTGTTGCCAATATTATTTTGATAACGGGGTTCGCCAGCTGGCCGCTTATTTTGCTGGGCACGCTGCAATCAGCGCAGATGCTGGCGCAATATACCGGCACTAATCTGCGACCCGCAGAAACACATGACCGCCTCGCCATGCCGGTTTGGTTTGATTTTGCGCTTGTCATTACTCTACTTGGCACATGGGTCACGGCTGGTTGGGTGAGCACGCTTTTGGCTGTGTTTGCTGCGATTTTAACCGGTGCATATTTTCTATTGGGTTTAGCGGTTATTCATGCTATTTCCCGCGACTGGAGTGGCCGTGTCTGGTTTCTGGCAGGGCTTTATTTCCTGATTTTTGTAGTGGCCTGGGTGATCTTGCCGATCAGCCTGCTGGGTTTATTGGAGTCGCGGCTTAATCTGCGGCGTTCCGCACCACGCGAACCAAAGCCTCCGCAGGCGCCGCCAAAATCGGATGACGATGAGGAGAACAGTTGATGCAGATCGTACTACTAGAGCGCATCTCAAAGCTTGGGCAAATGGGCGATGTCGTAAATGTCAAAGACGGCTACGCGCGTAATTTCTTGCTACCGCAAGGCAAAGCCCTCCGCGCGAACAAGGCAAATCTTGAACGCTTCGAAAGCGAGCGTGCACAACTTGAAGCCCGTAATCTCGATCGTAAAAACGACGCTGAAGCCGTTAACACCAAGCTGAACGATAAAACTTTCGTCATTATCCGGCAGTCAGGCGATACCGGCCAACTTTATGGCTCGGTAACGACACGCGATATTGCCAGCCAGTTGTCCGATGAAGGCTTTAGCGTCGAGAAAAACCAGATTACGCTGGAAATACCGATCAAAAACCTCGGCCTGCACAAAGTCAGCGTGATGTTGCATCCCGAAGTGACAAGCACTGTGATTGTTAACGTGGCCCGTACCGAGGAAGAAGCCGAGCGCCAAGCCGCTGGCGAAGATGTTACATCCGAGCACCAGGCCGATGCGGAAGAAATTAACCCCGATGTAGAAGAAATCTTTGAAGAAGGCGTTGAGGTCGAGTTGAGCGAAGCCGAGGCAGAGGTAGAAGCTACAACTGAAGCAGTTGAAGACGTGGTCGCCGCAGATGATTCGGCCCCCGATGCGACGGAAGCGATGCCAGCAGAAACTGCAGAGGCACAACCAGAAGACGAGGACGGCGACGAAACACCCGCATAATTGCGAAGTTGTCCCCGCTGTTAACAGGCCGCCTGATTTTTTCGGGCGGCCTTTGTTTTTTTGACTCGCCCCACCTTCTTCGCTTGACTAGATTGTTGCGATGGATACGCCAATCGCCCAAATCGCAACACAGACAAACCAAAACGATGCTCCGCAATTGCCCCACAATATTGAGGCTGAGCAGGGGTTGTTGGGTGCATTGCTTATCAATAATGATGCGATGGAGCAGATATCCGATTTTCTGCTGGCACGACATTTTTTCGACCCCGTTCATGCGCGCATCTTCGAGGCCATCAGCAAGCTGGTCAACAATGGCAATCTAGCCTCGCCGGTAACATTAAAAACTTATCTCGATCATGATGAAGGGTTAACCACACTTGGCGGTGCCGGATATCTGGCGCGTCTCGCAAGTAACGCCACAACCATCGCGAATGCCCGCCAGTATGGACGCACGATTTATGATTTGGCTGTGCGGCGCGAGCTTATCGTTGTCGGAGAAGAAATGATCGCGGACTCGTTTGAGGCTGAGATTGACCAAAACCCGGCGGGATTGATCGACCGGGCTGAGCAGTCGCTATACGAGATCGCAGAAAAAGGTGCGCATAGTTCGGGGTTTATGGCGTTTGAAGAATCGCTGGCGGGTGCCATTGAAATGGCCGAACGCGCCTATCAGCGCGAGGGCAATCTTTCCGGTATATCGACCGGCTTTAAGCATCTAGATGATATGCTGGGCGGGTTTCAAGAAAGCGATCTGGTCATTCTGGCCGGACGCCCGGGGATGGGTAAAACAGCGTTGGCCACCAATGTCGCCTTTTCCATCGCCCATGATTATTTGAAGGCACAGGTTAGCGGCAATACTGAGACAATGCCCGATGGCAGCGTGAAAGTGAGAGACGGCGGCGTCGTTGGCTTCTTTTCTTTGGAAATGTCCGCCGAACAATTAGCAACACGGATGCTCGCCGAACAATCAGGCGTTTCGTCGTCGAATATTCGCAAAGGCGATATTCACGAAGATGAATATGGGCGTTTGGTCGCCGCCGCCCGCGACTTGAACGACGCGCCGCTATTTATTGACCATACCGGCGCAATCCCCATCGCCACGCTTGCCGCACGCGCGCGGCGGCTGAAGCGGCAACGCGGCCTTGGCTTGATCGTGGTCGACTATTTACAATTGGTGCGGGCCTCAAACCTGCGCGGCAATGACGGACGTGTGCAGGAAGTAAGCGAGATCACGCAAGGCTTGAAGGCGCTGGCCAAAGAGCTGAATGTGCCAGTGCTGGCGCTGTCGCAATTATCGCGTCAGGTCGAGGGGCGCGATGATAAGCGCCCGCTACTCTCGGACTTGCGCGAATCTGGCTCAATTGAGCAAGATGCGGATATCGTTATGTTTGTTTACCGTGAGCCATATTATCTGTTGCGCGAGAAACCCGTTGAGGGGACAGAAGAGTTTGTCCGCTGGCAGGAGCGCATGTCGTTGGTCGACGGCACGGCAGAGGTAATTATCGGCAAAAACCGTCATGGCCCAACTGGGACGGCAAAAATGGCCTTTGAAGACCGGTTCACGCGCTTCTCCGATCTCATCGAAGATGATCATTTACCTGAGCGCTATGACTAAGGGTGGCGCCAGATCAACACGAGCGGCGCAGTTGACGGTTGATCTTGGTGCGCTGGGCGAAAACTATCAGACAATGCGTGATAAATCGGCAGGAGCCGAAACCGCGGCAGTTGTTAAAGCCGACGCGTATGGTCTGGGGCTGGCCCATGTCGTGCCTGAATTATTAAATGCAGGCACCCGCGTGTTTTTCGTGGCGCAAGAAGAAGAAGGCCACGCCTTACGTGCCCTTACCCCCGATGCCGATATCTATGTGCTGAACGGCCTGCCTCCAGGCGCGGCCGCAGATTTCGCGGCTGCGGCTTTGCGTCCCTGCCTAATCAGTTTGGACCAGATATCGGAATGGCAGACCTTCTGCCGTACGACACAAGCCCATCCCGCATGCGTTTTCGTCGATACTGGCTTCAACCGCTTGGGTCTTGATGAAACTGACCTTCTAGCCTTGCACGCTGATCCGACACATTTTGATGGCTGGACACTGGCGCTGATCGCCAGCCACTTGGCTTGCGCGGATAACCCAGAACACCCAATGAACCGCGCGCAACTTGAAAAGTTCCGATATGCGCGCGACTTGTTACCTCCAGCCCCCGCCTCACTTGCCAATTCCGGCGGCGTGTTGATGGGGGCTGATTTTTGTTTCGACATGACCCGCATCGGCATTAGTCTTTACGGTGGATCACCACATGCCAACCATACGACAGCACTTAGTTGCGTTGTTCGGCTTGATGCGCCCATCCTGCAAACCCGCACACTGGGAGAAGGCGATACCGTCGGCTATGGCGCGACCTTTACCGCGGCCCATGATATGACAATTGGCATTGTCGGACTTGGATATGGCGACGGTGTTCTGCGCAGTCTTGGTAGTCGCGACGCGGGGCTGGTGCGTGTGGCGATTGATGGACACGACGTGCCTATCGTTGGGCGCGTATCCATGGACACATTAGCCGTTGATTTGACGGATCTCGATGAGATGGCGTCGCCCGGAGACATGGTGGAGATTTTTGGCCCAAACAACCCGATCGATCGCCTCGCCACACAGGGACAAACATTGTCGTATGAGCTTCTCACAGGGCTCGGAGGCCGCTATAACCGCATATACACAGGCAACTGACCTTTTTGGGTCATGATACGGAGTTCGATGTGCAAGCGATCGCAACCATAGGCCGGTTTTTTCTCGGGTTCTTCAGTCAAACAGGGCTGTTAACCCTCTTCATTTTCCAAGCCGTCAAAGCACTGGTCACGCCGCCCATCTATATGCGGCTGATCGGGCAGCAGATCATGCGCATCGGCTATTATTCACTGCCGGTGGTTGCGCTCACTTCATTTTTCACCGGCGGTGCGCTGGCCATACAAATTTATTATGGTGGGAACCAGTTTAATTCCGAAGCCATTGTTTCAAGCATTGTCGCGCTGGGTATTACCCGCGAATTGGGGCCGGTGTTGGGGGGGCTTATGGTGGCGGGCCGCGTGAGCGCGGCTATTGCAGCGGAAATCGGCACCATGCGGGTGACCGAACAAATCGACGCGCTAACCACCTTATCAACCGACCCGTTCAAATATCTGGTAGCTCCGCGTGTGATTGCGGCGACTTTATGCATGCCCGTGCTGGCCCTAATAGCCGATATTATCGGCGTGCTGGGCGGCTTCATTGTCGGCACACAATCATTTGGTTTCAACGCCGCAATTTACGTGCAGCAGACGGTAAACTTTCTGCAGCCTGATGATGTCACCTCCGGGCTGATCAAAGCGGCCGTGTTTGGCTTTATCATCGCAATCATGGGGTGCTATCACGGCTATAACAGTAAAGGCGGCGCACAAGGCGTGGGTCGCGCGACAACAAACGCCGTTGTCGCATCTTCTATTTTGATCTTGGCAGCAAATTATTTGATGACCTCGCTCCTGTTCTCTGCATGACTGGCATGATCACACTCACCGGCGTCACCAAAGCCTTTGGCACCAAGGAGGTGCTAAAGGGCGTCGACCTCGACATCCCCAAAGGACAATCGGTGGTTGTGATTGGCGGCTCGGGAAGTGGCAAATCGGTCATGCTGAAATCCATTTTAGGTCTGCTAACCCCGGATGCTGGCACGATCCATATTGACGGCATGCAGACGGTCGGCTTATCGCGTACCGAGCGAGCACCTATCGATGCGAAAATGGGCATGTTGTTCCAGAACGGCGCACTGTTTGATAGCCTTCCCGTCTGGCGTAATGTGGCGTTTCGGGGCTTGCAAGATAAAACCCTAGAAATGGACGCGGCGCGCGACGTGGCGGCTGCGAGCCTTGCGCAGGTTGGTCTGGGTAGCGAATTATTGGACCTTTCACCCTCATCGCTTTCTGGCGGCATGCAAAAACGCGTTGGCCTGGCCCGCGCCATTGCCTCAAAGCCCGATATTATTTTTTTTGACGAACCAACAACAGGCCTCGATCCTATCATGACGGATGTTATCAATCATCTGATTAGGGATTGCGTTCGCGATCTGGGCGCGACCACGCTCACCATCACCCATGACATGACCAGCGTGCGGGCGATCGCCGATAAAACTGCGCTGTTATATCAGGGGCGCATTATTTGGCAGGGAACTACGAGCGAACTGGAAAAATCAGACGACCCCTTCCTCAACCAGTTCATCAACGGGCTGGCGCACGGCCCAATTGAAGTGGAAGGGCAGACATTGGATGTCGCCGCTGGCGGAGGTGCTTAGTGGCACGCAAAAGCACATTCATTTGCAATAATTGCGGCGAATCAAGCAGCAAATGGTCGGGCAAATGCGAGGCATGCGGCGCGTGGAATTCCATGACAGAAGAACCTGTTGGTGACCGCCCGCCCATTGGACGCGGCGCGAAACAGCAGAAGGGGCGCAAAGTTGAGCTATCCTCCCTCACCGGCTCGGACGCCGAACCCGCACGCCTCACGTCCGGCATTAGCGAACTCGACCGCGTATTGGGCGGCGGATTTGTTGCTGGCTCGGCCACTTTGCTAGGCGGTGACCCAGGTATTGGTAAATCAACCCTGCTCTTGCAGGCGGCTGCCAGCCTTGCGCGCAAGAACCTGCGCACTGTTTATATTTCGGGTGAGGAAGCGCTTGCACAATTACGCATGCGCGCAGCGCGGTTAAAGCTCACCGATGCACCCGTCGAACTGGCAGCCGAAACAAATATTGCCGATATACGCAAAACGCTTGAGGGCACTGGTGATATTGGCATGGTGATCATCGATTCCATTCAGACCATGTGGTCGCCGGCTATTGAGGCGGCACCGGGCACAGTCAGCCAAGTGCGAGTATCGGGACAAGAGCTTATTCATTTCGCCAAAGCCAATGGCGTCGCCGTCATCTTGGTAGGGCATGTAACGAAAGACGGGCAAATTGCCGGGCCGCGCGTGCTGGAGCATATGGTCGATACGGTTGTTTATTTCGAAGGCGATCGCGGCGACCAGTTTCGTATTCTGCGCGCCATCAAAAATCGTTTCGGCCCGGCCCATGAGATCGGCGTGTTCGAAATGCGCGAAGAAGGCCTTGCCGAAGTAAAAAATCCCTCTGCCCTGTTTCTAGAGGCGCGTGAGGAAAATGTGCCAGGTGCAGCCGTGTTTGCAGGCATTGAGGGCACGCGGCCTGTTCTGGTGGAAATTCAGGCGCTCGCGGCCCCATCATCGCTGGCGACACCGCGGCGCGCCATTGTCGGCTGGGACAGTGCGCGCTTGTCTATGGTGCTGGCGGTCCTGGAAGCACGCTGCGGCATGGCCTTTGGCGGACGTGATGTGTTTTTGAACGTTGCCGGAGGTCTGCGGATCAATGAACCGGCGGCAGACCTTGCCGTTGCAGCGGCGCTAATATCATCGATGTCCGGCAAGCCACTACCGCGCCAATCTGTTGTGTTTGGCGAGATTAGCCTCTCGGGTGCCGTGCGCCCTGTCAGTCAGGCGGAGTTGCGCCTGAAAGAAGCGGCGAAACTAGGCTTTCAAAAGGCGTTCGCACCCTCGGCAGACACCGCAGCCATGCCGGTAAAGGAAATTGAAGATCTCGGCGCGCTTATCGCGGCTCTCGGCGTATCCACGGACCTATCAGACAACGACTCATGATAGGGTCTAGCTAATGGAATTACTTGCCCTAGATTATGTCGTCTTTGCCGTTCTTCTGGTGTCGGCTGCGCTGTCACTATTGCGCGGATTTGTTAAGGAAATTCTCTCCATCACAGGCTGGATTGTTTCAAGCTATGCGGCGCTTTTTCTGGGGCCGCTCGTCAAGCCGTTTCTCGCGCCGTATATCAATATCGAATGGGTGGTCAATGCAGGCGCGCTGTTGCTGGTGTTTATGGTGTTCCTCATTCTGTTTTCGTTCGCCAGCAACTTCATCTCATCGAAACTCAAAGATAGCGGCATTGGCATGCTCGACCGTACACTTGGCGTGGCGTTTGGCGGCTTGCGCGGCGCGTTCATCGTGTGTCTGGCATATTTTGTGGTGGTACTAGTATTGCCTGAAAAAGACCATCCTGACTGGATACGCGACGCAAAAGTAAGGCCGCTTCTGCAGACAGGCACGCGGGTTATGGTTGCTGTGGTGCCGATGGACCGGTTGCCGCTAAACATTACCAATATTGAAGGCATGCTAATGAATATGCCCGAGCAGCGCTTTGACCAACTGGCACCCAAATTGTTGCCAGACCTAATGCCAAAATCTGGCCCTACATCTGATGGCGCTTCCAATAATGCTTCTGGCACACCTCAAGCCGCTGCGCCGGGTATGGGTGATACGAACCTCAAGGAACCACAAGACACGCAAGCTGACACAGGCTATAAACAAAACGACAGAGACCTGATGGAGCGTCTCATCCGCAATACGGAAGGTGTCAGATGAATTCGCACAATTCCTATGGCGATACGCTATATTATGGCGACAGGCTGCGCGAAGAGTGTGGTGTGTTTGGCGTGTTCGGGCATCCCGACGCTGCAGCATTAACAGCCTTGGGGCTTCACGCTTTGCAGCATCGCGGTCAGGAAGCGGCCGGCATTGTTTCTTTTGACGGCAAACAATTTCACGCCGAGCGTCGCCTTGGGCTGGTGAGCGATCACTTTACCAAAGCCAGTATTCTCGACCGCTTGCAGGGCAATATGGCCTGCGGCCATGTGCGCTACTCGACGACGGGCGAAACAATTTTGCGCAATGTGCAACCGCTATTTGCCGATCTGTCGGGCGGTGGTTTTGCAGTTGCCCATAATGGCAACCTCACCAATGCGCTGACTTTACGTAATTCCCTCGTGCGCGACGGCGCTATCTTCCAATCAACGTCTGACACCGAAACAATTTTGCAACTTGTGGCGCGCTCCAGCCGCGTGAACACGCTGTCACGTTTTACCGATGCGCTTTTCCAAATCGAGGGTGCTTATGCACTGGTCGTCATGACCAACAAAAAACTGATCGGCGCGCGCGACCCGCTGGGCATTCGCCCGCTTGTGCTGGGCCAGCTTGATGGGCACTATATTCTGGCGTCGGAAACATGCGCGTTTGACATTATCGGTGCGCAGTTTGTCCGCGAGGTTGAGAACGGCGAAATTGTTATTATCACCGAAGACGGCATTGAAAGCGTGAAGCCATTTCCGCCCGCGCCTGAGCGTCCCTGCATTTTCGAATATATCTATTTCTCGCGGCCCGATAGCGTGGTCGGCGGCAAGAGCGTTTATGACTGCCGCAAGGCGTTTGGTCGCCAGCTCGCATTTGAAAATCCGGTACCCGCCGATGTGGTTATACCCGTTCCCGATAGTGGCGTACCGGCGGCCATTGGCTATGCCGAACAATCCAGCATCCCGTTCGAGCTTGGCATCATCCGCAACCACTATGTTGGGCGCACCTTCATTGAACCTCAACAATCAATCCGCGCCTTTTCTGTTAAGCTGAAACACAATGCAAACCGCATTCACGTCGATGGGAAGCGGGTCATTTTGATTGACGATTCCATTGTTCGCGGTACGACGTCGGTTAAAATTGTGCAGATGATGCGCGAAGCCGGCGCGACGGAAGTGCATATGCGGATTGCCGCGCCGCCAATCAAGCACCCAGATTTTTATGGCATCGATACGCCCAATCAAGAACAACTCCTTGCCGCGAACCATTCATTGGAAGAAATGCGCG
The DNA here is from genome assembly GCA_002469805.1 of Rhodobiaceae bacterium UBA7378. Classification (GTDB taxonomy): domain Bacteria; phylum Pseudomonadota; class Alphaproteobacteria; order RS24; family RS24; genus UBA7378. The sequence goes on from DKNW01000084.1 coordinate 11,603, forward strand.
AGTATATTGGCGTGGATAGCCTTGCATTTCTCACCGTTGACGGATTGTACAAGGCGATGGGGCATGAAAAAGGGCGAGACCCGGTGCGCCCGCAATTTACCGATCATTGTTTCACTGGCGACTACCCGACCGGCCTGACAGACCAGCAAGATGACAGCCAGATCAAACAGCTGTCACTGCTCGCCGAACAGGGCTAGCCGAACGCATGACAACACCAACATCTGATTTCTCGGGGCGCGTGGCGCTCGTCACCGGTGCCTCTCGTGGCTTAGGATATGCCGTCGCGCATGCGCTGGCGCTTGCCGGTGCACATGTTCTGCTTCTAGGCCGCACGCAAGGAGCGCTTGAAGCGCTATATGACGACATCATGGCAAATGGCGGGGAGGCCACCGGCGTGCCCATGGATATTACCGATGGCGATGCAATTGATCGGCTGGGGGCTACGCTGGCAGAACGCTGGGGGCGTCTTGATATACTTGTCGGCAATGCTGGCGATCTGGGCCCGATCACGCCCGTCAGCCATATTGACCCCAAGGCGTTTGACAAAGCACTCAGTGTTAATGTGATAGCGAATGCGCGGCTTATTCGTGCGATGGAACCGCTACTGCTGCAGGCCGAGAGCCCACGCGCAGTTTTTGTCACATCAGGCGCGGCCAGCAAAGCGCGGCCTTTTTGGGGGACGTATGCGACGTCAAAAGCAGCGCTGGATGCGCTGGTGAAAACCTGGGCACATGAACATGAAAATGACGCATTGCGGGTTAACCTTTTGTCGCCGGGCCCTGTTCGTACCGCCATGCGCGCGCAAGCCATGCCGGGCGAAGACCCTGAAACGCTAGCAACACCCGCGGATGTTGCGCCGTTATTTCTCGAATTATTATCGCCGGACGAAACGCGCACGGGCGAGATCATCCCATTTACGCCTTAATCGCTACTTGTCCTGATAAGGGTTTTTACCTTTGCGGACAAATATCCGAACTGGCACACCGTCCAGCCTAAAAGTTTCTCGCAAGGTGTTGACCAAATAGCGCTGATAGCTCTCGGGTACTGCGTGTCCGCGACTTGAAAATGTCACGAATGTTGGCGGGCGCGACTTAGCTTGGGTAATATATCGCAAGCGCACCGGGCGGCCTTTGTCGGCTGGTGGCGGGTGCCGCTCGATAACATTGCTCAGCCAATTATTTAGCTTGGCCGTGCCGATGCGTGCATTCCAGATAGCATATTGTTTGATAATGGCTGGCATTAGCCGATCGACGCCATGGCCAGTTTCAGCCGACAGCATAACAACCGGAACGCCGCGCAATTTGGGCAATGCCCGCACCAGCGTGTCACTAACCGTCTGACGCACTTCCTGCCGATCAAACTTCAAATCCCATTTATTAATACCGATAATAAGCGCACGCCCCTCGCGTTCCACCAGATCGGCCAGCTGCACATCCTGCTTGTCGAACGGGCTGGTAGCATCGATCAACAACACCACAACTTCGGCAAAGCGTACCGCCCGCAAACCATCGGCAACCGACAGCTTCTCAAGTTTTTCCGTTACGCGCGCTTTGCGGCGCATACCGGCTGTATCCCATAATGTTACCGGCCTACCGCCCTTCGGTGCGCCGTCACCGTTCCACATCCAATTTACCGAAATGCTATCGCGCGTAATGCCGGCCTCCGGGCCGGTCAAAAGGCGGTCAGTTCCCAATAGCCGGTTAATTAAGGTGGACTTGCCGGCATTAGGCCGCCCCAAAATCGCAACCCGAAGGGGGCGCTCGGGGTCATCTTCAAAAGGCGTTTCGGGATCAAAAGCTGCGTCTTCCTCGTCTTCGAAATCAAGCGGGTCATCGCCCTGTTGGGCCTGCGTGTGCGCCTGAATTGCATCGCGCAACTGGGTATACAGCTCATCTGTTCCCTGCCCATGCTCCGCGGACAAAGCGATCGGGGTACCAAGACCAAGTTTATATGCCTCGTTATATCCAGGCTCGCCCGCGCGTCCTTCGCATTTATTCGCCGCCAAAATGACCGGTGCATTGGTTTTGCGCAAAAGCCGGGCAAAAAACTCATCCTCCGGCAACAGGCCAGCGCGCGCATCGGTGAGCATCAACACCATATCAGCTTCTTCGATAGCGGCTTCGGTCTGCTCGCGCATGCGCGCCTGCAAAGAACCCGCACGCCCCTCTTCAAAACCGGCAGTATCGACGATCTGAAAGCGCAAATCACCAAGCCGCGCATCACCGAAACGCCGGTCACGCGTCACACCCGGTTGGTCATCAACCAAAGCAAGCCGTCGGCCTACGAGCCGGTTAAACAGTGTGGATTTGCCTACATTGGGCCGGCCAACAATAGCCAGAACAAACGGTTGCATTATCTTTTACGTCCGTGGTCGTTACCGACGCGCGATCAAACTACCGTCGTCGGCAAGGAAATAAATCGTGCCATCCGCGATCACTGGCGGCACATTGATTGGCTCATCCAGATCCACGCGCGTTTCGATTGCGCCAGTTTCTGGATCAAGAGCCAGAAGCTCTCCGGTTGACGAAGCGACATAAATTTTCCCGCTGGCCAAAATCGGCCCCGTCCAATTAATGCGACCTTCGCGGTCATCGGGGTCTTCAAAGGCTGGAAGCTGGGAGACCCACCGCACGCGGCCCTGGCCGCTTGACAGGCAGACAACCTGTCCATCCAGTGTGACAACGAAAATAAAATCGCCCAAAACCCACGGCGTTTCAATGGACCCGATATCAGCCGTCCAGATGCGCTCGCCCGTCCGCATGTCGATGCTGACCATGCGGCCACCATGCGACACTGCAAAAACACGGTCGCCATCAATCACCGGACGGCCGACAATCGCATTCAGTTCGGATAGCGGTGTGATCTGGGTCGACCGACTTGTTAGACTGTCAGTCCAAGCCACGCGACCATTAATGCTGTTTAGCGCAACAATTTCGCCAGAATTGAAGCCAGCAACCACCATGCGGGAATCTACCGCCGGGCTGGTCGCTCCGATAACGGTCGCCAGCTCTGTAATCGCCAGATGCTCCCACAAGCGACTGCCATCCTGTGTTGAAAACACCTGCAGACGGCTGTCGCGCGACACGACATAAAGTCGCCCGCCGCGAATGGTCGGCGCGTTTGAAAACGGCACCGCATTACTCACCTGCCAGATCACCTCGCCGGTTTCAGCGGACAGAGCCCTTATCTCGCCGAAGCCAGTGGTCACAAAAACCCGACCATCATCATAGGCAATGCCACCGCCAAATCCGTCCTCAATATCAACGCTGAGTTCGCGAAATCCGATGAACCGCGTCAAACTTGGGTTCGGTTTTTTATCATCACTCATTACTGAGCGCTGCCAGATCTTTTTGCCCGTGCTCGCGTCTAGTGCAACAACGTCCAGTTCTGCACCCAGCGCGAAAACCTTGCCTTCGGCAACAACTGGCGGGCTTTTTAAACGCAAATCGCTTGTATTGCCCGATACAGCGTCAACCTCAAACCCCTCCTGCGTACCGTCTAATTCAAGGTGATAGGCGGCGTGGCTTGCATAGCCGCCGGGGTTGGGCCATTCCATATTTCTGAAAACTGGCGGCAAGGCCACGGCTTGCTGTTCAACGCGAGGGTCAACAGCCAATGCGCGTTCAAAGCTCAAAACAGAAATGCGTTCGCCAGCCAGTTTCGGCTTTTCATCGTCCCCACACGCTGCCAGCAGAAATGCCAGCCCCACCACTGGCACCATAGGGCGCACACGCGCTTTGAAATAGCTGAACATGGTATTCATCGGCTCTTGCCTCTCACAAATTCTAGAATGTCTATTCAGGTGCCCGAGATGGTCGCAGCTTGGCCTCAACCTCGCTCAACATAATACGCGCCCGCTGTTTACTCAGCGGCGTGGCATCCGGGTCAGCGAGCTGCTGGCTATATAACTCACGCGCCTTTAGCGGGGCGTCTTTGGTGAAATAAGCTAGCGCGAGAATATCCCGCGCAATAGGTCGGAACGCATTGCCGTCATCCATAAGACGCGCCAGCCGCGCCGCGATATCGTCGGCATTAGCTGTTTGATTGACCAAAACGATTGCCGCTTGCAGGCGCGCATAATCGCGCAATGGGCGCGCAAGGTCCCCGCGCGCTGCCAGCGCATCAAAGCCGGTAAGTGCGTTCGTATAATCGCCCGCCTCGGCCGATGCGCGCGCCGCGCTAAAGGCTGCCAAAACGCCATAACCATTATTTTCTTGTTCAGCGAAAGCGCCGAAAAGTGCCGTTTCATCTGCGCTTTCTTCATCGCCAAGCTGTTGCAGAAGTTCTTCATAGCGTACAGATGCAGCCTCGTTTTGAGACGTCTGATAGGTCCGATAGCCGACAATAATTGCTACAATCAAAACAATGGCAATTGCACCGCCAATAACCAGCAAGCCGTATCGATCCCACATGGATTGCCACTTGTCGCGGCGAAGTTCGGCATCTACTTCAGCAAAAATATCACTCACTGGGTGCTCCTCATTCGGCCTTTTACTTTTCTTCGTCAGCTTTCATAGCATAGGTATGCTTTTGCTCAGGAAATTTTCTTGCGCGCACTTCCTGTGCATAGGATTCCGCAGCATTGGCAATCTGTGTTCCCAGCGTTGCAAACTCTTTAACGAATTTCGGAACACTCGGCGATAACCCCAACATGTCTTCAGTCACCAGGATCTGCCCGTCGCACCCCGGCGACGCCCCGATGCCAATTGTCGGCACACTAATCTCGGCAGAAATTTTGTCAGCAAGTTCAGCCGCGATACCTTCCAGCACAATGGCGAAAGCACCAGCACGGGCCAGCGCGCGCGCATCTTCCTCAATTTCCGGCCATTCAGCGTGGGTGCGTCCTTGCGTTTTGAACCCGCCCATAATATTCACGTTTTGCGGTGTCAGGCCAATATGCCCCATAACCGGAATGCCGCGCTCGGTCAGATGTCGTACGGTTGGCTCCATGCGTACGCCGCCTTCCAGCTTGACGGCCTGCGCGCCGGTTTCCTTAATGGCGCGCGCTGCATTGTGAAACGCATGCGCTGGGCTTTCTTCATAGGTTCCGAACGGTAAGTCAATCACGACCAGCGCTTTTTGCGAACCACGCACAACGGCGGCGCCATGGGCAATCATCATCTCGAGGGTAACGCCGAGCGTTGTCTCCATGCCATACATCACCATGCCGAGGCTGTCCCCGACGAGCAAAAGATCAACATGCGGGTCGATTAATTTAGCGGTGTGGGCGTGATAAGATGTCAGGCAAACGATTGGTTCTTCGCCTTTTCGCGCCACAAGTTGAGGAACCGTAAGGCGCTTGGCTGCCGCGTGAATAGACATGTAATTCTCCAGAACCCCACGCCGGAAACCGGCCAATAAAGGGTGTGAAAGCTGTCTGCGAGAACCGCGAGACCCACGAGCGAAAGCTAGCCGAAATTAGGCATGAGCGCAAATCACGAAGCGCGTCGAAGAGTACTCACCCGATTACCGAGACCGCGCTCGGATATGCGGGCGCATGCATCCCAAAACTGGCGCGCTTCCCAATCATTCATCGCCGGATCTGCGTTGGTCAATTCAACTTCGCCATGCACATTATGATAATAGCTGCCATGGGCGAGATCTGCCTGTGTCGCGCAAATAAGGCTGGTTTGCGCACCCGCTTCCGGGGTTACAAAGACTGATTGCTTTACTACCGATGCCAAGGGTCCGTTAGCGCCAAGTTTGGTTGCCACAACGCCGGGATGCACGATGAAAACATTCAGGCGCGGATATCGCCGTTGCAATTCGCGACCGATCCAGAAGTTTCCGAGTTTACTGCGGTTATAAGCCTTGAGCCCGCCAAGTGTAGTTCGCCAGTAATAATTGGGCGAACATGAATTCGCGAGCACATAGGTATCGCCAGTCAAAATGATCACGCGTGCTTTATCAGACAGACAACTGCGCAACAATCCCGCACGCAGCGCAAAATGACCTAGCACATTCGTACCAAAACTAATTTCATAACCTTGCGCCGTCTCAGCATATTGCTTAGGCATGATTGCGGCGTTTTCAACCAGTATATCCAGTGGCTTACGCCGCATAATTTGAGTGATGTCATGCACCGCTGCGGCCACACTATCAAGATTAGCCAGATCACAAACTACTGGCGTTAAACGGTCAGTATCAAGCCCGTCAGCCCCTAGTGCGTCAGCCAAGGCGGATAACTTATCTGCATGGCGCCCTAGTAGCACTACCTCAGCCCCACGCGCCAGCAGTCCGGCAACTGTTGCCCGCCCAATACCAGATGTCGGCCCGGTTACAAGCGCTGTTCGGCCTTCAAGCGCCGGAAACTCGGGACAGACTGACGACTGCTTACGCTGCCGTGTCAGACTGGTTAAAATGCGTCTGACCGGCTTGGCTTCTAACCGCGTGATCATAGCGTCTCCTGTTGTTTTATCAGGTTACGCAGAATTTGCATCACTGGATCAAATTCAGGCGTTATTTCAGCTCGGCGGATGTAATAAACATCGAAAACTTCTCGCACCAAACAAGCACCGCCGGATAGTCATTGGCATCGATCGAAGCCGGCAATGAAAGGCGGAAATTCTCAAATGCCTTAATGTCGCCGACGCGCACGCTTTGCGCCTTTATTTGCTCAAATCCGGCCTTCGTATCTACGTATTTTGGCGTCAGGTATAGCTTGTAATCCGGCCCCGGGGTCACATGCCCCTTCAACGTCAGAAAGGTTTGGCCGTTTTCCACTGATTGAATGATGTCGCCATCGCCATAGTGCAAACTATCGCTACCCTGCAGATCGCGCTTGAACACGCCCCGCCGTTCGGCGGCATCCATCGCTTGTGAAATCACGATTTCGTCGGCCCCCTCGTCGGCAATTATAATCGGAAGAAAATATACACCGAGGCCAAACCCCGGAATGATGCCCAAAAGTCCACCAACAATTAGACCGATAGAAAAAGATTTCTTATTCATGTTTTTAGTTTCTTTCTATTATTAAAATCGATCCGATACCCAGGATAGCAGATCTGAAATAAGTGAACCCTCATCGGCGCACCACGTCAAGCGTTCACCACCGACACATGATTTACAGAATTTTAAAGCCGGCATGTTCGGACAGCATATTAAACAGATAAATACACAAAGCCGTTAAAAAGAGGCTGATACTAACCGCTACATAGAACCCAAATTTGGCGATCACATAGGGAAAAACCAGAAACATCGGCAATGTCGGCACGACAAAAAACACCGTATATGTCATGTGCTTCGATATTTTTTCTGGAGACGCCCCTTCATAATACATCCAGAACACGATCAAAAATGTCGTGAGCGGTAAGGCAGCGATGAGCCCACCAAACTTGTCACTGCGCTTTGCAACCTCTGTAACGAGCACTATAATTGAGGCGGTCAGCAGAACTTTGGTTAGAAAAAACAACACCAGCACTAGCCCTAATTGCGCGGTTGCGCACCGAGGCGCCATCCGCGCGGCTCGGATAACCTAATATGCGTACCTTTGAGCGAGGCTTTTGGCACATCAAACATTTTGTCCATGCCAGCCGAAATCTGCTTTGCCGTCAGAATTTTCGAAATCCCCCCAACAGGTGCAAAAAGCGCATCGACGCGCTTACGGTCGCGTAGATTTAAAGCCTGATAGCGACGCTGTAATATCTCTAGACACCAAACCCGATAGTTAGTCGTCTTTGATCTGTAAAATGTGTGGTTCTTACCCAAATAGTCAAAGCGGCTCTTGCCATCACGCAAGGCAATCGCATTGTCGCGCAAATATGGCAAATAATCGTTAGCGATCCGATCAAGCAGCGGTGTCCAGTGCTTGCCTTTTGGAAATACCCATGTCTGGTTGGCTCCCAGATCTGTAGCCTTGGTGCTCCATAAGCGGGCGAGCCAAGCATATGTATGTGGTGCTTGTGCGCGCATAATCTCAGCTGGTTCGGGATCATTGCCAAAATGCCGGAACATGGAAGCGAAATACCCGAAATCCGCGGCACTTGGATGGCTACCCAGCAAAAAGGGCTGCTTGACAAACATCGCCTCCAAAAACGCCAGCTCTTCAAAATACATATCTCTGACATTATCGGAATTGGTTTTCGACATTCCATCTCCCCAGAGCCACTCGCGCGATTGCCGTTGGGCGAAATACCACCACAGCGCCGGCGCACCCATCGCACCGCCCATAATTTTTGTGCCCAATGCGCGGCGCGAAATTGGCGGCATCCAACGCCACCACATCGCCGGACGCCACAGCCATTCATCGCCGTAATCTTCCAACAGCAATGACACAAACGCCAATGCGTTGCTACGCGGGGTAATCGGGGTGTCTGGATAGATCGTTTCGAACCATTGTATAGTTGGCGTCGTGTCGAAAAGCCATTGGCCGTCCGCAGTTTCTACGGCAGGCATTTTCTTAATGCCGGTATGAAAAAACACCTTCCCAAGATCGTAACCATCAACAACCTCATGGGGGATATTTTTGTACTGCATATAAGCCTGCAGCTTGCCGGTGAAGTAGGAAATATCAACACCATAAACCTTGTACGGGCCGTGCGGATCTTTTGGTCTCAAAGATGCCTCCATTTTCGGTTCACTCGCCTTTGTTTGAACCGAACTGGCCTTCATATAAGCCCACCAGTTCTTTATGGCTCAAGCGCTTGGCGCTTGTCTTCTCACCTAAAAAATACACGGCAGATGACGCATCAAAAAGCGATTTTCTGCTTTCGAGAAATGCGAATGGTCGCATCAGCACCCCAACGCCCGCGCCTACGAGCCGCCCGATATTTCTGCTACGGAAAATCGACCAAGCCAGATACCGCGCCGCCCACGACATGACCAAACCCGGCCCGTTCAGTCCGCCAAAATCAATCGCCTTAAAGTCGCGAAACAAATACCTGTGCCCCAAGACGGTAAAGCGCGTGAAGTCATACGCGCCCTCGTGAACCTGCTGCATAAAGGGTGTTTCAGCATAAACAACCCCATCGCATGCAAGAACGCGAGTGATCTCAGCGACAACAAGTTGCGGCTCTACAACATGTTCAAGTACTGCTTGAATCCAAACCCCGTCATAAAACCCACTTTCGAGCGGCAAATAATGTGCATCGCAAATCACATCGACCGTATCGGAGGCGTAAATATCAACCCCGTGCACCTCGATGGCGCTGTGGTGCCACAATGCTTCAGCACCTACGCCCGTCGTTCCCGAGCCGATGACCAGCACTTTGGGCGTATTATTTCTCTTCAGCACTTGCGCGATGAAATGATTGCAATTGGCCCGCGCCCGATCCATGCCGCCTATGAGCCAAAATTTTAGCGGAGCATAGCGGCTGGCTGTGCGATCAACATACACCTCATCGAAATTAGCCGAACACACCGTATCGCATCGGGTTTCACTGATGAGCACAGGAACATTATTGGTTTTCGCGAATTCACCATCGGCGCGCGCATGTTCACACTGGGGTAACGCACAGGTATAACCCGATGTGGTTTCTTGGAGCGGCTTTTTTAGCGCGCAAGGGCACGTAAGTGGCAGCTCTTTGGCCATCTTTCATCTACCTCAATCAGCAATTTTTTCAAGTATAATGCACTGATAGTAAACATTTCTTTTGTTTTTCGGCATTCTTCTAAATTGCTTGGAATAGTTTTGCCGGCGGCTGACTTTTTTTACCCGCCAATCATGCGCCGCACACACTTCTTCGAACTCGGCGAAGGCAATAACATGCAAATTTTCTTCACCGATTTTATACGCCAATGTAGGTGGGGTCAGAGATTGAACAGCGCAGAATGACGGCGCGCCGTAAAGAAAGGGGGTTCTGGAAATGTAAACATATTGAATGTCGAGCTTATCGAATGTCGCAAACAAGCTTTTCCAATCTTCAATATACTGTAGGGTGGAAATCAGCAAAACTATATCAAAATGTGTTTGCGGGATCTCGCTCAAGAAGCTGATTTCATTTTCGGAAAATATCGTTTTTCCGAAGGCCGCCTGTCTTTCGTTGTCGAGAACGGTGTAGGTACCTGCGTGCACATTAACTTTATCTAATTTCAACTGGTAAAAGTTATCACCCCAGCCGCCACCGATATCCAAAACCCGGGCCCCTGCAGAAATTTTTCTTTCAATCAGTGATGGCACCACGGTCCTAAAGCCACGCCCGATCATAATTTTAACTATCTTCTTCAAATTTTTGATAAAGACATCTAGTGGCGATGCTCCCATTATTGAGAGATGATATCTTTCACAATGCACCATCCAGGCATCGGAAGAAAAACCCTTTTGGGATATCGCCTGAAATTCGTCAAAGGGTCCCCAGAAATAGGGCCAGGGGGAAATGTCGCCAACCGCCGTCTTATCCCGATTTTTCACTTTTAAACCTCCAATAAAATCAATGATTTAAACTTAAATAACTACTCCCACTCAATGGTACCGGGTGGTTTTGACGTGATGTCATATACGACGCGGTTAATGCCGCGCACTTCATTGATGATACGGGTCGATACGCGCCCCAGAAACGCATGCTCATACGGATAATAATCGGCTGTCATGCCATCGGTTGAGGTAACGGCGCGCAACGCACAAACATAATCATAGGTGCGGCTATCACCCATCACACCGACGGTCCGCACCGGCAACAACACGGCAAAAGCCTGCCAGATATCATCGTAAAGCCCAGCTTTGCGGATCTCTTCCAGATATATGCGATCAGCTTTGCGCAATATGTCGAGCTTGTCTTCGGTAATCGCGCCAGGAATACGGATCGCCAACCCTGGCCCCGGAAACGGATGCCGCCCGACAAATGCTTCCGGCAAACCCAACTCGCGACCCAGCGCACGTACTTCGTCTTTAAACAATTCGCGCACGGGTTCCACCAACTGCATATTCATGCGGTCCGGCAATCCGCCGACATTATGGTGGCTTTTTATGGTGACGCTTGGCCCGCCCGTGAACGAAACACTTTCAATAACGTCAGGATACAGCGTGCCCTGGGCTAGAAAATCAGCACCGCCAATGGCTTTGGCTTCAGCTTCGAAAATATCAATGAAGGTGCCGCCAATAATCTTGCGCTTACGCTCCGGGTCGTCCACATCCTCCAGCTTATCAAGAAACACCTCACCAGCATTTTTATGGATGAGCTGGATGTTAAAATGATCACGGAACAGCCCAACGACCTCATCGCTCTCGCCAGCGCGCATCATGCCCGTATCAACATACACGCATGTTAGCTGGTCACCGATTGCCTCGTGCAACAGAACAGCGACAACCGAGCTGTCGACCCCGCCGGACAGCCCACAAATCACGCGGCCTGCGCCAACCTGCGCGCGAATATCAGCAATCGCTTTTTCGCGAAACGCCGCCATTGTCCAGTCGCCTTGGCATCCAGCAATCGAATGGGTGAAATTGTACAGCATCGCTGCGCCATCTGGGGTATGCACTACTTCGGGATGAAACTGCACGCCGTAAATTTTCCGTGCGTCATTGGCGATAGCAGCAAACGGTGCATTATCGCTGGTCGCCACCACCTCAAAGCCATCGGGTAATGCATTCACGCGGTCTCCATGGCTCATCCATACCGGCAACTCATCACCGGTGGATGCAACGCCATCAAACAGCACATGGGACGATTTTACCTTTAAATCAGCGCGGCCAAATTCGCGCTCATCAGATTGCTCGACACTACCGCCAAGTTGCGCGCATAGCGCTTGCTGGCCGTAGCAAATCCCTAATAACGGCTTGCCGCTATGCAGAATATTTTCGGGAATACGCGGTGTGTCAACGTCAGCCACGCTATTGGGGCCGCCCGACAATATGACTGCTCGTGGGTCAATTTCGGCGAATTTTTCCTGCGCCGCGTGAAACGGGACAATTTCGCAATATACCCCACTCTCGCGCACGCGGCGGGCGATGAGCTGGGTAACCTGCGAGCCAAAATCGACAATCAGCAGACGATCCATCACCCATTATTCCCCGTCGGTTTGGCTGGCAGTGTTATTGGCCGCCTCATCCGCGCTGTCACTGTTGTTATCACCGACACGCGCCGTGTCGATCAACAGGCTTAGCTGGTCGGCTTCGGCACAATTGGATTTGCAAATCTGCCGGAACCGCTCAAGCGCCGCTTCGGCAACAATGAGATTGCCCAATTCAGATGCTAGTTGGGTCTGAAGCACCAGCCCTGCGCGCATAACCGGGTCAATCTGAAGGCCTATCGTGACCAGCCGTAAACCTTCGTCTGGATCACCGAGCAAGTTTTGAACCTGACCCTTTAATACAAATGCTCGCGCATTTGCCGGATCGGCCACAAGCGCCAGATCAAGCTGCGCATTTGCCTCGGCATGGCGGGCGGCTGTAATATCTCTTTCAGCTTTGACAACAAGATCCATCGACAGGCTTTGATATGCATCGGAAATAGCGAGCGCCGGGAGTGGCAACGCCAAGAGAAAAAGCACCCGAAACACTTTTCCCGTTAGAATGTTCGCGACCATGCTTGTTACCGTGTTCGTCACCATGTTCGTTACCATGAATATAAACCTCTCATCACCAGAATCACGGGCTATTGCGACGCATGATGGCACAAAATAGGCCGTCTGTATCCGTGTTATGCGGGTCTAGCTGTACGACGCCCTTTTGCCCACCATATGTCGCATTTTCGTCGATCTCGAAATTCGGATGCGCCTGCAAAAACGCCTGAATTTGGTCCATATTTTCGCGCCCGATGACCGAACAAGTAATATAAGCAAGCCGACCACCAACCTTAACATGGCCTGCGCTGGCGGCCAGAATGTCGCCTTGCGCCGTCACCAAATTATCGAGCGCATCAGGCGTCAGATGCCATTTCGTTTCTGGCGCGCGCCGCCACCGGCCAGACCCGCTACACGGCACGTCAGCAACCACCAAATGGCACCGCTCCTTCAGGCCGGAAAGCGCGTCGGCTTCAACAATCTGAACAATACCCACGCCCGCACGTTTCAAACGATCCTGCATGGGTTGCAGGCGCTTTGGCTCGGCATCATAGGCAAACAGCCTGCCTTTATTTTGCATTTGAGCGGCCAGTGCCAAGGTCTTACCACCGGCACCAGCGCAAAAATCCAGCACCGTATGCCCCGGCGCTGCTTCGCATAATGCCGCTGCGATCTGCGCACCAGCATCCTGCACGTCAACCCGCCCCGACTTGAAGACAGCACTTCCGCTTATTTGGCGTGCGCCCTCAACCCGCAAAGCCAACGGCACTTTCGGCAAAGCCCGCGTGCGTATGCCTTCATCAGACAATTTCTGCCGCGTCTGCTCGTACGAGCCGCGCAATGTATTCACCCGCAAATCCAACGGCGCGCGTTGCGTCAAAGCGTCCAACACCGCTGCCGCATCCGTCAGCTCACTCGCCATGATGTCACGATATAACCAAGCGGGAACCGCCGCCTGCTCATGCGGTTCAAGAGCGCCATAGCGTGCGTCGACATGGGCGAGCTTGTCCCGCGCCGTCTCATCCAGTTCGGCTAGCGCATGTGGCGACCCATCTGCCAGCGCGCAGACATCCTCAAGCGCATCGCCATGCACAACCAGCCGCGCGCCAAGCGCAACCATGGCTGGGTCAGTGCTACCGACGAGCGCGCATATTTTTGAATAGTGCCGCAATATCGCAAACACCTGATCGGCTATATCGCGACGATCACCGGAACCGGCAAACCTATTGCGCCGACCCCAGTCAAGCACAAGGCGGTCTGCCGCCATGCTGCTTTCGAGAATGATAGGTAGCAGGTCGCTAACCGTTTTAAGCCGTGCCGCCGGGCGCACTAGTTTTTACCGGATCCCGGATAATTCGGCGCTTCGCGCGTGATGGTAACATCATGGACGTGGCTTTCAGTAAGCGATGCCGATGTCATGCGAATGAACTCGGCATGTTTGTGCATGGCGGCAATATCGGCCGAACCGGTATATCCCATGGCTGCCCGAAGGCCCCCGACAAGCTGATGAATAACCTGCTCCACCGATCCCTTAAACGGAATTTGTCCTTCAATACCCTCGGGCACGAGTTTATGCGTTTCGGAAATATCCTGCTGAAAATACCGATCGGCAGAACCGCGAGCCATGGCGCCGACAGACCCCATGCCGCGATAAGCCTTATAGCTTCGGCCCTGATACAAAAACACTTCGCCCGGGCTTTCCGCCGTACCCGCCAACAACGAACCGATCATGGCACAGCTGGCGCCTGCGGCAATGGCCTTGGCTAGGTCGCCGGAATATTTAATGCCGCCATCAGCAATAACCGGCGTGTTGGTTTTGCGTGCAACCTCTACGGCATCCAGAATTGCCGTCAATTGCGGCACACCGACACCAGCAACAACCCGTGTCGTGCAGATAGACCCTGGCCCAATACCTACTTTGACAGCATCAGCGCCAGCATCGATAAGCGATTTGGCACCATCGCCCGTTGCGACATTGCCAGCCATAACCTGAATTTGATTGGAACTTGATTTTATGCGCGACACGGCTTCGGCCACATGCGCCGAATGCCCGTGTGCTGTGTCGATAACGATTAAATCGACACCAGCATCGATAAGCGCCTGTGATCGCGCGAAGCCATCATCGCCAACCGTTGAGGCCGCGGCAACGCGCAAACGCCCCTGTGCATCCTTGGCCGCATTAGGGTGCAGCTGTGCCTTTTCCATATCCTTGACCGTGATCAAGCCAACACAGCGATATTCGTCGTCAACAACCAGTAATTTCTCAATACGATGATGGTGCAAAAGGCGCTTGGCTTCTTCTTGGTCGACCGCTTCGCGCACCGTCACCAGATTTTCGTGCGTCATCAGTTCAGAGATTTTTTGCTTCGGATTTGACGCAAACCGTACGTCGCGATTGGTAAGAATACCGACAAGGTGACCGTTAGCCTCTGTCACCGGGACGCCCGAAATTTTGTTTTCGGTCATTAAAGCCAAGGCATCGGCCAGCGTTGCGTCCGGCAATATCGTCAACGGATTGACCACCATGCCGCTCTCAAACTTTTTGACTTTGCGCACTTCGCCTGCCTGCTCGTCCGGCGTCATATTACGATGCAAAACACCAAGACCACCGGCTTGTGCCATAGCAATCGCAAGCTCGCTTTCGGTGACCGTATCCATGGCCGCGGATAGCAACGGAATACCGAGCGATATTTCTTTAGTTACTTGGGTGGTTGTGTTCGCGTCAGTCGGCAGAATTGAAGATGCGGCAGGCACCAGCAATACATCGTCAAAAGTTAGAGCTTCGCGTAACATTGGCCAAATCCTCCATAGGGGCTTTGACAGCGTGGTTTAGCACCAATTTCAGGTTCTGTGCAAAATTTCTCACGCGCCGCGCGCCTTATCCTTTAAAGCTTTGTGCCACCACATATAATTCAACGGATTCCTGACGACTGGCTTTGGGTTTCATGTGCTGAACCCGCCCGAATCGGGTTTTTAGCTCCTGCAAAAGTTCGCTCGATGTGCCGCCCTGAAAAACCTTGGCGCAAAAACTGCCACCGGGCTTCAACGCATCGAACGAAAACCAAGCCGCGGCCTCTGCCAGCGCCATTGTGCGCAAGTGATCGGTTTGCCGGTGCCCCGTCACCGGAGCTGCCATGTCAGATATCACCACATCGGCCCGGCGACCTGCCAATGCCAACACTTTTTCCGGCGCCGTATCATCAAGAAAATCGAGCTTTAAAAACTCTACCCCAGGCACCGGCTCCATATCCTGAATATCAATACCGACGACCAACCCCTTATCAGAGCCCTGCCCGACCCTGTCAGCGGCGATCTGGGCCCAACCACCCGGCGCACAGCCAAGATCGATAACGCAGCCGCCGCGGCTGAAGAACGAAAATCGTTCATCCAGTTCGATAATTTTATAAGCGGCGCGCGACCTGTAACCATCCTTCTTAGCCGCCGCCACATACGGGTCATTTAATTGGCGTTCAAGCCAGCGTGTCGATGATAATTTGCGCCCTTTAGCTGTACGCACGCGTGTGCGCAATCGGTCGCCGCGGCGCTGACCGTGTCCGGCACCATCAGATTTTTTATTGCCACTCATGATGCGGGCCGTGCTTCTCCGGCCCCAGACCCGCGTCGTCGTCGCCCCTGCCGTGATCGACGTCGGTCCCGGCGTATCATCCGAAGCAAAATACCCTCGCGCAGCCCACGGTCTGCTACGCTAAACGAATCGACGGCCCAGTGCTGATGGATTACGTCCAAAACCGCACATCCGGCGAGCACAAGATCAGCGCGCTGCTTGCCAATGCAAGGATTTGCTGCCAACTCGTCGCGGCTTCGCGCGCATAGATCATCGATTACCCGACGCACATCCGAAGCCGCGATCTTGCATCCGTCAACCACATTGCGGTCATATCGCGCCAGCCCTAGCTGCACGGCGGCAAGCGTTGTTACCGTGCCTGATGTGCCGATGATTTGTAGCTTGTCCATATCCGTTATCATGGTCTGGCGTTCCAAAAATTCGGACAACCGGGATTTCGCCTCGGCAACCATTTCGGCATAACCATGATCATGCGGTCCAGGCCCGCCAAACCGTTCGGCAAGGCGCACCACACCCAGAGGTAAAGAGGCGACATCAGCAGGCTTGAAAAAACCATTTGCCTCTTTGTCGAGCCGCATAATCTCTGTGCTTCCGCCACCAATATCGAAAACAATAATATGGGCGGCCCTGTTTTCAAAAAGCGACCCGCACCCAATGGTAGCTAGCTCGGCCTCCGCTGCGCCGTCAATAATCTCAAGCCGCAAGCCTGTTTCACGGCGCACTCTTTTGATGAATTCCAAGCCATTATGAGCATCGCGGCACGCTTCCGTCGCAACGCACCGCACACGCGATACGCCGGCTTTGCGGATTTTCCCAGCACATACCGAAAGCGCAGAAAGTGTGCGCGCCATAGCTCCTTCGGATAATACGCCGTCGCGTTCCAGCCCTTCGCCTAAGCGCACAATGCGCGAAAACGAATCCCTGACGCGAAAGCTGTTACGCGTCGCCTCTACAATCAGCAAGCGGCAATTATTCGTCCCGAGATCAATCGCGGCATAAAGATTAGCTTTGGCACCGCTGCTCCGCGGCGTTTTGCGCAATTTTGGTTTTTGGGATGTCGCGGGGGTATCCCCGTTGCGGGCGTTGTCCAACATAGTTCTCTCTGGTTGTGCATGATGTGCCATGCTACACAACATCAATGACCAATTGCGTGAAGCATATCAGCTTAATAGCTCAAAACAAGAAGCGAGAAGACGGTAGACACGCATGGATCGATTAATGCAACAAGTCGATGGCTACTGTGAGCGGATCGGCCCTGATTTTTGGGCAGAGCCGTTGAACGCCGTTACAAATTTGGCATTTCTCCTTGCGGCCTATGCGCTGAGGCGCCATCTGGCGACGGTCGAAACCATCAGCGGCACGCGCGACCCACAAAGCAGCGTGTTGATTGTTATTTTATGGGCGATAGGCTTGGGCAGTCTGGCGTTTCACACTTTTGCGACCATCTGGGCTGGGATTGCCGATACGCTGCCGATCATTATTTTGATCCTGACCTATGTTTATCTAGCTTTGCGGCGGTTTTTTAACCTGCCAATATTTGCAGCCCTGCTTGGCCCGCTGGCGCTTATTGGCCTTGCTGTTTTGTTTGGGCGCGCTGGCTTTGCGGGCGGTGCATATCTGCCTGCGCTCATCGGTATGCTGGTGCTATCAGTCGCGGCAGCTGTTCGGGGGCAGAACGAGGTCAGTTATGGACTGGCTGTCAGTTCGCTGGTCTTTGGTGTGTCACTCGGGCTGCGGACGCTGGATGAACCTATGTGCACACAAATCATCATCGGCACGCATTGGGCCTGGCACGTGCTGAACGCGCTTACTTTATATCTTGTTATCAAACTGCATATCGACCACCGCGTCCGCGCTGGTTGAAATCGCCGCCTGAAAAGCGTATTTTCTTCGAAAGGAGATAATAACATGAACAACCTTGATGCGCAGGCCATTGCCCCTTTTTTGGGTGGACGCAAAGCGAGCGACGTTGTCGAACAATTTGAGGAAGAAGGCTATGTAACCTTCGATGCTCTCTTAAGCGCACAACAAATCGATGCGGTACGTGCAGCCTTAGCCCCCTATTTCGATCTTAAACGCGCCGGACGCAATAATTTTGAAGGCATGAAATCAAACCGCGAATACGCATTGTTGGCGAAGGGAGATATCTTTGCCGACATTGCCACGCACCCGCTCGCGCTGGCTTTTAGCGAAGCCGAGTTTGGCCCCAGTTGTCTGTTATCGGCATTTCTCGCCATCAAGCTGCATCCGGGCGAGACCGTTCAGCCTTGGCATCATGACGATGGCTACAGCTCGGCACCGCGCCCGCGCGCGCCTTTGCAACTCAGCGCATTTTGGGCCATCGACGCCACCACCGAAACCAATGGTGCCACGGAAATTATTCCGGGCAGCCACAAATGGGGCGACGACATCAAACCACCGGGAGCCAATGCCAATGAAGGCGTGATGGACACCGAAATGGGCGACCTAAGAGTGGACCCCGGCGCGCATCCAGACCGTGTGAAAATCTGCCTCGCACCCGGCGCACTCATGCTGGCCAAAGGCACTTTATGGCATCGCGGTGGGGCCAATAAATCGGACGACCCGCGCCTTGTTCTGACGCCGCAATACTGCCCGGGTTGGGTGCGACCGCTTGAGAATATGAGCCTGTCTGTACCCAAAGACATCGCTGCGAACCTGCCTCAACGTGCACGCGAACTGATCGGCTATTCGATCCACCCGCCATTTATGGGCTATGTCGACGGCGTGCACCCCGAAAAATCGCTTCATAAAACTGCATAAAGCCTCCGAAAACGCTTGAAAACAAACTTGTTCGTGCATGTTTGGAGCGCTAATATGCGCGCATGTTAAAGGTGGTTGAACGCGTGTTATCTATGATGCCGGTTTGGTATGGTCTGTTTTTCATTGGCCCGCTGCTGGCCGAATTTACGCTTCGTACTTCTTTGTTCACCCCCGTTCTCGGCTTTTTGAGCGACACTTTGCCATTCCCCATCGTGATGGCATTTGAAAGCCTGCCGGTCTACGGTGTATGTATGGTGCTTGGTGGTGCGTATGGAACGTTCGCGCATGTGACTGGGAGATGGATATGACATCAATGGCAACATCAGCGGCAACCCTTGATGCCAAGGAACTTGCAAAGCTTAGCAATGCAGAGCTTGCCCATCTTGAGCGCGAAATTGCGCGCAAATATATTGGGCGCTTGTCGTGGTTCATGGTTGTCTGGCCCTTTGCCAATTTAATTTGCTGGTTGTCACTGTGGCCTTTGGTGTTTACCGGCACACTATCGGTATGGGTTGCCTTACCGATTGCTACGTTTAATATCACGATCAGCTATTTGCCCTCGCACGATGCACAGCACGATATTTATGCGCGCCCGGGTCAAAAATTGCGCTGGCTCAATGAATTGATCGGCCATATTTCAGTTATCCCGCTTGTGTCGTCCTACAGAACACTAAAAATGACGCATATCCAGCACCACACGCACACAAATGACCCCGATCTCGACCCAGATTTCAACACGCATGCGCCAAGCCCTCTTGCCGCGATATGGAAGGCGCTTAAAGCGCGCAATCCTCAGTCGGAGTTTGCGTCGTCATACGAAAAAACCCTTGACCGGCTCGATCCTGAACAAGCGCGCCTCGCCAAGCGCGATACTATCATTCTAAATCTTACCTATCTGGCAATTCTGTTTGGCCTTGCGGCATCCGGCTACGCGATGGAAGCGTGGCTGATTTGGGTATTACCGCTGATATTGGCTGGAGTTTATATCCGGTTCTTCCTATCGTGGGCACCGCACCATCCGGGCGACGAGATGGGCCGATATCGCGACACGCGCGCGTTCAAGAGCCTGTTCGGGGTTATCGGCACCATGGGGATGACGGTACATATTGTACATCACCTGCACCCGCGCATTCCGCTCGATCTTACGCCCGCGGCATTCCGAGAAATGCGCCCTATTCTTGAAGCCCGCAACTGTGAATTGAACGGCTTATACGAATAGGCGCGTACGCGTCGCTTGGCGATCGCACTCTGATAGTTTCCTGAAAACTTGCTGATCACCCCGGCCCGCCAAGCGGGCCGGGGATCAGGGAGGGTGTCGGGTGCCACGCAATAGATGTGCAATTGCGCGTGCGCCCAAAACAACTTTGTCGGGTCATGTGACGCAGACACACCCCAAAAATGCTGTAACTGGGGATAGAAAATCCAGCGGCGACATCCGCACGGTATAAATTAAAGACGTTTTTCCTGTGCGCCGCCGGTCAAATTCAAATTAAAAACGATAAGATCGGGCAATATAATTGTCACAAAGCTGTGCGAACTTTCCGCCCATTGGAAGCATGGGTGGGCCATGGCACGGTGCTTTGAG
Organism: Rhodobiaceae bacterium UBA7378; assembly: GCA_002469805.1. GTDB lineage: Bacteria > Pseudomonadota > Alphaproteobacteria > RS24 > RS24 > UBA7378. Next base: position 31,993 of record DKNW01000084.1, read on the forward strand.
CAGACTGCCAGCAAATGGTCACTTGACACATTCAGACTAGGCTTCCAAGCAACGCAATTAGCCGGCGGCGGGAATCGGGGAATTATCTTGCGGTTTCCGTCGCCAATTTGTTTGCCGCTACCCCGATTTGGTGATATATCGCGCGGGGAATGTTGGTATGATTATTGCAATTATTCGCATCAGCAGCCGGTATAGCTCAGTTGGTAGAGCATCTGATTTGTAATCAGAGGGTCGGGAGTTCAAGTCTCTCTGCCGGCACCATTTTTTCTTTGTAAAATCAGTACTATAGTTTAAACGCTACAGCCAGGTGTCCCCTCTCCTTGCACGTGGGGCAACACTGGGGCAACTTTTCGCTTTGATAGTAGGTTTAAAGGAGGAGGGGCAAAAACTTCGGCTCCGGCCCTTCCAAGGCCAACCGCTCGCACTTTTTTCCAAAAAGTCCGGATAGCTGAAATTTCCAACTTTTTTAAGAGAGTAATAAGAAAATGGCTGAAGAAAATACTTGCCCAATAACAAATCTTACGGCGGAGAGAGTTGCTTTAGGTGATCGTTATTCTTACGAGGTGCGAAGTGCAGAGATTTCATACACGGTTACTGGTACCGCTACAGCCCTTATTTTGGCGTGTCGGCAGAACGATGTCTCTTCCTCAAGTCAAGAGACTTTTTCTAAGCTGGCTTATTGGGTTTATCGGCAAAATCAGGAAGGGGTCAAATTTCCCAAGATTTCCTCAGCTGTGTTAGATAAAATTAACAACCAGCCCTTTCCCAACATGACAGAAAGAAACGCAAGCTATCTGCTTTGGGTGAAACAAAGGACCTATCCGGACCTTTCAAGATTTATAGATGACACCGATAACCCGGCTGGTATTGTGGCGAGCTGCTCATTAAATGGGAATGACCAAGCGCACCTAGTCCATCACCTATATAACGAAGGATATCTAAACTTTCTGGATTCATCTTCAATAGATCAAGAAGCACACGCAATAAAGATAAAACTTACCCTACAAGGGTTAGAGTATTGTGAAAAATTGGAAGCTGATCGCTCGGCTTCGGACGAGGTTTTTGTCGCCATGTGGTTTGACTCCTCGCTTGATGAATTATTTGAGCACATCAAGGCAGAGGTTAAAAAAGAATTAGACCTGAATGTGGTGCGTATAGACCGGCAAGAGCATAACAATAAAATTGATGATGAGATTATCGCTCACTTGAAATCATGCCGCCTCGTTGTTGCCGATTTTACATGCAGCGATGACGGCAAGACCCACCGAGGGGGCGTTTATTTTGAAGCGGGCTTCGCTCAGGGTCTGCAGAAAAACGTTATCTTTACTGTTCGCAAAGACTGTGTTGACGGCCTGCATTTTGACACACGGCAATACAACCACATTGTCTGGAAAAAACAGGGGGACAAATTTCTGGAAGATAAAGAGAATGATGCCAAAACACTTGGTCAACGAATTGTTCACCGCATCCGCGCGATAGAAACTTGATCCACCAGCGAAGTCCTTTTTAGCGGTCGCGTTATGACTACATCTCCATGCATCGGTTGACTTTATTTTATCACCTAATAAAATAATTTAACAAGTGTTGAGGGGTGAGATATGAAGTTGATTAGCTATCGCGACCGCAAGCCGAGGTCGACGCAAATTCGAACCGGGCTGGTGTTGCCAGATGAAGAGCATTTCATTGACCTTGTAGTGGGCGACAAGAAACTTGGCGCGAAATCGAAGGCCCCGGCGTTTGCCAGCCTGCAAGCACTGATCGAAGCTGGCGAGCCAGCGTTGGAAAAAGCCTCAAAAATCGAGAGCTGGGCATTGCAGAACCAGGACGAGTTGGGCACACTTGCCGATATTTCTCTGTGTGCGCCACTGCCCGTGCCAATAAAATTTCGCGCGTTCAGCGTCTATGAAAAACACCTGTTACAGGCCATTGATGCGGTTTTGCGCAACCGCATGGGACCGGTCGCCTACCGGCTAAATAAGGCACTGAAACTGATAAAGCCACCAAAACAATTTTATAAAAACCCGGTCTACTACAAGGGGTCGAACACATCCTTTATCGGCCCTGACGCCGATGTGATACCGCCAACATTCTCCGAGCCTATGCTCGATTATGAGTGCGAGCTCGGCGTGGTCATCGGCAAAGGTGGGATGGATATCGCCCCCGAAAACGCCATGGCGCATGTTTTCGGCTATACAGTTTTTAATGATGTGTCGGCGCGTCGGCGGCTGATACCTGAGTTTCGCGGCGTCACCGGCCCGCTGAAAGGCAAAGACTTTCAAACCGGAAACATTATGGGCCCGTGGATCGTGACCCGTGATGAAATTGCCGACCCCAGCGCGCTTGAACTTCGAATGTCGGTAAATGGGGCGTTGAAGGGTATTGGTCGGGCGGCCGACATGCACCACTCTATTCCCGATATGATTGCTTATGCTTCGGAAGGCGAGATGCTTGTGCCGGGAGAATTTTTTGGAACCGGTGCACCTGCCGATTGCACTGGCATCGAGCATTGGGAATTTTTAAAATCTGGGGACGTTATGACGCTCGAAATTCCAACAATTGGTAAGTTAGAAAACAAGGTGGCTTGACATGACTACAATCGCCAAAATGCCCAAGACCGCGCGAGAGCGAGGAAAAATTGCACCCGCAAAACTTGCTCATGTCGCCTTGCGAACATCGCAACCCGAAAAGGTCGTCAAATTTTATAAGACAGTATTGGAAGCGGAGGTTTTCTATGAAAATTCAAACCTGACTTTCCTGACCTATGATGACGAACACCATCGCTTGGCAATATTTCGTGTGCCGGGCTTGGGGCGCGCATCGCGCGGCAAAGCAGGCGTCGATCATGTTGCTTTCACCTATCGCAATTTGAAAGAACTAGTTAGCACCTATGTCCGGTTGAAGGATGCTGGCATCGAACCGGTATGGACAACCCATCATGGCGGCACGTTATCTTTCTACTATGCAGACCCAGACAATAATCTGGCCGAGCTACAAGTGGATGTGCATAAGGATGTTAAAAGCCTGGAGCAGTATCTCGTCAGTGAAGATTTCAGCATCAACCCTGTGGGCGTCGATTTTGACCCGGAGGAAATTCGCGCTCGCCTTGAACGCGGCGATAAGCAGGCCGATATCTTAGAGCGCCACGCCGATGGCCCGCGCGATATGACGACTATTCCGAGGGAAATAGTAGGCAGCTTCCACTGGATGATTATCCGCATTGCCGCGAAGCTCGGCCGAAAACTGAACTAGCAATTCTTTAATTACCCTCGTGAACACAAACGCCTAGCGGAGGGTTTCTGCCCGGGGTGCGCGCGTTTCATCACTCCCAATGTGCATTTGCTCTTCATAAGGCAATATGCATTTTCTCTTCATAAGGAATGTCGTGATACATGCTTATGTCTGGCCCGATTGGAAGCTCTTGATATCGCGCCTGCATCGCTGTGAATAGATCGGGGCTTTCGTCGCTAATGTCGTTGGTATCTTGAGGATCAGCTTGTAAATCATGCAATTCCCAAATCATCGGCCATAATGATCAGAATATTTGGCCGTTGCGGAGCCGCGTGCGCCGGGGAGAAAATACTAATGATAAATGCGCCGCAAAGGAGCAAAAATCGCGCACGCCGCTCGGTCACGAATTTTCCCCTTCAACGAGACCGGTCAGCGTGGCTTTGTGCGCATCGATAAATGCTTTGTCTTGAGGGTCAGTGCCAAATAGAGCCATGCATTCATAGCGCGCGGTAAACGGGGCGCTTCCCGCACCCACAAGAAAATAATATTGATTGGGTGAGATGCGCCGCCCTAAGGCTTTTTCAATTTTGTTCAAAAGAGGTCGCGTGTGCTGCGTCACCAAATAGTCTAGCCGCCAGGATTCGGTTTTGGCCTCTTGGAAGATCATTTGTGCGACTTCGGGGCTCTCCGCGCTCATTTCGACAAACAACGCAGCAATTTTTTTTGGATCAACCGGCGCATCAGGTGCTACGGCAATCGTATCCATTTTGATATTTACGGGTGCAAAAATATAGTCTGCACATGCACGCCAGAGATTAGGCTTCGAACCAAAATGATACGGGATGACATTCTTGGGAACCTGCGCCGCCGCCTCAATGGTTGCCAGGGAAATCGCGTCATATCCAAGGCCTGAGAATAACTGAGCGGCCTTTATCAGCACCGCCTGCCTCAACTCTTTCGTCTTAGACTGCATGCTGTGCGATGCAGAAGGTGCCACTCTCGCCTTATGACTGCTTTTGAGCATTGTTGTGCCTCTCATCTCGTCATGTGCAAACCCGGTCGGACTTGGTCATTTATTTTAACATTGGATAAAATAAATGAAAGCCCAACCGATCTACCGCGCGAGGAGAGAATTTGCTCGTGTCAGCGCTCAGTCTTGACTGAGGAGCGCGTCAATTAACCTGGCGTTCTTTACCTTCCCAGAACGGCGCCCGCAAATCACGCTTCAGCACTTTGCCCGCGCCTGATACAGGCAGCGGGTCATGTCGCAATTCGATTGAGCGTGGCAATTTGTAATTGGCGATCAACGGGCGGCAATGTTCGACGATTTCATCTGTCGTCGGCGCCTTGCCTTCCTTGGGCACGATAATCGCATGGATAGCCTCCCCCCAATTATCATCAGGGATACCAATGACGGCAACCTCGGCAATCGAGTCATGCGTTGAAATGGCACTCTCCACCTCGGCAGAAAACACATTTTCGCCGCCTGTGACAATCATGTCCTTCATACGATCCGCGATAAACACAAAGCCGTCATCATCCATATAGCCGCCGTCACCCGTATGGACCCAACCATCGACCAGTGTATCGGCTGTTTGCTTTTCAAGTTTCCAATACCCTTGCATGGTGCCCATGCCGCGCGCGCAAATTTCACCAACCTCACCGGGCGCAACCTTCGCGCCGGTCTCGTCGACAATCTTCACTTCAGTTCCCGGCACAGGCCGCCCAGCTGATCGAAGTTTGGAGTTATTGCCGCCAAGTACGTGAAATTCCGGCTGCAGCGTCGTCACAATGGGCGCAAGCTCGGTTTGCCCATAACCTTGAATGATTTTCAAATGCGGCAGGCGCTTGATCAGATCGATTAAAAGACCTTCGGGCATTGGTGATGCGCCATAGGTCAAATATTGAAGGGTCGAAAGCCGTTCCGGATCGAACGCATCTGAATTCATAAGCATGCCGATCATTGTTGGCACCATGAGAGTGTGGGTAACACCTTGCGTTTCGATGGCGTTCATCACGCCTTCGACATCAAACATCGGGATGAACACATGCGTCGCTCCAACCGCTGTAAGCCCACCGCTTGCGGCGCCATCAGCGAGGTGGAACATGGGCCCTGCGTGTAAATAGCTGCTTTCGGGTTGCCCTTCGCTCATTTTCGACATTACCAGGTTATTATACCAAAGCGCCCTATGAGGCAGCATCACACCCTTTGGGAAACCTGTCGTACCACCCGTATAATAAAGTCCGGCCAAATCTTCGCCGCTGCGCAGCGCGTCATCACATAAGCTACCCTGCTCTACCAAATCTTCGTAAGCCAGCATGCCGTCGGGTAGCGTATCATCGTCTAGATAGATGACCGTTTTCAACTTGCTGCACTCGCTTCGAATACCGTCAACTACTGGGGCGAAAGCTTTATCCACGAATAGTATTTCAGCCTCGGAATCGTTCAGCGAGTAAGCATTTTCAACTTCCGTCCAGCGAATGTTCATCGGCACCACCGCGGCACCTGCCCACCAAACAGCATGATAATACTCAGTATATCGATCAGAATTGAGAGCCAAAATTGCCACGCGATCGCCAGCCCCAGCGCCGAGTTTGCGCAAACTATCGGCAAGTTTTGCAATTCGATCGCGATGCTCGCGCCAACTGCGCCGACGCTCGCCCATAATGGTCGCCGTTGCGTTTGGTCGCGTGTCCGCTGCTGAATTCATAAACTGTGTTAAATTCGTCATCTGCTACTCCTCCTACTCTTGTACAACGCTGCCTTCTAATCGGCCTGATAAAGGGTCACAACGCGTGCGCCACCTTCCCACCCCAGCGACAATCGTCGCTTTCAAATCTGCCATATCATTTACGTTCCCCTCACTTTGCGAGTTTTCCAAAATCTAACGGCAAAGGCAAATATAAAGCTGCCACGCGACCCGCATGGGGATCAGGCAAAAAATGGTTTCCAAACAATCGGGCCGCAGGCAGAATTTCATTCCTGGGATATAACGGTGCGGAGTTCTTAAAAAAGGGGGAAAAGTATGCGCTTGAGACAAATCTGTTTGGTTGCCCAAGATCTGGAGCCGACATTAAAAACACTAGAGACCCTATTTGACAGCCCGGTGATATTTCGTGATCCCGGGGTTGCACATTTCGGCTTGGAGAACGGGTTGATTATGACCGGCGGCGATTTTCTAGAGGTCGTCAGCCCGTTACCCGGGCACACCGACACGGCGGCCGGACGTTTTCTTGCGCGCCACGGCAACGGGTTCTATATGCTCATCTTGCAGTGTGAAACCGCCGCGCCAATTACCGCGCATATACAGTCATGTGGCGTGCGAACAATATTTTCGCATATTGATGACGACATTCATGCCACCCATTTTCATCCCAATGATTTTGGCGGCGCCATCGTGTCAGTCGACAGCATGGGACACGACGATTGGCAGTCACCGCAGGCCTATTGGCGTTGGGCTAACTGGCCTTCTGAAACGACAGATCCGACGGATATAAGCGGCACTAATACAAGTGTTGGCGCGTTGGCTGGCTTGCAATTCGCAGCTTCCGATCCAACCGCTTTATGTGCGCACTGGTCGACCTTGCTGCAACGACCAGCGACATCATCGACCCTCTCCCTCGACGCAGCGCAATTCAATTTTGCCCTACATACGGTCTCTCAGCCGCGGGTCACTCATGTGCGCCTACATGCTGGGCGCGATGCGGCATCCGACATTCGGGCGCGCGCCACGCAGCTAGGCCTGCCGACAGACGATGACGGTGTACATTTTTGCGGCGTTACGTGGCAATTTTAAACATTGCGCTGCCCATACTATATTGTAATGCCCGACGCGCTTACCCTGCATCAATTAAAACAAGGAAGTGACGGCGAACCACCGAACTGATTATTAAGCACCGAACAGTGCGCGCCGAGATGGAGTGAAATATGCCGAGACACAGAGGAGTGTATGACCCGTTAAATAGCGCGCCTTACGAACTGAGCAGGTCGCGGATCGAAAACTTTGTACGCTGCCCCGCTTGTTTCTATATGCAACAGGCAGAAGGGATTAAGTTCCCGGATATCCCAGGTTTTAACATCAATGAAGCAACAGATGTTTTATTGAAAAAACATTTTGGTAAATATCGAACCAACCAGACCAGCCCTCCATTTTTGCAGGCACTTGGGTTAGACCATCTCGTGCCGTTTCAACATGAGAATTTCGAAAGATGGACGGATAGCCTGCATTTTGGTGCGGATGGGCGTATGCATACGATTGTCAAGCAGCATGACCTGAAAATCGGCGGTGGTCTTGATGATGTTTGGCAAAACATCCAAACGAAAGAGCTGCATATCGTTGACTATAAAAGCACGTCGCAGAAAAAAGCCGGCAGGGAAATCAACCTAGATGACCCTTATAAATCTGCCTATAAGCGCCAGATGGATTTATATGTCTGGGTGCTGCGAAAAATGGGGTTTGATGTTAGCGACATCGGCTATTTCCTATACGTCGATGGCGACAGATTCACTGACCGAGATTTTTTGGTTGCTCATGAAGCGCTGATGGTTTTCAAAACCACGCTCATTGCCTACACAGTCAATACGCGCTGGATTGAACCAACACTAGCCGACATCAAATCCACGTTGGATGGCGCGAGCCGACCTGCGCATGCGCAGGCTTGCCAGTATGGTAAATTTCTGGCTGATGCCCAAGACCCACCGAAAAAAAATGATCAACCGGGCTTATTTTCTTAATCCAAATTCCCCTACCCCAATTCCTCTAACCCACTTGGGCAAGTTAGCGCGCTGTGGCATACTTTTT